>NZ_JBYTEG010000026.1:0-111071 GCF_058792255.1 Cupriavidus sp. CPT47-8839-RL05A | reverse complement strand
CAGATCTTCGCGGTGCGCGCCAACGAGATCATCCTGATGAGCCAGCCGCGCCCGGTGCGCTCGGTGCATATGAGCGAGGGCTGGACCCCTGAAACCGTGGGCGAGATCGCCATGCCGGCCATGCGCAACAGCTTCTTCAAGCTGGAGCGTTCCCCCGACGTGATCAGCTGGGATCCGATCTGACCCCCATGCCATCCCGGAGGACACCATCATGAGCATCAACGGCAAGGCCTATATCGTCGGGGCCTATGAGCACCCGACCCGCAAGGCACCGGACAAGTCGGTGGCGCAGCTGCACGCCGAGAGCGCCAAGGGCGCGCTGCAAGACGCCGGCCTGACGCTGGCTGACGTCGACGGCTACTTCTGCGCCGGCGACGCGCCGGGGCTGGGCGCGGTCAACATGGTCGACTATCTCGGCCTCAGGGTGCGCCATGTCGACTCCACCGACACCGGCGGCTCGGCCTACCTGGTCCATGTCTCGCACGCGGCGCAGGCCATCGCGGCCGGCAAGTGCAATGTGGCCCTGATCACGCTGGCGGGCCGCCCGCGTTCGGAAGGCTCCAGCGGCACCCAGGCGCGCAACTGGGGCGCCAACCTGCCCGACGCGCCGTTCGAGAGCCCGTTCAGCCCGGTCACGGTCAACCTGTACGCGATGGCGGCCATGCGCCATATGCACGAGTACGGCACCACCGCCGAGCAGCTCGCCTGGGTCAAGGTGGCCGCATCGCACCACGCGCGGCACAACCCCCATGCCATGCTGCGCGACGTGGTCACGGTCGAGGACGTGCTGAGCTCGCCGATGATTTCCGATCCGCTGCACAAGCTCGACTGCTGCGTGGTATCGGACGGCGGCGGCGCGCTGATCGTGGCGCGCCCGGAAATCGCCGCCACCCTGAAGCGGCCCAGGGTGAAGATCCTCGGCGCCGGCGAGTACATCAAGGGCCAGCTCGGTGGCGAAGTCGACCTGAGCTGGTCCGGTGCGCGCTTCTCGGGCGCGGCGGCGTTTGCCGAAGCGGGCGTTACCCCGGCCGACATCAAGTATGCGTCGATCTACGACAGCTTCACCATTACCGTGCTGATGCAGCTGGAAGACCTGGGCTTCTGCAAGAAAGGCGAAGGCGGCAAGTTCGTCGCCGACGGCAACCTGATCTCGGGCGTGGGCAAGCTGCCCATCAACACCGACGGCGGCGGCCTGTGCAACAACCATCCGGCCAACCGCGGCGGCATCACCAAGGTCATCGAAGCCGTGCGCCAGCTGCGCGGCGAGGCCCATCCGACGGTGCAGGTCGCCAACTGCGACCTGGCGCTGGCGCAAGGCACCGGCGGCTACCTGGGCTCGCGCCACGGCAGCGCCACCCTGATCCTTGAACGTGAATGATGCGCGAGAGCAATGACATGACGACCCCACATACCCCCATTGCCTACAAGGCGCCGGACCAGCAGCCCGACAACCTGCCCTTCTGGCAGGCCGCGCGCGAAGGGCAATTGCTGATCAAGGTCTGCGACGACTGCGGCAAGCCCCACTGGTATCCGCGCGTGCTGTGCCCGTTCTGCATGGGCACCACCTCATGGAAGCAGGCCAGCGGCCGCGGCACGATCTACAGCTTCAGCGTGACGCGTCGCGCAGGCCCCAATCCGTTCTGCATCGCCTATGTGACGCTGGAAGAAGGCGTGGCCATGATGACCCATATCGTCGACTGCGACCTCGACACGGTGCGGATCGGGCAGAAGGTGCAGGTGAAGTTTTCGCCCAGCGATGGCGGCGCCCCGGTACCGACCTTCACGCTGGCCTGAGCCGCGCGGTGCCGCAGGCCTTGCCTGCGGCACCGCCGCCTTTGCATCAACCCAAAGTGACTTCCATGACTGCATCCCCTTCCCTGGCCTTCCTGCTGCATCCCCGCTCGGTCGCCATCATCGGCGCTTCCGACGATCCCGCGCGGATCGGCGGGCGCCCCATCGCGGCCATGCGCGCGCTTGGCTACGCCGGCCGCATCCTGCCGGTCAACCCGAAACACGCCGAGGTACAGGGCCTGACCGCCTACGCCAGCGTCGCCGACCTGCCTGAAACGCCCGACGTCGCAGTGGTGGCGGTGCCGGCCGCGCACGTCCCGGACACCATCGCTGCATTGGGCGAGCGCGGCGTGCGCGCCGCCATCCTGTTCAGCGCCGGCTTCGCCGAAGTCGGCGGCGACGGCGAGGCACGCCAGGCAGAGTTGCTGGCCATCGCGCGCCGCACCGGCATCCGCCTGCTCGGGCCCAATGCCCTTGGCCTGGTCAATGTGCATATCGGCTTTGTCGGCAGCTTCGCGTCAAGCATTGGCCTGGGCACGCTGCGCGCCGGCTCGGTCGGCATCGTCAGCCAGTCCGGCGCCTATGGCGGCCACCTGGCGATGGCAGCCCGGAACGCCGACATCGGCCTGTCCAGCGTCATCATGACCGGCAACGAGGCCGACCTCACGCTGGGCGATGCGCTGCAGCTGCTGGTGGATGATCCCGCCACCCGGGTCATCGCCCTGTACTCGGAGGGCATCAACGACGGCAATGGGCTGGTGTCGGCCCTGCAGGCGGCGCGCCGGGCACGCAAGCCGGTGGTGATGATGAAAGTCGGACGCAGCGAGCTGGGCGGCGCCGCGGCGCGCTCGCACACGGCCTCCATCGCCGGCGACGACGCCGTGGTGGACGCGGTGCTGGCTGAACTGGGCGTGGTGCGCGCGCGCAGCACCGAGGACATGCTCGATATCGTGCGCCTGGCCCAGCGCGGCATCTTCCCCGCCGCCAACACGCTGGGCGTGATCACCGTCAGCGGCGGCGCCGGGGTGATCGTTTCCGATGCCGCTGAGGAGCTCGGCCTGGCGATGCCGGAGATGCCGGCCCCGGTGCAGTCGCGCCTGCTGGAGCTGCTGCCGATCTGCTCGCCGCGCAACCCGGTGGACACCACCGCGCAGTTCGTCAACGACCTGTCGCTGATCGAGCCCTTCACCGAAGCCATGGTGCGCGACGGCGGCTACCGCTCGGTGCTCGGCTTCTTTACGTATGCCGGCAGCACGCCGTCGGTGGCGCCCGAGCTGCGCAGCCAGCTGGCGCGCTTGCGAGAGCGCTACCCGGACCGGCTCTATGTGCTGGTGCTGCAGGGCCCGCGCGAGGTACTGCGCGCCTATGAAGACGAGGGCTTCACGGTGTTCGAAGACCCCACCCGCGCGGTCCGGGCGATTGCCGCCATGGGCCGTTACGGAGAGGCCTTCGCGGTGCAGGCAGAGCCGCTGCCCGCGGTCTCGCCGGTCGCCCTGCCCGACGAAACGCCGTCCGAAGCGCAAGCCAAGCGCCTGCTGGCTGGCGCCGGCATCGCGTGCGCGCCCGAGCGCGCCTGCACGGATGCAGAGTCCGCCGTGCTCGCCGCACGCGAGATCGGCTACCCGGTCGTGATGAAGATCCTGTCGCCGGACATCCTGCACAAGTCCGAAATCGGCGGCGTGCTGCTCGGCGTGCAGGACGACGCCGGCGTGCGCGAAGGCTTCCCCGCGCTGCTGGCCCGCGCCCGCAGCGCCGTGCCCGGCGCGCAGCTGGACGGCGTGCTGGTGGCGCGCCAGCTCAGCGGCGGCGTCGAATGCATCCTTGGCATCAAGCAGGATCCGGCATTCGGGCCGATCGCCATGTTCGGCCTGGGCGGCATCTTTGTCGAAGTGCTGCGCGATGTGGTCTTCCACCGCTGTCCGTTCAATGAAGACGTCGCCGAGCGGCTGATCCGTTCGATCCGCGGCGCGCCGCTGTTGCTGGGCGCGCGCGGCCGCCCGCCGGCAGACATCCGCGCGCTCGCGCGCACGCTGTCGCGGCTGTCGGTGTTCGCCGCCGGCGCCGGACCGCGCCTGCAGGCCGTGGACCTGAACCCGGTGATCGCGCTGCCCGATGGCCAGGGCGCCTATGCGGTCGACGCCGTGCTCGAACTCGGCAGCCCGGGCTGAACGCCCCCCTCAGAACAACGTGCGTCCCGCGGACCGGGACGCGGACCAACTAAGGAGAGCAGCAACATGGACTTTGATACCCCTGGCGAATGGGTCGAATTCGGCGATGCGCTGATCAAGTTCATCGACCGCGAAGTGGCCGCGCTGGAGCATGAGCACCGTGCCCTGCTGGGCAGCGAACGCACCATCTACGACGAGAACGGCCGCTACACGCCTGCCGTGCTGGCGCTGCGCCGCCAGGTGCGCATGCGCTCGGCGGAGCTGGGCTTCTATACCGCGCTCAGCGCCGAGTCTCTCGGCGGCGGCGGGCTCGGGCCGCAGGCATCGGTGTATATCCAGGAGCGGCTGAACGCGCACTGCGGACCGGAGCGCCACCTGGTGCAGACCGTGGTGCTGCCGTCGCCCTTCACCAACGGGCTGTCGCCGGTGCTCAGGCATATGGACCCGGCCCTGCTCGACACCGTGCGCGATGGGCTCGCCAGCGGCGACAAGACCATGTGCTTCGGGCTGTCGGAACCGGACGCCGGCTCCGACGTGCTGGGCATGCGCACACGTGCGGTACGCGATGGCGACCACTGGGTGCTGAACGGCACCAAGCAATGGATCACCAATGCCCCCTACGCCGACTACGCGATGATCTTCGCGGTCACGGATGAAGAGAAGGCGCGGGCCCGCAAGGGCGGCATCACCGGCTTCTTCGTGCCGACCGGTACGCCGGGCTTCTCGGTGCCGAGCGTGATCCCGATCATGGGCCACCTGGGCGCGGATATCGGCATCGTCTCGCTGGACAACGTGCGCGTGCCCGACAGCCACCGCCTCGGTCCGGCAGACCGCGGCCTGAATGTGGCGCTGGACGGCGTCAACGCCGGCCGCCTGAGCATGGCCGCCACCTGCCTGGGGCTGGCGCAATGGGCGCTGGCGCAGGCGCTGGAGTACGCCAGGGTGCGCAAGACCTTCGGCCAGCCCATCGCCGAACACCAGGCAGTGCAGATGATGCTGGCCGAAAGCGCCATGGACATCTATGCCGCCAAGTCGATGATCCGGCATTGCGCCTGGCTGGTCGACCACGACCTGCCGGCCACCAAGGAGGTGTCGATGGTCAAGGCCGGCGCCACCGAGATGGTGGGCCGCGTCTACGACCGCGCCATCCAGATCCACGGCGGCATGGGCCTGACCAATGAGCTCAGGCTCGAAGCCGGCTATCGCTGGGCGCGCACCATGCGCATCCCCGACGGCACCTCGGAGATCCAGCGCCGCACCATCGCGCGCCGGCTGCTGGATGGCGATACCGCGTTCTGACGGCAACTGCAACATGACAGAGGAGACAACCATGACCCACATCGATCTGCCCGATGCAGGCGTCGCCGCCGCCCCCACGGACCCGCTTGCGGTGGATGCCGCAGTGGCGCTCGGCGACGTGCCGCGCGTCTTCCATATGCCGCACACCACCCTGGCGGAGAACCTTGAGATCTCGGCCCGGCGCTTCCCCGACAAGGTCGCGGTCCAGTTCTACCACGGCGCCACCACCTATGCCGAACTGCTGGCGCAGGTGGAGCGCATGGCCGGCTACCTGCAGCAGGCATGCGGCGTGCGCCGAGGCGACCGCGTGGTGCTGCTCAGCCAGAACAGCCCGCAGTTCATCGTGGCCTACCACGCGATCCTGCGCGCCGATGCCGTGGTGGTGCCGGCCAACGCCATGCTGCTGGAAGACGAGCTGCGCCATATCGTCACCGACAGCGGCGCGGTGGCCGCGTTTGCCGCAACCGAACTGGTCGGCCAGGTGGCGCCGCTGGTCGGCACCACGCCGCTGCGCCACGTGATCGTGCATCACTATGGCGATGCCCTGCCCGCGCAGCCCGACGACAGCCTCGCGATTCCGGACTGGGTGCAGCAGCGCTCGTCGGGCGCGGCGTTGCCGGCCGGCGCCGTCCACTGGCAGCAGGCCATGGCCGCCGGCATCACGCCATCGCCGCGCGCCGCAGGCGTGGACGACCTGTGCATGCTGCCCTATACCTCGGGCACCACCGGGGCGCCCAAGGCCTGCATGCACACGCACCGCACGGTGATGGTGTCGGTGGCGGGCTCGCAGCTGTGGCGGCGCTCGCACGCCGAATCGACCTTCCTGGCGGTGGCGCCGATGTTCCACCTGCTCGGACTGCAGAACGGCGTCAACGCGCCGGTCTACATGGGCGGCACCATCGTGCTGCTGCCGCGCTGGGACCGGCGCACCGCGGCGCAGCTGGTAGCGCGCCATCGCGTCACGTTCTGGGCGGCGCCGCCGCCGATGCTGGTGGAGTTCTTCGCGCAGCCGGATGTCGAATCATTTGACCTGGGCAGCCTGGCCTGCGTGGTCGGGGGCGGCGCGGCGGTGCCCGACAGCACCGCGCGGGTGATGAAGGAGCGCTACGGACTGCAGTTCGTCGAAGGCTACGGCCTGACGGAGACCGCCTCGTTCATCATCGCCAACCCGCTCGCCGCGCCGCGCTCCGGGCACCTGGGCGTGCCGACCTACGGCGTCGACGCGCGCGTCATCGATCCCGCCACGCTGGCCGAAGTGCCGCGCGGCGAAGTCGGCGAGATCGTGGTGCACGGCGCGCAGGTGATGCTGGGCTACTGGAACCAGCCCGCGGCCAATGCCGAGAGCTTTATCACGATCGACGGCAAGCGCTTCTTCCGTACCGGCGACCTTGCCAGCGTCGATGCCGACGGCTACTTCGTCATGCGCGACCGCCTCAAGCGCATGGTCAACGCCTCGGGCTACAAGGTGTGGCCGGCCGAGGTGGAAGCGATCCTGCATACCCACCCTGCCATCCTGGAAGCCTGTGTGATCGCCGCGCGCGATCCGCACCGGGGCGAGACCGTGAAGGCCGTGATCGTGCGGCGTGACGGCGCCGGCGTTTCCGAGGAAGAGTTGCTGGCGTGGTGCCGCACCAGCATGGCGACCTACAAGGCGCCGCGCATCGTGCAGTTTGTCGAGCGCCTGCCGCGCTCCGCCACCGGCAAGATCGCATGGCGCGAACTGCAGGAGCAGGAGATGCAGGGCGCTCCGCTGCCGAACCATAAGGCCTAGCACAGCCGCAAGTAAAACGGCGCGCCGGTCCGCAAGGTCCGGCGCGCTGTTCTGTTCTTGCCGGCCACTGCAGCATGGCCGTCGCATCGCTTTCAGGCTGTCAATGCATCCCTTGCCGACATGGCGTTGCCGCGCCGGCTGATGGTCCAGGCCGTAAAGGGATCCGCCGCGCTGCGGTGCTGGGTCCAGCGCGTGCTGCAGGTATCGCACTGGTGCTCGCGCGTCTGGCATTGCACGCCGGCGGCCAGGCTGCGCCACTGCATGTCGCCCAGCGGACGCAAGGCACCGTGGCCGTTGGCACAGCGCGCATCCAGGCGCAGGCGCTCGCAGCGGCGGCACGGCGGCCGCACCGATGCGGCGGGCAGCACCCGCAGCTGCGCGGCAGCCGGTGGCGGCGCCACCACGGGCAGCACTGCGGCCTGCGCATCTTCCATCCGCGCGGTCATGCCGACGCGGCTGCGCGTGCGGTGCAGCGCCGCCCAGTACAACGCGCGCACCGCATCGGAGCCGTCGCACATCGCCGCGGCGCGGCAGCGCTCGGCATGCCGGTGCAGCGGCAGGCCGAACTCGGCGGCCGAGGCAAAGCAGACCACCTGCGCGCGCGGCGAGCCGTCTTCGATCCAGCGCTCGAACAACTGCGCCAGCCGATGGCGGCAGGCGTCGTCATCACCGTCGGCCTGCGCGAGCGCGAGACGATGCGCACGCCGGCTCAGCGAGCGCACCTCCTGCCTGAGCTCGCTCAGGACCGGCAACAGGCGTGCGGCCTGCCGTGTCCGCGTTGGCGCTGCAATTGCGCGCTGGGTATTGCTCACTTCTGGCTCCGGCTCACTTCGTCTTCCGGCCCGCACTGGCGGCCGCATGGTGAACCGATTATAGGAGCGCCTTTGTGCAGCGCAGGAAGGGTGGGCGGCCTCCTACCTGATACGGGTGGGGCTAGGGTGTGCCGGCTTTTGGTCTACTTGCAACCTGCAAAAGCGCAATCAAGGGCATGGGTGCATCCCATGCAAACAGGACTGGGCAAGAGGAGAACCACCATGGGTGTACTGAGCGGAATCCGCGTACTGGAATTCGAAGCCATCGGGCCGGGCCCGTTCGGCGCAATGCTGCTGGCCGACATGGGCGCCGACGTGCTGCGCGTCGACCGCCCGGCGGCGCCGGCCGACCTGGGGCCCAAGTCGGCCACCGGCAAACGCGTGGATATCACCGGACGCGGCCGCCGTTCGGTCACGCTGGACCTGAAGCAGCCGCAAGCGCAGCGCGCGGCGCTGGCGCTGGTCGAACGCGCCGACGTGGTGATCGAAGGCTTTCGCCCGGGCACCATGGAACGCCTGGGCCTGGGGCCCGACACCGCGCTGGCGCTCAACCCCAAGCTGGTCTATGCGCGCATGACCGGCTGGGGACAGACCGGCCCGCTGGCCGACCGTGCCGGCCATGACCTGAACTATGTCGCGCTGTCCGGCGTGTTGTCGGGTATCGGCCGCGCCGGGCAGGCACCGGTACCGCCGCTGAACCTGGTCGGGGACTATGGCGGCGGCGGCATGCTGCTGGCGCTCGGCGTGGTGGCGGCGCTGCTCAATGTGCAGCGCGGCGGCAAGGGCCAGGTGGTCGACGCGGCCATGACCGAAGGCGCCGCGCAACTGGGCGCGGTGTTCTGGGGCATGCTGGCCTCGGGCAACTGGCGCGAACAGCGCCAGGCCAACGTGCTCGACGGCGGCGCGCCCTGGTATGACAGCTACCGCACGCGCGACGGCAAGTACATGTCGATCGGCCCGGTCGAGGGCCGCTTCTACGCCGAGCTGCTGGACAAGCTGGGCCTTGCCGGCAAGGATCTGCCGGCCCAGTACGACCGCAACGGCTGGCCCGCGCTGCGCAAGCAGTTCGAGGCCGTCTTCCTGACCCGCACGCGCGACGAATGGTGCGCCGTGTTCGAAGGCAGCGATGCCTGCATCGCACCCGTGCTGGAATTCAGCGAAGCGCCCAACCACCCCCATCACCGCGCGCGCGGCAGCTTTGTCGAAATCGCGGGCGTGGTGCAGCCGGCACCGGCGCCGCGCTTCCTTGGCACGCCCTCCGGGATCTCCGGGCCCGCGCCGGCGCGCGGCGAGCATGGCGCCGCCGCGCTGCGCGACTGGGGCTTCGATGCCGATGGCGTGGCCCGGTTGCAGGCACAGGGCCTGGGCCTGATGGCAGAGCGCTAAGGCTCACCCGCGCGGCTGGCGCCGCTGTACAACGCAATCTCCACCTGGCCGGCATCGTCCGGCTGCGTGCTTTGCTCCGGCCTCATGCCGGAGCTTTCTTTTCCTGGCTGCCACGCTGACTGGCCGCCAACTAGGGCAATCCCGCCCAGCCGAATTGGGGGGCGTGCAAGCTGCCTGGCATCCTATAACTTCCCACATGCAGCCAGTCTTGCTGCGCAGCCTTCTACCCCCTTTCCCGAGGTATCACATCATGCGCATGAAGTCCCTGATCGCGATGGCAGCGATGGCGTGGAGCGCCGCCAGCGGTGCCCAGAGCTACCCGTCGCGCCCCATCACCTTTGTTGTCCCGGGCCCGCCCGGCGGCGCCACCGACACCGTGGCGCGCGCGCTGGCCGAGGACATGGGCAAGCGCCTCGGACAAACCATCATCGTCGACAACAAGCCCGGCGGCGCGGGCGTGATCGCGGTGCAGGCCATCACGCGCGGCGCGCCGGATGGCTACACGATCCTGCTCACCCACTCCTCGCCGCTGATCAACACGCCGCATCTGTACCGCAACGTGCCATACGACGTGCGCCGGGACCTGGCCTTCATCACCGAGGTGTGCGTCGGCAAGATCGTGCTGGCCGTGAACCGGGACGTGCCGGCGAAAAACGTGCAGCAGTTCCTGGACTGGGCCGCGAAGAACAAGGGCAAGGTCAGCTACGGCTCCTACGGCGTCGGCACCTTCCCCCACCTTGTCGGTGCGCACCTGAACCAGGTGCGCGGCCTGGACATGGCGCACGTGGCCTACAAGGGTGAAGCACCGATGGCGCAGGACCTGATCTCCGGCAACGTCGCCTGGGCGATCGGCTCGATGAGCACGCTCGGCCCACATATCAAGAGCGGCCGGCTTGCCGCCCTCGCCGTGATGGGCGACAAGCGCATCAAGGAACTGCCCGACGTACCGACCTTGGCCGAGGCCGGGCTGAAAGAGCAGGAACTGCGCTCGCCCGCCTGGCTTGGCCTGTTTGCGCGCGCCGGCACGCCGGCGGCGGTCCTGTCGCGGCTGGAAGCGCAAGCGCGGGCGTCGATCCAGTCGCCGGCCATGCGCGCGCGGCTCGAGGCGCTGGCCATGGATCCGGTGGGCAACTCTGCGGCGGAGTTCCGGCGCGAATTCGACGCGACCGAGCCCGTGGTCGCCCAGATGATCAAGGCCAGCGGCGCCACCGCGGAATAAGGCACGCGCGCAGCCGGCCGGCCAGCGCGGTCAGCCCGGCCGCTGCGCCGCGCTGCGCGCCACCAGGATGGCATCGTAGCGGCGCGAGACATTGAGCTTGCCGTAGATCTGCCGCAGGTTCCACTTGACGGTGTCGACGCTCAGGTTGAGCACCAGCGCAATGCGCTTGTTCGACATCGACTGCTCCAGCAGCGCCAGGATCTCGCGCTCGCGCGGGGTCAGCAGCCGGCCCTTGCCGACGTCGGCCGGCGGCAACGCGGCCGGCGCGGCGGCGGGCTCGGCCGGCCCGGGCGGCGGCGCCGGCATCGCGGCGGCCTCGCACAGGCGCGCCAGGTATGCTCCGCGCCCCGCCGCGCCACCGTCCTCCCTGCCAGCCATGCCTGCCAGCAAGCCGAAGGTACGTTCGCCTTCGTCGAGGATGGTGCGCACCAGCCCCAGCCGCTCGCCCGCCGCCAGCGCGGCTTCGAGGTACGGTGCCGCTTCATCGGGACGATAGAGGTCGTCGAGCGCGGTGGCCTGCAGCAGGTCGACCGTCACAAGCAGCGGTTCCCGCACCGAAGCCACGTACAGGCCACGCACGGTGCCAAGCGCGGCAAGCGCCTGCGCGGGCTCGCCTTGCGCCAGCGCCAGCCGGGCGCGGGCCAGCGCCGCCACGGCGGCGATTTCCTGGCCGCGCGGCGTAGCGCCCGGATCGTGCCGGCCGAGTTCCTCCAGCGAGGCCTGCAGCCGCTGCGCGTGGCGCAGGTCCTTGCCCAGCAGCGCCAGGCGCTGGCGCTCGGCCGCCACGCGCGCCACCCCGCGCGGCAGGCCACGGCGGTGGAACATGGCTTCGGCTTCCACCAGTTCCGCCAGGGCTTCATGGCGAGCGCCGGCCAGCCATTGCAGCCGGGCATGGCACAGCGCCGCTTCGATCAGCACGTCCGGGGTGCCGGTACGCAGCGTCTGCAGCCGGCCCGCCAGCACTTCGCTGGCTTCGGCAATGCGGTCCTGCTCGTACAGCGCGGCAGCCACCGGCACTGCGCACAGGCTGGCCGCGATCGAGCGGCGCCCATAGGCATGCTGCGCGGCCGCCAGCACGTCCGTGCCGAGCCGCAGCGTCTCGTAGGCATTGCCCTCGACCCAGGCCATCAGCGCCATCGTGCCGGCACCCATCAGCGCGATCTCGGTGTCGCCGGGCTGCGCCGCGCAGCGGTATGGCGCACGCGAGCGCGGCTGGCAGCCCAGCAGGGTGCCGTAGCGCAACGCCAGGCTCATGCGGATCTGCTCGAGCGCGGGATTGCCCGGCGGCCTGCCCTGCAGGCTGTCGAGCAGCGACTGCACCCGCGCGTGGTCGTCCTGCTGCGCGGCAATGGTCGCACGCATCACCGTGGCGTGCACGACGGTATCCACGCCGGGCCCGGCACTGGCTTCCCAGCGCCGGATCCAGTGCTCGGCGTGCTGCGGCCGCACCGATACCACGCATGCCCAGGCCGAGGCCAGCAGCAGCGCCGGGTGCAACGCCAGCCGCGCGGGTGCAATGCCGTCGGCCCACTGCAGGAAGTCGCGCAGCGGACTGACGCCGGGCAAGTGGGCCGCGGTTGCCTCCACCAGCGCCAGCACGCGGCCAAAGTCGCCGCTGCGCAGCGCGTGTCCGATGGCCTCCGCCGGCTTGCCGCAATGGTCCAGCCACGCGGACGCAAGCCCGTGCAGCCGCTGCAGCTCAGGCAGTCCATGCGGCCCGGGGCCCGTGCCGTGCTCCAGCTCATGCAGCAGGTGCGCCCGCAACAACGGGTGGAAACGGTACCAGCCGTGCCCGCTCCCATCGGCAACCTCATCCGGCTCGGGCGGGGCTGGCTCCAGGAACAGGCCGCGCGCGGCGATCTCGGCAAGGCGCGCCGGCGCCTGCGCGCAGCCGGCAAGCAGCGCGGCAAGATCGGCATGGATGCGGCGCGGCACCGCAAGACAGCGCATGAAGTCCAGCAGCGCCGGCGGCAATCCGGCGGTCACTTCCTCCTGCCAGTAGGCATGCAGGGCAGCGGATTGCGCATGCGGCCACGCCGGCTCCTGGCCCATGCGCAGCGATGCGGCAACCAGCTCCACGCCGGCGGGCCAGCCTTCGGTGACTTCCTGCAGCGCCACCGCCATGTCGATCGCGGCTTGCGAGTTCTCCCGGCGCGCGGTGTGTCCTTCCACGCGCTGGCCCACGAAGGCCAGGGTTTCGGCAACGCTGAAGGCCAGCTCGGCGCGGCCGGCTTCGGCCAGCTCCCGGCCGGCGCGCAGCCGGGCCAGGGCCAGCCCGGCCTCGCCGCGCGCCGCGGCGACGATATGCAGGTGCGGCAGGCGCGCGCACAGCACGCCCTGCAGGAAGGCCAGCGTGGCCGGGTGCCGCAGGCGGTCGAGACCGTCCAGCATCAGGTAGACCTCGCCGGGCACGCCGTCCAGCAGCGCGACGAAGGCAGGCAGCAAGGCGGCGGGGTGCGCCGGGTCGCTGCCAAATTCCTGGCCGGGGCGGCACAGCCGGATGCCGGCCTGCCGCAGGCTGGCATCGAGGCTGGCGCAGAACTGGCTCAGGTCGTCGTCTTCCGGCGCGAGCGTGAGCCAGGCCACGCGCGCGCCGCCGGCCATCAGGCGGTGGCGCCACTGCGCCATGACCGTGGTCTTGCCGTAGCCGGCCGGCGCAGTCAGCAATATCAGCCGGCCATGCCGGGCATGGTGCAGGCGCTGCAGCAGGACCTCGCGCGCAATCGAGCGCCGGTTCTGGCGCGGCGGCACGAGGCGGGTCGCGACGGCAGCATGTATGGTTTCCATGGGCGTCCAGCGGTGCGCAATCGAAGCGGGGCAAAGGGACGAAGGAGCGAAGGCATGAACAGGCACGCGCTTCGCCAGCGGGCTTGCCGCTGCGCGAATATAAGGCGACGCCCTGTGACCGGACATCCGGCAAACCCTTCCCCACCTGTTCCGGGTGGCCCGCGGGTGCTGTGCGCGTCTCACCCGGGCCACCCGGACAGCCGGCCTGGCCGCGTCTGCCAGTACAATTGCGACAACGTGCCGCCTTTGCCCGGCATCGCGCTGCCCCACCCGCATTTCCTCCGCACCTCACCTGCACCGTCCTGCCTCGTCCATGCCCCAGACGCCAGCCAATCCGCCAGCCGCTCCCCGTAGCCAGCCCGCCGCGCCAGTCTCGCAGCCGTCCCGGCCGGCGTCGCTGCGCAGCGCGGCGCGCGTGGTCGCGCGCGAGCGCCTGCTGGCGCAGCTGACCGAGGCACGGCGCCGGCGCTGCATCGTGCTGCAGGGCCCGGCCGGCTACGGCAAGACCGCGCTGCTGACCGCGTGGCGGCTGGACCTGCTCGCGCTCGGCTTCGACATGGCCGCGCTGACGCTGGAGCCGGCCGACAACGAGCGCCAGCGCTGGCTCGACCGCCTGCTCGGCTGCCTGTCCGAGGTCAGCCCCGCGCTGACGCGCGAAGCCATGGTGCTGGCCGACCGCGGCACCGACGACGAAGCCGTCGAGCGCGCCATCATCGCGCTGGTGCGCGGCATTGCCGCCCATCCGCGCGACGTGACGCTGGTGCTCGACGACGTGCACCACCTGACGGCGCGCGTGCTGGAGCCGCTGCAGTGGCTGCTCGACTATGCCCCGGCCAATTTCCACGTGGTGCTGGCCTCGCGCGTAGCGCTGCCGCTGTCGCTCGGGCGCCTGCGCGACCAGGGCATGCTGCTGGAGCTGGACCAGCGCGACCTGCGCTTCACGCTGGCTGAATCGCAGCATTTCCTGCGCGCCCAGCTTGGCGACATCAGCCCGCGCGATGCGCGCATGCTGCACGAGCTGACCGACGGCTGGGTGGCCGGCCTGCAGCTCTTTGCCGCGCACTGGAAGCGCAAGAAGGCCAACGCCAGCGGCCTCACCTTTGCCACCGGCTTCGTGCAGGCCAGCGTGCAGGATGCCGGCGCCTTCGCCGAGTATTTCGAACGCGAGGTGCTGTCGCGCCTGGCGCCGGACGAAGCCGAGCTGCTGGTGCGCGCCGCCTCGTGCGAACGCTTCACCGCATCGCTGTGCGAGGCGCTGGGCGAGCAGGCAATGGGCGGCGAAGGCGAGATCCTGGCGCTGCTGACACGGCTGGAACAGGAGAACCTGTTCATCACGCCCGCGCAGGGGCCCGAACGCGAAGCCTGGTACCGCCTGCATCCGCTGCTGCGCGAAACACTGGCGCAGCGGTTCCGCTCGCGCAGCGAGTCGCAGCAGCGCGCTGTGCACGCGGCGGCATGGCGCTGGTTCCGCGACCATCGCATGCTGGAAGAGGCCGTGCGCCATGCGGTGCTGGCGGGCGATGCCGACACCGCGGCCGACCTGGTGCAGCGCTTTGCCGACACCCTGATGATGCGCGGCGAGGTGCGCAAGGCGCTCGGCCTGCTGCGCGCCATCCCCGCCGATCAGGTGCAGGCGCGCCCCGAACTGCGCCTGCTGGCGCTGCGCATGCAGATGTTCTCGCGCGACCTCGACCAATGCGCCGCGGCCGCCAACCGGCTGGAGGCCGATATCCCGCCTGGCGACAGCTCGCTGCGCTACCGGCTGTCGCTGCTGCGCTTTTCCCTGGCGGTGCTGCGCGACGATACCCAGAGCGCCCTGGCGCTGCTGCCGCAGATCGAGGCAGCGCCCCCCGACCTTGCGGCCCTCTTCATCGGCTCGCGCAACAACCTGCTGTCGTGGCTCTACATGCACCTGGGCGACTACGAGCGCGCCCGCCGCATCCAGACCGAGGCGCCGCCCCTGTTGATCGACGGCGCGCCGCTGCTGGGCACCGCCAGCGGCATGCTCAACGGCCGCTGCATGATCGGCTTCAGCCATGCGCTGGAAGGCAACGTGATCCAGGCCGAGCGCGTCGCCCGCGACGTGCTGCGTGAAGTCGAACAGGTGGGCCACGGCGGCGCCGGCGCCGGCCCCGAGCCGGAATACTTTGCCGCGGCGCTGCTCGGCGAAGTGCTGTATGAACAGAACGACCTGGACGCTGCGCGCCGGCTGCTGGAAGACCGCGTCGACGTGCTCGAACGGGTATCGATCCCCGATTCGGTGCTGCGGGTGCACACCGTGCTCGCGGCCGCGCACTGGCTCAGCGGCCACCGGCTTGATGCCTTCGCCCAGCTGGAGCGGCTGGAGGACTACGGCACGCAGCTGCACCTGGACCGCCTGGTCGCGCAGAGCCTGGCCAACCAGTTCCGGCTGCACCTGGCCGGCGGCGACATTGCCGCCGCCGAGGCCGTGCTGGCCCGCCTGGACGCCATTGCCGCACGCCATCGCAACGCGCCGCGCGGTTCGCTGGACGCGATCCACATGGTGACCGAGCGCGCCCACGTGCTGCTCAGCCTGGCGCATGACGACATGCGCGGGGCCGCGGCCCGCATGGCGCCGCTGATCGCCTACTGCGAGACGCGCGGCTGGCAACGCCATGTGGCGCAGCTGCATATGCTGGCGGCGGTGGTGGCATCGCGGCGCGGCGAGACCGGGCCGGCACGCGCGCATGTGCTGGAAGGCTTGCGCCGGGGCCACCGCCTCGGCCTGATGCGCAGCCTGATCGACGCCTGCCCGGGCGCGCTCGCCCAGATCGCCGGCGCGGCCGCCGACCCCACGCTGGATCCGGTGCTGGCCTTCTATGTCGAACGCCTGCAGGCCGCCGTGCCGCCACGTGCCGACGCAGCGGGCGCGGCCGGATGCACCGCCGCCGTCGCAACCGCCGGTGGCACCGCCAAGGCCGACGCGCGCTTTGAGGAACTGAGCGATCGCGAAGCCGATGTCGTGCGCCTGCTCGGCCAGGCCCTGCCCAACAAGAAGATCGCGCGCACCCTGGGCCTGTCGCCGGAGACGGTGAAATGGCACTTGCGCAACATCTTCCGCAAGCTGGGCGTCAGCAGCCGCGACGAGGCCGTGGCCCGCGCCCGCGACCGCGAACTGGACCAGGCCGGCGGCGCCCAGCCGCCTGAAGCGCCGCACTGACGGCGCGCCCTCTCCCTCTCCCTCCCCCGCTCCCCCTCCCCAACGCCGCGCAACCCATGCGCGGCACCCCCTCTTTGCTGTCTCCGGCCACCTGACGCGGGTGGTGTTCGCGGCCCCCTCCTCCCCGGTACCTTAGCGCCATACCAGTGGCCGCATACCTTGGCCGAGGCAACCTCCCGCAGACCGATATCCGGAGTCACCCAATGGAAATCAACCGCACCATCTATCGTGACGACCACGAGATGTTCCGTACCACCGTACGCCGCTTCCTGGAACGCGAATGCCTGCCCAGGCAAGCCGAATGGGACAAGGCCGGCAAGGTCGACCGCGAGACCTGGCTCAAGGCCGGCCGCGAAGGCCTGCTGTGCGTGACGCTGCCGACCGAGTACGGCGGCGGCGGCGGTGACTTCGGCCACTGCGCGGTGTTCGCCGAGGAATACGCCCGCGTCGGCCTGAGCGGCGTCGGCTTCGGCGTGCACTCGGACATCATCGCGCCATACATCGCCCGCCTCGGCAATGAAGAGCAGAAGCAACGCTGGCTGCCCAAGGTCTGCTCCGGCGAATACATCCTGGCCATCGGCATGACCGAGCCGGGCACCGGCAGCGACCTCAAGGCGATCCGCACCACCGCTACCCGCGACGGTGACGAATACGTGATCAACGGCAGCAAGACCTTCATCAGCAACGGGCTCAACGCCGACCTGATCATCATGGTCTGCAAGACCGACCCCGCCGCCGGCGCGCGCGGCGTCAGCCTGATCGTGGTGGAAGCCGACCGCGAAGGCTTCCGCCGCGGCCGCAAGCTGGACAAGGTCGGCCAGCACGCGCAGGACACCGCCGAGCTGTTCTTCGACAACGTGCGCGTGCCGGTGGCCAACCTGCTGGGCGAGGAAGGCAAGGGCTTTGCCTACCTGATGACCGAGCTGCCGCAGGAGCGGCTGTCGATCGCCGTCAGCGCCGCCGCCAAGCTGGAGGTCTGCCTGGAGCACACGCTGGCCTACGTCAAGGACCGCAAAGCCTTCAACCAGACCGTGTGGGACTTCCAGAACACCAAGTTCAAGCTGGCCGACATCAAGACGCAGGCCATCTCCGTGCGCCTGATGATCGACCACTACATCGGCGAGCACGTCCGCCGCCGGCTGACGCTGGAAGAAGCCGCCATCGCCAAGCTGCATTCGACCGAAGTGCTGGGCATCGCGCTGGATCAGATGGTGCAGTTGCACGGTGGCTACGGCTACATGATGGAGTACCCGGTGGCGCGCGCCTTTGCCGACATGCGCGTGACCCGCATCTACGGCGGCACCAGCGAAGTGATGCGCGAACTAATCGCCCGCAAGCTGTAAGCACCGCCCACCCACAGACATTCTTCGGAGCACACACATGACTCGCAAGGTATTCGTCGCCGGCGCCGGCATGATCCCGTTCAAGAAGCCGGGCAGCAGCGACACCTATGACGTGATGGGCGCAACGGCCGTGCGCCAGGCGCTGGAAGACGCCGGCCTCGGCTATGAGGACGTGCAGCAGGCCTACGCCGGCTACGTGTATGGCGATTCGACCTGCGGCCAGAAGGCGCTGTACCAGGTCGGCATGACCGGCATCCCCGTCATCAACGTGAACAACAACTGCGCCACCGGCTCGTCGGCGCTGTTCCTGGCGCGCCAGGCGGTGCAGAGCGGCGCGGTGGACTGCGCGCTCGCCGTCGGCTTCGAGTTCATGCAGCCCGGCGCGCTCAAGTCGCGCTGGGACGACCGCGCCCCGGCGCTGGAGCACGCCCTCGACCTGGTGGACGACCTCGTCGACCGCAAGGACCTGCCCAATGCCATCCGCCAGTTCTCCGGCGCCGGCAAGGCCCATATGGACAAATACGGCACCAGGCTGGAAACCTTCGCCAGGATTCGCGCCAAGGCCAGCCGCCACGCCGCCAACAACCCGCTGGCCGTGTTCCGCAACGTGCTGACCACCGAGGACGTGCTGGCCGCGCCGGCGCTGTGGGAAGGCGTGCTCACGCGCCTGATGGCCTGCCCGCCGACCTGCGGCGCCGCCGCCGCCATCGTGGTGTCGGAAGAATTCGCCCGCAAGAAAGGCCTGAAGACCGATGTGCTGATCGCCGGCCAGGCGCTGACCACCGACCGCCCCAGCACCTACGACGCTCGCGACATGATCCGCGTGGTCGGCTTCGACATGACGCGCGAAGGCTCGCAGCAGGTGTATGAGCAGGCCGGCGTCGGCCCGCAGGACATCGACGTGATCGAGCTGCACGACTGCTTCGCGCAGAACGAGCTGCTGACCTATGAAGGCCTCGGCCTGTGCCCGGAAGGCGGCGCCGAAAAGCTGGTCAACGACGGCGACAACACCTACGGCGGCAAGTGGGTGGTCAACCCGTCGGGCGGCCTGCTGTCCAAGGGCCATCCGCTGGGCGCCACCGGCCTGGCGCAATGCTACGAGATGGTCCGGCAGCTGCGCGGCACCGCCGACCAGCGCCAGGTCGAAGGCGCACGCCTGGCCCTGACGCATAACCTCGGCCTGGGCGGCGCCTGCGTGGTCACGCTGTACCAGAAGCACGCCTGAGCACACACCGACACAGGAGCCCATCCATGATCGACAAGAAACATATCGGCCGGGTGATTGCGGACTTCCGCACCTCCGCGCCGGCCAGCCAGCTGCGCTTTTTCGCCAAGGCCACCGGCCAGACCGATCCGGTCTATATCGACGAGGCCGCCGCGCGCGACGCCGGCCACCCGGGCCTGCCGCTGCCGCCGACCTTCCTGTTTTCGCTGGAACTGGTCAACCCGCCAACTGGCTGGCGCGACGAGCTCGGCATCAAGGTCGAGCGCATCCTGCACGGCGAGCAGTCCTTCACCTACCACCGCATGGCGTATGCCGGCGACACGTTGCACTTCAAGACCACCATCACCGACATCTACGACAAGAAGGGCGGCGCACTGGATTTCGTCGTGCGCGAGACGCGCGTGACCAACCAGAATGGCGAGCACGTGGCAGACCTGCGCGGCGTGCTGGTCCAACGCAACGGCTGAACCGGAGACATCGAATGAGCAACCTGAGCTTCGACCAGATCCAGGTCGGCGACACCCTGCCCCCGCTGACGCTGGAGCCGATCAACCGCACCACGCTGGCGCTGTTTGCCGGCGCCTCGAACGATCACAACGCCATCCACATCGACACCGACTTCGCCCGCAAGGCCGGCATGCCCGACGTGTTCGCGCACGGCATGTTGTCGATGGCCTACCTGGGCCGCCTGCTGACGCTGTGGGTGGACCAGCGCCAGCTGCGCCAGTTCGGCGTGCGCTTTGTCGGCATCACCCACCTGGGCCATCGCATCACCTGCACCGGCCGCGTGGTGGACAAGCTGGAAGTCGACGGCGAGAAGCGCGTCAAGCTGGAAATCCAGACCGCCAACCAGTATGGCGAAAGCAAGATCCTCGGCGACGCCGTCGTTGCCCTGTAAATCCAATCAAGCACAAGGAGTCTGAAATGGGAGCACTTGAAGGCAAGGTGGCACTGGTCACCGGTTCGGGCCGCGGCATCGGCAACGCCATCGCCATGCGTCTGGCACGCGAAGGCGCGCGCCTGGTCATCAATGACCTGGACGCCGAGCCGGCGCAACAGACCGTCGAGGAACTGAAGGCAATAGGCGTTGAAGCCGTGGCCTGCGTGGGCAATGTGTCCGCACCGGACTTTGCCGACCGCTTCATCAACACCGCGATGAGCAACTTCAAGAGCATCGACATCATCGTCAACAACGCCGGCTTTACCTGGGACGACGTGGTGCAGAAGATGAGCGACGAGCAGTGGTACGCCATCCTGGACTGCCACATGACCGCGCCGTTCCGCATCCTGCGCGCCGCTTATCCGCACATCAAGGCACTGGCCGCCGCCGACAAGGAAGCCGGCCGCGAGGTGTACCGCAAGATCGTCAATATCTCGTCGACCTCGGGCCTGAACGGCAATGCCGGCCAGATCAACTACTCCGGCGCCAAGGCCGGCGTGATCGGCATGACCCGCGCCATGGCGCGCGAGTGGGGCCGCTTCAACGTCAACGTGAATGCGGTCGCGTTCGGGCTGATCCACACCCGCATGACCTCGGCCGACGCCAAGGCCGGCGCCACGGTCAATATCGAAGGCCGTGAAATCCGCGTCGGGCTGAATCCCGAGATGCTGAAGTCGCACGCCCAGCGCAATCCGCTTGGCCGCGGGGGCACCCCGGAAGAAGCCGCGGGCGGCGTGTACCTGTTCTGCTCGCCGGATTCCAACTACATCACCGGCCAGGTGATCGCGGTCGCCGGCAACGTGCAGTAAATCCAGCCGCACCGGAACGGGGGCTCGCATTGGCGAGCCCCCGTTTTCTTTTGTGCTTCGCGGGCAGCGTGCCTGCGCCGCGCCTCGCTTGAACGCGTCCCGCTTTCATGCTGAAACGCATTCCAAGTCAATAGGGGCTCTCCTCCTGCCATCAACCGTGCGGCATTGCAACACCCGGCCCCCGATTCACTCCTTTTAGGAGGGGGCCTGACACCACGCGCAAAGGTCTAATGGAACAGAGCCGGGCGTAGCAACCGGCCAGCGCCTTCCATAAAAAACCGACAGGAGACAACTTAGCATGAAGAAATCGATAATCACGCTGGCTGTACTGGGCGCGGCTGCAGGCAGCGCCAATGCACAGTCCGGCGTGACGCTGTATGGGGTCATCGACGGATCGATCGAGTATGTCAACCGCGTGGCCGCATCCGCCGCCACGCCCACGCAGGGCGGCAAGCGCATCGGCATGCCGCAGATCGGCGGCCTGTCCGCCTCGCGCTGGGGCCTGCGCGGCGTGGAAGACCTTGGCGCCGGCAACCAGGCGCTGTTCGTGCTGGAAAGCGGCTTCCAGTGGGACAGCGGCAACCTGCAGAGCGCGCCGCTGTTCAATCGCCAGTCCTATGTCGGGCTGCAGAACAAGAGCATCGGCAAGCTGACCTTCGGGCGCCAGTACACGTCGTTCTTCGACGGCATGGCCAACTTCGCGCCGATGCGCTTTGCCGCCACCTATGAGCCGGGCATCTGGTGGATGGGCCTGAACTACCGCGAAGACAACATGGTCAAGTACACCGGCCAGTTCGGTCCGCTGCAGGCGGTGGCGCACTTCTCGTTCGGCGCCGGCGTGGCGGTGCAGAATGCCGCCATCCTGCTGGCCAACGGCGGCGCGGGCGAGGTGCCGGGGCACTTCAGCGACAACATCGCCTATGGCGGCTCGCTGATGTACCTGAACAGCAGCGGCTTCGGCGCCTCGATCGGTGCCGACGTCTGGCGCCCTGCCGCGGTCACCGGCCAGCCCGGCAC
This sequence comes from Cupriavidus sp. CPT47-8839-RL05A, assembly GCF_058792255.1. Taxonomy (NCBI): domain Bacteria; kingdom Pseudomonadati; phylum Pseudomonadota; class Betaproteobacteria; order Burkholderiales; family Burkholderiaceae; genus Cupriavidus; species Cupriavidus sp. CPT47-8839-RL05A. Next base: position 89,323 of record NZ_JBYTEG010000026.1, on the reverse strand, counting down.
CATGACCAAGCTGGGCGCGGCCGCGCTGTATAACACCGGCCCATTCAAGTTCACGCTCGGTTACCGCTACAACAAGGCAGAGTTCGCCAGCGGCGACACGCTGCTGCGCGACGACTACTGGTGGGCCGGCGTCAACTACCAGGCCACGCCCGCGCTGGGCCTGTCGCTGGCCTACTACTACGCCGACGTGAAGGGCGCGCGCGCCACCGCCACGGCCGCCGAAACCAACCCGTCCAACATGCAGCAGGTCAGCTTCATCGCCGACTACAACTTCAGCAAGCGCACCGACGTGTACCTGTCGGCCGGCTATGCTCGCAACGGCGGCCTGAGCTTCGACGGCGCGGCCACCGCCTTTGCCTTCAGGTACCCGACCATGGCCGGGCAAAAGAGCATGGTGGGCGTGACCGTGGGGATCCGGCAGATCTTCTGATGCCGGAACGGGGCGAGCCGCAAGGCTCGCCCCGTTGCTGCAGCAGCCGCCTAGCGGCCGCCCGCCGCGATGCTGCCGAAGTGGCCGCTGCTGAAGTCGCGGAAGGCATCGGCGATCTGCTCTTCAGTGTTCATCACGAACGGGCCATGGCCGACGATCGGCTCGTCGATCGGCTCGCCGCTGAGCAGCAGCACCACCGCGTCCGTGCTGGCTTCGATGTTCACATCCTCGCCGGCACCGTCCAGCACCACCATCTCGGCATCCCGCACCGTCGCCTCCGCGTTGACGGTGATCTTGCCGCGCAGCACCACCAGCGCGGTATGCCAGCCCTCCGGCAGCGCCAGCCGCGTGCTGGCCCCCTGGTTCAGGCGCATATCCCACACATGCATCGGCGTGAAGGTGCGCGCCGGACCGGCCTTGCCCGCGTACTCGCCGGCGATCACGCGCGCCGTGCCGGCGCCATCGGGCATCGGCACCACCGGGATATCGCGGTCGACGATGGCCTGGTAGCCGGGCGTGGTCATCTTGTCGCGCGCCGGCAGGTTGACCCATAGCTGCACCATTTCCAGCGCGCCGCCGCTTTGCGTAAAGGCCGGCGAGTGGAATTCCTCATGCAGGATGCCGGCGCCCGCCGTCATCCACTGCACGTCGCCGGGGCCGATCACGCCGCCCTGCCCGGTCGAGTCGCGATGCGCGACCTCGCCCTTGTAGACGATGGTCACGGTCTCGAAGCCGCGGTGCGGATGCTGGCCAACGCCGCGCGGGCGCTGCGTCGGCGTGAAATCGGCCGGCCCGGCGTAGTCCAGCAGCAGAAACGGGCTCAGCTGCTTGCCGTGGCTCATGTAAGAAAACATCGAGCGCACCGGAAAGCCATCTCCGACCCAGTGCTGACGCGGTGCGCTGTAGACACCCAGAATGCGCTTCATGTCTGATCTCCGAGTATGCCGGCCGATAGTGGCAGGCAATGATCCATGGAGCAATGATAGGTGGCACAGACGATGCGCGGTAGGCGGTGGGATTGCGATGCAGTGTCCTGCGGCTGGAACGATGCCCGGCCGCCCCCCCGTCAGAAGCGGTAGCGCACGTAGCCCATGCTGAAGTTGGTGCCGGGATTGGGGTGCTTGATGCCGGCATTGGACAGGTGCTGGAAGCGGTAGCCGATGGCGAGCCGCTGCGCCTTGCCGAAGGCAATGCCAACGCCAACCATGTCGGAAAACTGGAAAGCCGAGCCCATGCGATGGCCGTCGGCGATCTCGGTATGGCTGAGCACGCGCAAACCCACTGAGGCTTCAACAAACGGCGTCGCGTATTCGCCCGCATAGCTGAGGCGGAAGATCGGTGACACGCCGAACTCCGTCAACTGGCTCGACGGCCGGGACGACAGCGCCCGCCAGTTCGCGACATTGACCTCGCCGTCCAGGGACAGCGCAAGGCGGCTGGACCACTGCCACTGCACGATATCGTCCCAGCGCGCGGCCACTTCGTATTTTTCAACACCGTGGCGGTTGTCGCGGCCATAGCCGCCCTGCATCGAGAAGGTTGCCGCGTCGGCTGCGGCCGGCAGCGCGCACAGCCAGGCCGCAAAGGGAACGGCGGCAGCAAGGTGCGCCAGCCGGCTTGATGAGATTGCCTTCTTCACTGACATCCGCGGATTTCGGGCAGCGTCGGCGTGTATCGCGGCGCTGCCACTTTGTTCTGGTCACGGCGCTCGAAGATAGCAGCCCTTCAGATTTGCGGAAGCCTGCCAGAAGCAAACACAGTGTTCCAATGCCGGAACAATGCGCAGTCACGGCTAAAGAATTGGCAAAGCCACGCACAATTGTCGAAACTTGGTAGTACGCGGCGGTCACAGGGCCGCCCACCAGCGGAAGGAAGCCATCATGCGCGCCTGCCGACAAGCCCGCCCTGCCGCCAAAGCCGCCGCAGTCTGGCTGCTGGTGGCGGCCATGGCCACCGCGGCCTGGCTGCTGCCGCGCCTCGCGCAGCCGCCGCAATACCATCGTTATGCCGACCCTTACGTCTGCTTCGGCGCGCCCCACTGCCTCGACATCGGCTCCAATCTGCTGTTCCTGCTCGCGGGCGCGGCCGGCCTGCGCTATCTGGGCACCACGGCCGCCAGCCGCGCCTTTATCGCGCCAGCGGGGGCCTGGCCTTACCGGCTGCTTTTCTTCGCCGTCTTCCTGGTGGGCCTGGGCTCCGCCTATTACCACCTTGCACCGGACAACCAGCGGCTGGTATGGGACAGGGCCCCGCTTGCGTTCGCGCTGATGTGCTGGCTGGGCGCAAACCTGTGCGATCGGGTCAGCCTCAAGGCCGGCTTGCGGCTCCTGCCGCTGCTGCTGGTCGCAGGGCCGGCCAGCGTCGGCTACTGGGCCTGGAGCGAAATCCGCGGCATCGGCGACCTGCGTCCTTACCTGCTGGTTCAGGCATGGGCCATGCTGGTGGTGCCGCTGCTGCTCTGCCTCTATGCGCCGCGCTACACTGGCGACCGGGAGGTGCTGGCCATCACCGGCTGCTATGTGCTGGCCCTGGCTTGCGATGTGCTGGACCACCAGGTCGCCGCGCTCACCGGGCTGGTCAGCGGGCACACGCTCAAGCACGTGTTCGCGGCACTGGCCGTCTATGGCGTCCTGCTTCGGCTGAAGCGGCGCCGCATCGTGGAGGAAGGAACATGACCGTGCCCCAACCGGGTAGCCACGCTCGCACGCCCCGCATGCCCTCTGCCCTGGGCGTCGATGTACGGCCGCGCGAAGTGTGGGCATGGGCCATGTACGACTTTGCCAACTCCGGCTACACCACGGTGGTCATCACCGCGCTGTTCAATGCCTACTTCGTCGCCGTGGTGGCCGGCAATGCGCCCTGGGCCACGCTGGCGTGGACCGCGGCGCTTTCGCTCTCCTATGCGCTGGTGGTGCTCAGCGCGCCGCTGGTCGGTGCCTACGCCGACCTGCGCGCAGCCAAGAAGCCGCTGCTTGCGGTGACGACGGCGGGTTGCGTGGTGTTCACCGCCCTGCTCTATTTTGCGCAGCCCGGCACCCTTGGCCTGGCCATCCTGTGCGTGGTCCTGTCCAACTTCTTCTTCGGCAGCGGCGAAAACCTGATCGCGGCCTTCCTGCCGTCGCTCTCCACCTCCCGCGCCCTGGGCAGGGTATCGGGATGGGGCTGGAGCCTTGGCTATATCGGTGGCCTGGTCACGCTGGGCGCATGCCTGCTCTATGTCAACTGGGCCAGCGCACGCGGCCACGTCGCCAGCCAGTTCGTTCCCGTCACCATGCTGATCACGGCGGCCATCTTTGCCCTGGCGAGCCTGCCGACCTTCCTGCTGCTGCGCGACCGCGGCGCGCCACGGATCGCTGCGTCCGCGCCGGCTGGCGAACCGGTCCGCGGCACGGCCTGGGCCAGGGTATGGCAACGCCTGGGCCAGCTGCGCCAGTTCCGGGACCTGCGCCGCTTCCTGCTGTGCACCCTGTTCTACCAGGCCGGCATCCAGGCGGTGATCACGCTGACCGCAATCTACGCCAACCAGGCCATGGGCTTCACCATGCAGCAGACCCTGATCCTGGTGCTGGTGGTCAACCTGACGGCGGCGGCCGGCGCCTTCCTGTTCGGCCCGGTGCAGGACCGCATCGGACACGTGCGCGCCATTGCCCTGACGCTGCTGGGCTGGATCCTGACCATCCTGCTGGCGCACGCCGCGCGCGAAGCGCCGCTGTTCTGGCTTGCCGCCAACGTGGCCGGCCTGTGCCTGGGCGCCGCCCAGTCCGCGGGACGGGCCATGGTGGGGCTGCTGGCCCCGCCCTCGCGCGCGGCCGAGTTCTTCGGTCTGTGGGGCCTGGCGGTCAAGCTGGCCTCGATCGCCGGGCCGCTGACCTATGGCATGGCAAGCTGGCTGACGGGCGGCGATCACCGGCAGGCGCTGCTGGTCACCGGCAGCTACTTCGTGGTCGGGCTGGGCCTGCTGTGCGGGGTCAACACCGTGCGGGGCCGGCGGGCTGCCTTGCGCGCCGAGCGCATGGTCAGGCTCGAGACCGGGTACGGCGCCGCCACTGCCAGCCCTGCTTGCCATTAGCAGCGCGGATGATAGGCTAATGCAACTGCCCTTTGGCGATTGGATCGCCCTTTCGGCTTCCGGACGCTGAAACTCTGGCGACAGCCCATGCCAGCAAACCTCACCCCAGAGTACAAGCAGGCCGAACAAGCCTATCGGCAGGCACGCCAGCCGCGCGAGCAGCTCGAATGCCTGAAGGAAATGCTCCGTGTCATCCCGAAACACAAAGGGACGGAGCATCTGCAGGCCGATATCAAGTCGCGGATCAGGGAACTCACCCAGGCATCTGCGGGCCACGGGAAGGGCGCGCACAGAGGGCCGGCACATGCGGTGCATCCCGAAGGCGCGGCCCAGCTCTGCCTGATCGGCCCGCCCGGCGCGGGAAAATCCAGCCTGCACGCGAGGCTGACAGGGTCGGGCAGCGGGGCCGGGCCCTACCCCCACTCTACGCAGGTGCCGGTCCCCGCCATGTTGCCGCTCGACGACATTGCTTTTCAGCTGGTGGATCTGCCACCGGTATCCGTCGACTTCATGCAACCCGGGCTCACTGACATATTGCGCGCGACAGACGGCGTACTGCTCGTGGTCGACCTGAGCGCGCCAGACTGTACAGAACAGTTGGCTTTGATTCTGCGGCGGCTCGCCGAGGCGAAGATCATCCTGTCGGAGCGCTGGCCGGGTCAGGCCGACAGCCCTGGGACGACGGCGGAACCGGTGGCTGACCCGTTCAGTGTTCACCTCCCCGCGCTGCTGCTGGCCAACAAGACTGATCTCGCCAACCCGGAAGACGCGGCCGTGCTCGAAGACCTGCTCGGTGTACGCTTTCCGGCGCTCGCAACCTCGGCAACCGACGGGCGCGGACTGGCCGCGGTCGGTCCGTTCCTTTTCAAGGCCCTGGGGATCGTGCGTGTCTACACCAAGGCACCCGGGAAACCCGTCGACCAGCGTCGGCCTTTTACGATGCGCCGCGGCGACACCGTGCTCGATGTCGCCTTGCGCGTGCACCCCGATCTCGCGCGTACATTCAAGTTCGCCCGCATCTGGGGCAGTGGCAAGTTCAGCGGCCAGCAGGTGGGCGCCGATCATCCGGTAGCCGATCATGACGTGGTGGAACTGCATTCGCAGGCGCATGGCTGACCAAAGCCATGGCGCGAGCGCCGATGGCATAGACTGAAAGACCTGCGGCCGGTTGTTCCCGCATGACTGCCGTGCCGGTTTGTGGAGCAATTTCTTGCACGGAGGTATGCCATGACTACATACGTCATCCTCAGCCGTCTCGCTCCTGATGCGTTCACGGATCCCAGGGACATGAAGCAGCTCGCCGCCACGGTGGCCGAGAAAATCAAGGCCGAATGCCCTGCCGTCACCTGGAAGGACAGCTATCTGACACTCGGGCGCTTTGACGTGGTGGACATTGTCGAGACGGACGACCTGAAGCAGCTCGAGCGTGCGGCGTTGATCATCCGCGGCTATGGACACGCCGCGACCGAGACGCTGCAAGCAACGCCGTGGGACGAGTTCATCGCGGCCCTGTAGCGCCGATCGACGGACCAGGCCGCGCACGCGGCGGCGCAGCCAGATTCAGGTTGACCTGACCGTCGGCTGCCCTATACTGAAAGTGCTGACTGAGACACGCTTGAGTAAAGCGAAGGTAGGTCGGCGAAACGATCATGTTTCCTGGCTGATCTGCCAGATGAAGCGTGATCGTGCAGGCGACATATGCCTGCAAGTCCGGACCGGATCATAAGTTGCTGACCCGGTTCGGACGCACCCCGATTGAAGCGCTGGGCACCTGCAGAAGGTGCTCTTTTTATTGGTGGCATGGGGCGATGTTGACCACTCGCCTCGCGTGCGCCGCCATCGAGCGATCGGGTAATGCAAAAGTGGACGGATCGGATCAGAGCCGTACCTGATCCGAACTGAAACAAGGAGTCGCATGCGCGCCCGCTCACGCCCTCCGAACGCCGGCTACCGCTGGCTGTGGCAGCTGTCTGCCGCCGGCTGGGGGCACTGCGGCCTGGCCTATGTCAGCGGCGCGCTGCTTGCACCGTGCTGGTGGCCCGCAAGGGAGGCCATGCCCCTGCGGGACCGTTATTCTTCGCGGCGCACGGCGCTGCTGCTGTACACCTTTGCCTATCGTGGCGGTGGGGCACCCGCCAGCGCCATGCCACCGCGCGATGGCTTTACCTGGCGATACCAGTGCTGGTCCCAAGGGGTTGGGATGGCCTGATGCCGGAAGCCAGCCACGCGCTTGTCGCCGGCACCGACGATGGCCCATGAGCGGACAAAAAAATGAGGAGGCTTGCCTTGGCTCATGCCGAGCCCAGGCAAGCCTCCCCAAAGCGCTCCCTCGATCGTCAGGGCGCCATCAGCGCTGCAGGTTGCTGCGCTCGGTCGGCGTCAACTGGCTCAACTGCGCCTCGCTCAACGCCATCTGCCCCAATACCTGCACCGGCCCCTTCGGATCGTAGCTGGCCGGCGTTGCGCTCGCGCCTTCGCGCGGGCGCGGCGTGCCTTCGGCCGGCTCGGTGCCGGTGCCCAGCACCCGCACCGTGAACACCGACGGCAGTGCCTGGCGCGCCGCGGCCCGGTCGCGCTGCACCGCGTCCTGCGCGGCGCTGGCTGCCTGAGAGGCGGCGGCGCTGGCATTGGTCAGGGCGCCGACGTTGACCGCCGCCACCACCGGGATGCCGGTCGACTTGCCCTGCACCTGGATGTTCTCGGCATTGACCACCCGCAGCGCGGCCAGGTTGACGTTGCCCGATACCCGGATGCCGGCCTCGCCCGCGTCGATGGTGCCCAGCGGTGCGATCAGGTCGATGTCGCCGGGCGGAACCTCGGCAATCGGGTTGAGCGTGGCGATGCCAGCGCCGGTGTTCGGCGTGGTCGGCGACAGCGTGACCAGGCCCATCTCGTCGTACACGCGGCGCTGCGGCGTGTAGACCACGGTGGACTTGGAGCCGCGCCCGGCGTTGATGTCGCCCTGCGCCGACCAGCCCAGGATATTGCCGCCGAAGGTGGTGAAGATGCGGCTCTGGCCCAGCAGGATGCTGTCCTTCGCGTACATCTGCACCTCGCCCGCGCCCTGGGTCAGCATCCCCGAGCCCTCGCCCGGAACGAAGCCGCCGTCCACGCCGACCAGGGTGCGCCCGCCCGGCGTCAGCACGCTGATGTCGCCGCCGAAGTTGGTGTGGATGCCGGCATCGAGCACATCGTAGTAGGGCACCTCGTAGCTTGGGCTGCCCGCGCCCACCCACTCGGCCTTGGTCAGGTACTTCACGCCCGCCCTGGGACGGGTGGTGAAAATGCCGTCCTGGCTGGTGATGCCGCTCATGTAGTACCGCGCGCTGCTGAACATGGTCAGGTCGCCCCGGTAGTCGCGCTTCTCGCCCTGCTGGTCCTGGCCGGGAATCAGCGTGGCGATGGCCTCGCGGCCGCGCAGGTAGCTGCCGGCGCGCGGGCCGCCGGCATCGTTGTATTCGCGGCCCGATGCCTTGAGCTCGGCGTAGTACACGTTGCGCAGGTAGGCGCGCTGCTGCTCGGGCGGCAGGGCCGCAAGGAACTGACGCGCATCCATGGTGGCCGGGTCGAAATGCACGCCCAGGCCATTGCTGCCGCCGAAGCGGTCGGTCAGCCAGTTGACCAGGTACAGCTGGCTGGCCAGCCCGAACTCGCGCGTCAGATCGCGGTTGGCCGCGCTCTCGCCGCTGGACAGCGCCCCTTGCCGCGCCTGGTCCAGCGTGGCCTGCCGGGCGGCCAGGAAGGCCGGCGCGCCGGCCTCGTTACCGTCATAGCCAAACTCCGTGCGCAGCCAGTCGGCCAGCGTCAGCTTGCCGCCGTAGATGGTCACCGCCTTGCCCGGCTGCCCGGCCAGCGGGCGGCCGGCGTCGGCCTGGTTGGCCGGGTCCAGGTAGCGCGCGGCGAAGGCCTGGAAGCCGAGACCGTCGAGGCCCCTGGCGCCCACCCCGGCGGCCACAGCGATGCCGGCGCCGCTGGAACGGTCGCCCGGCGTCACATTGGCCACCGCGCCGAGGCTCTTGAGCTCGCCCTTGTCGGCCAGGTAAAGATCGCGCCCGGCGGTCACTTCCAGCAGGCCGGATCCGGCCACGTAGAAACTGCCGCCGCGGACATCGCGGCCGGCCGAGACCACCGAGACATCGTCCGCGTTGTTGTGCACGATCAGGTTGCCGCGCGCGCTGCCGGCCGAGATCCGGGTGGGCCGCAGCGGCGCGTCAGGCTCGCCGCTGTAGAACATACCGAACCAGCCCAGCGCCTCTTCCGGCGCCAGCTCGAAGCTGCCCAGGGGCGTGCCGGCATTGACGATATCGCGCCTGGCGCGGATCGCCACCGGGCCGCTGCCCTCGTACCAGGTTTCGTGGCTGCCCGGCGCGCCATTCAAATTGCCGCGGTAGACGATGGTGCCGGTGCGCAGCCCGACGATATCGCCGTCGCTCGCATAGAAGCGCGCGGGCGGCTGGCCGACGCGTGCGTAGCCGGATGCCGTCGGCGGGGTGAGGCTGAACAGCGGGTAGAGCTGCCCGCTCTCCAACGCCTTCACGAACATCAGGCTGGGCGCCAGCGCCTGCGGGTCGAGGTTGCCGACATTGTGCGCCCCGAACCAGGCCTTGCCCACGACGCCGACAAAGGCCGGGTTGAACGGGCTGGGCAATGCGGTGGGATCGGCGCCGGACTGCGTCACCGCATAGCCGGCGGCATAGATGGAATCGCCCGCCAGCAGTTCGAGCGCGCCGGTGCCCTGCACGGCGAAGCGCGGGCTCACCGGCGACGGCGCCAGCACCAGCCCGAGCGGAGACTGGTCCGGGCGGCCGTTGTTCAACCGGCCCGAACTCGCGTTGCCGTAGTAGAGGCTGCCGCTGGGCGCCGCCGCGCGCAGGATAGCCGGCATCACGAAGCGCCCGTCGGTGGCGCTGTGGTTGCTGCGCGTGCGCTGGTCCATCCAGGCCATCGATGGCGTCAGGTTGCCGCCCGCGCTGAACAGGTCGATGGCAGTGGCCGGCGTCCACAGCGAGAACCAGCTCCAGCCTTCGCCATCGTGGGCGGTGCCGCTGAGCGTGAAGGGGGTGCCGTTGTGGAACTGTGGCACGCGGCCGGGATCGCCCACGCCGCCGAGCGCCAGGTCGCCGCGCGCGTCGATGCGCACGCCGGCGTCGCCCGGCACCAGCACCGGCCCGCCGCCCGCGATCGCCGAGGTCGCGACATAAGGCTGGTAGGCGCGCGACTCCATCGGATCGGCACGGTCGTAGCGCAACTCGATGCCGCCCACCGCGCCGGCTTCGAGGCGCATCGCCCCGCGCAGGTTGACAAAGGTGCTGTTCAGGTCCAGCCGCGGGTTCTGGAAGCGGGTGTCGGGCCGGATTTCGCCACCGGAATCGGGCTGGGCGCGGACTTCCGCCACCGGGTTCAGGCCGCCGCCGATGCGGATGTCCAGGTCGCCGCCGCCGGTCAGCGTCAGCTGGCTGCCATCTGCCGAAACGCGGCCGGTGCTGGCCACGGCCAGGTTCAGGCCCTGGCTGCGCGACAGGAAGCCGGCGCCATTGCCCATGCGCGACTCCAGCATGCCGGCATTGCCGCCGGCTTCCAGCACGAGGTTGCCGCCGCCGAGTGTGCCGATGCCGGTGAAGCCCACCAGGAACGGCGCGGTGCCATGCAGCCCACTGGGGTCCGGAATCGCCTCCACATAGCTGCCGAAGTTGATCCACCACGCCGTGGGCACGCCCTCGCCCGCCGCCGCAGCGCTGCCGGTACCCTGGCGCCACAGCCATCCGCCCACGGCGGAGTTGTCGAAGTTGCCGCGCATCACGCCCAGCGCATCGTCCATGCGTTGCGAACCGGGCTTGGTGCCGATCACATCGCCGCGCACGTCCCCCTGGGCCCGCACCAGCACGTTGCCGCCATGCTCGGGATACCAGGCCCGGTAGAGGCTCTGGCTGCCGCCGTCGATAAAGGGTTCGAGAAAGCCGCCGTGGGCGCCCAGCAGCGTGCCCCCGTAGCCGACCGCGCGGCGCTGGTTGTAGGCGGCGTCGACGCCCGCGGCCTGGGTGCCGGCGGTATAGACGCCGAACGGCGAAGTCATGGTGAAGTCGCCGGCGGCGAGCAGGTCCAGGTCGCCGGTGCCGGTGCGCAGCACGCTGAACAGCTGCTGGCGCGCGGGCGTCATCTTGTCGTCGTATTCGGGCGGCGTGCCGTCGGCCACTTTGACCACGAGCACCCCCATTCCCGCGTTGTTAAATTCGGCCACCGACGCCTCGCCGCCCCAGTCGTCGAGGTTGATCGGCGTGCCCGCGGGCTCGCCAAAAAAGGGTTCGGCGTCCGGCCCCCAGACGTACTGGCCCGGCAAGCCGGTGCCCGGCCTGAGGACCCGTTCCGGCCCGAGGCCGTAGTGCGTATCGGCCAGCAGGATCTGCCCGCGCGTGCTCGGAGGCAGCAGCGCGCGCGTATCGGCCGCCGCCGTGTCGGCGCCGCCCACCAGCCGCATCGACCACGATTGCGAGCCCTCGGCCAGCATCGGCGCCAGCGCCCAGGTGCGGCCCTGGTTGCCGCTGGCATCGGCGGCGCGCAGCAGCACGCTCTGGGCATCGCCCGGCAGTTTCACCACGGTTTCGCTGGGGATCATCGCGCCCTTGCGCAGCGGCAGGTCGCCCGCCAGCACCACGCCGTTGACGGGAATCCAGCCGCCCATATCGTTCACGGCGCCGTCGGGGAACGGCAGCGGCACACCGGCCGGCCAGGTCATTGCGGCCACCCTGGCCGCGCCCGGCAGGCGGTTGCCAGCGTCGAGCTGCATGCCATTCGTGAGCGTGAGCGCCGCGGACAATACCGTGCCGGCGGTATGGATCACATTGCCCGCCGCATCGCGGATGGCGCCGCCCAGCACCGTGCCGGCCGGCAGCAGCAGGTCCGCCGTGAGCGTGGCGCGCGTGGCCAGCTCGGTGCCGGCGCGCAGGCTCATGGCCTGCATCGGCAAGGCGTAGTTGAGTGCGCGGCCGGGATTGAAGAAGGTGCCGTCGGCAAGCGTGACGGTGCCGTCGACCGGCACCACCACGTCGCCGCCCCAGGGCACGCGGCCCTTGAGCAGCATCCAGCCCTGGTCGTCCGGCGTGACCGGCAGCGCCGCGCCGTCGAAGCCGTCCGACACGCTGCCGAAGACCTTGAGGTCGCCGCCGGCGCGCAGCACCAGCGCGCCCGCCTCGCCCGAGCCGCGCGCGGCGCCTTGCTGCGTATGCGGATTGATGCTGGCGTAGCGGAAGCCCGACAGGTCGATATCGCCGTCAAGATGCAGGTCGCCGTCCGGCGTGGCGCTGACGATCTCGACGCCGGGGCGCAGATGGAAGGCGTCCGCGTAGCGGCGCAGGCCGGCCAGCCTGCGGCCCATCAGGTCGCCGTTGGCCAGCGCGTGGGCCATGAAGCCGACGCTGTCGTCGTGCTTCTCGTTCAGGTAGGCCTGGGTGACGGACTGGTAGCCGCCTCCGTCGGCGGTGCCGCCGGTGACCAGCGGCGCATCGTTGTAGGTATGGAAGGCGTTGACCGTGACCGCGCGCGCGCCGTCGATCCGCACCGTGCCGGCCGCGTCGATATCGATATCGTTGCCGGTGGCGCCGCCCAGGCGGCGCGCGCTCAGCTCCACCGTGCCCAGCGACTGCGCCGCGCCGTCGGTGCCGGCACGCACATCCATGCGCGCGCCGTCTGCCAGCAGCAGCCGCCCGTTGCCGGCGTTGATGTCGATCACGGCGCGGTTGGGCGCCTCGATCAGCTTGCCGTAGCTGTCCACGCGCAGCACGCGGCCGTGCGCGTCGAGCAGTGCCGCGCCACCGATGGTGACGCCGTCGCGCGCTGCCAGGCGGATGCTGCCGGCCTGCTCGCCGCTGGCGTCGACCGTGCCGTTCACCACCAGGCGGCCGCCGTCCACCGAGACGCTGATCTCGCGCGCCTTCAGTTCATCGCCCACCGTCAGGTCGCCCTGCTTGAGCTGGAAGCCGCGGCTGCCGTGCACCTTGCCCTCGTTCAGGCGCTGGTTGAGCCCGGCGAAGTCGGCAATATGCTGGCCGCGGATATCGGCGCCGCCGGCCGCGAACGGCACCAGCGTGCCGCCGGCATCGTAGTGGCCCGTGCTGGCGCCCGCGATGGCGCCTTGCAGGTCCACCGTGCCGGCGCCGCTGCCCACCGCCACGGCGGTGAGCTTGCCGGCGCGGTTCTCCTGCGCGGACAGGTCGATGCGCGAGCCCGCCGCCTGGCGGATATCGCCGGCCCGGCTTTCCAGCACCACGTCGCCGCCCCAGCTGTACTTGCTGACATCGAAGAAATCGATCCTGCGTCCGGCGAGGTCGAGCTGCGCGCGCTCGCCGAGCAGCACGTCGCCCGTGGCCGACAGCGTGAGCTTGCCGCTGGGCAGCGCCACCGCCGTGTCCAGCGCCACGCTGCGCCCCTCGAGCGCCACCTCGGCGCCCAGCGCCGCCGCCAGTTCCTGGCTGGACAGCGGCGCCGCGGCCGCGCCGGCCGGCGCTGCGACACGGATATCCCCGCCCGCGCGAAGCTTGCTGACCGAGCCGGCCTGGCCGGTCAGGAGCGGCGTGCTGACCTGCAGGTTGCCGCCGCTGTACTGGTAGCCATTGGTGGCCGCATCCCATGCGCCGCGCGCCTGGTAGACCGAGAGCGAGCCCTTCTGGTTGGCCGTGATGCGGTCGCTGGCATTGAGCTCCACCTGGCCGAAGCCGAGCACCAGCCGGTCCATGTCATGGATGGTATCGGGCCGCGAGCCCGGACCGTAGCCGAATTCGATCCGGCGGGCGTCGATGGCAAGACGCCCGCTGCCCGTGCCGGCGCCGCCGGCTGCCACCTGTCCCGGCGCGGTATTGGTGCCGTTCCAGACCAGCACGTCGGTGCGGATACGCGCCTGCGCATCGGCATCGCCCAGGCCATAGATGGCCGGCGAGGTCAGCACCAGCCGCTCCAGCGAGGACTTGCCCGTGGCCGCATCGATGGTGGACAGCTCGATCGAATCGTAGAAATTGACGGCATCGCGCGCGGTCAGCACCAGGTTTTCCAGCGCTGGCGCGCCCGCGCTGGTGTCGCCCCGCAGCAGCCGGTCCAGCACGCCCTGGTTGAGCGTGAGCCCGGGCGCGAGGGCATTGCGCGCCGCCACCGCGGCCAGCGATGCCTCGCTGCCGACATTGATGCCGCCGACCGCCAGCGACAGATTGCGCGTGCCATAGCGCGCCGTGTCGCGCAAGTCGAAGCTCTGGTCGGTGACGGCGGCGATGGTGCCTTCGGAGTACAACTGCGTGGTGCCGTTGCACACGGCTCCGGGCTTGCAGGCGCCGATGTCGATGCGGCCCGGGCCACGGTCCGGATCGTTGGAGGCCGTGGGCGCCAGCACGTCCAGCCAGCCGTTGGATACCGCCAGCACCGAAACCGGCCCGGGCTCGTACACATAGCCATTGGTGGAATCCCAGGCTGCCTTGCCCTGGCCCAGCGTATTGATGCCCGCCCCCTGCTCGATGACGATGCCGCCGTGCTTGTTGCTGGTGACCAGGAACACCTCGCCCGCCCTGAGCACCGCGCCTTCGCGCAGCATGATGTTCCTGCTGTTGCTGGAGAAGACCGCAACGTTGTCGCGCTGCGTGCTGCCGGTGGCGCTGACGGCCACCGCGGGCAGGCCGCCGATGCCCAGGCGGTTCGCGCCGATGGCGTTGAGGTCGTCCGCGCGCAGGGAAATCAGGCTCATCAGGCCGGTGCCGGCCACCGGGGTGGGCGCGGCGCCCGCCGCCAGGATCTCGTAGTTGCCGCTGTCGCTCAGGACCACCGCGCTGCCGCCGTGGCCGCCCTGCGGCGTGCCGTAGTCGGTCGAGCCAGCGAAGCGCAGCGGCGGCGCGTCGCCAAGCTTGCCCTTCGACGTATCGGGAATGAAGTCCAGCCTGAGCGTCTTGGCGTCGCGCTCCAGCATGCTGCGCGGCACGCCGTCGCGCTCGGCCCGGGCCAGGCCGAAATCGGCGTAGCTCATCTCGTTGTATTGCGAATACCGGCGCAGCACATCGGCGGACGTCACCAGCGCCTGTGTCGGCAGGGCGTCGCGGATGCCGGTGTTGACCGTGCCGAGCTGCGCGCCGGTGGCATACGAGCCATTGCGCAGGGCCAACGCCTGGCCTGGCGGCACGGCCTTGCTGCCGATGCCGTTGAGCTCGACGCGGAACGCGCCCGGCAACAGGGCGAAGGTCGAGGGCAGCAGGGTATAAGTGCCGGCGGGCAGGCCCGGCACGCCCGCGCCGATGGTGATCTGCCGGCCGATGGCCGGATCGCTGGCGCCCTTCTCCACCACGATCGGCGCATAGCCTGCCTGCACCCCCGGCACGATGGCATAGACCGGATTGGTGGCCAGCCCCGGCAGCGTGAAGCCGCCCTTGCGCGACACCTGCGCCAGCGGATGCAGGCGCGCGTCGGTGGAGCCGCCCCGGCCCGCCAGGAAGGCGGCGCCCTTGAGCTCGCCGCCGCCGCGCAGGTCGAGCAGCGCATCCTTCTGCACGTCGATGGCGTGGCCCGACAGCACGATGGCTGGCCCCGTGCCCACGCGCTCGAACTCCGCATCCGTGCCGTTGTGCATATAGCTCAGGCCGTCGAGCGAGCCGCCGTATGGCATCACCAGCCCGTTGGCGCTGACCGAGGTCACGCTGCCCGGCAGCAGGTTGACCTGGCCGGTTTCCTCGCCATGCAGCTTGGATCCCACCGAGACGGTGCCCAGCGGGGCCCGCAGCACGCCGCCCTGGTTGACCGTGGGGCCGGCGAGGATCAGGCTGCCGAACACCGAATACGGCATCGCGGGCAGCGCCTCGCCCACGCGCTCGATGGTCAGGCTGCGGGCGGGGTCGAAGCCGCGCGCCGGATTGCCCCATTGATCGATGGTGTTGCGCAGGCCGGCCACGACCTTGCCGCTGTCGTGCATGGCCGGGTAGATCTGCGAGGCAGCGAGCGTCAGGTCACCCGGCTGGTACAGCACCGCGGCGCCGGACAGGCGGATATCCGAGGCGCTGCGCAGCGTCATCCGGTCGAACGCCTCGCGCTCCACCTTGAGCGGGTCGCCGGCGTTGCGGATGATCTCGCCGCGCGCGCCGATGCCGAGCTCGCCCACCAGGTCGAGAAACTGCGCATCCGCGATCAAGCTGGAGCCCTCGGCCACCAGCGGCACGCCCAGCGTGCCGGCGGCCGCGCCCGCATTCTTCGAGCCGCGCACCGGGTTGGGCATGATGGTGTTGTCCGCCTGCCTGCGCGTATCGCCGGCCAGCCGCATATAGGGCGCCGCCAGGCTGACGTGCGTGGCGGGCGCGGCCGGGTCCGCCAGGCCGATGGCGCTGGCGGTCAGGCGCAGGCTCTGGCCCATGGCCAGGTTCACATCGCCCTCGAAGCTGATCAGGCCGTTGGCCAGCAGCGCAAGGTTGTCGAAGCCGCCGGCCTGGATGCGGTCCACGCCGATGCGGGCGGTGCCATAGCGCAGCGCGCCGTCGCGCATGCCGGGCCGCAGCCCGGCGGCGAGTCCGCTCTCGCCCTGCACTTGCGCCAGCACCAGCTCGCGCGGCACGCGCACCTCGTCATCTGCCGCCGGGCCCTTCAGGGTGTTGCGGTCCACGTTCAGGTAGACCGGCGTTTCCAGGTTCAGCGCCAGCGTGCCGCCGGCGGCGCCCTGCCCGCCCGCGGCCGCGCGCACATCGCCTTCCAGGTACAGCCCGCGCATCGAGCTGGCCGCGATCACGCCGCCGTTGCCGGCTATCCTGGTCGCGCCCATACCCGGCACGTCCAGCACCGCCATCGCGCCGGACGCGTCGAGCCGCGCGCCCGGGCGCACGATCACAAAGGCATCGGCGGCATCGACCTCGCGGGCGCCTTCGACATGGCGCGCGCCGATTTCGATGGTGCCGCCATCGGCAACCACGCCGTAAGTGCGGCCTTGCGTGTCGCGCGCGGTGACGGCGCGGCCCGCCACATCGAGCGCGGCGCCGCTGCCGATCCAGATCGACTTGGTATCGGGCTGGCCGCTCGGCGCCGCGGTGTCGGGGGTGGCGCCGAGCGCGGTCTGCAGCACGGCGATCTTGCCGCCCCAAGCATTAAGCGTGCCGTCGATGGTGATCTGGCCATTGCCGCGCAGGGTCAGCGCGCGGCCCGGGTCCACCGTCACGGTGGCGCCCCGCCCAACCACCACCGGAGCCTGGCCGTACACGTTGCCGCCGGTCAGCACCAGGTCGGCGCCACGCCGCTGCGTCAGCACGGCGTTCCCGGCATCTTCCTCCCAGAGCGGCGGCAGCTCGCGCCACAGCGCCTGTTCCGGCGCGGCCCCGGTGAGTACCGCGTGGGCGCTGGCCTGGTCGTGGCGCAGTACCGGCATGTTCACGTCGATGCTGGCGCCTGCCGCGACCTGTGCGCCTTGCTGGCCGGCCACCTCGTAGCGGCCGAAGCCGGTCTGGAACAGGCTGGCGTCGAGCACCAGCAGCGGCTTGACCGCGACCTCGGCGGACAGCACCACGCCGGCGGGCAGGCGGTCCCCCGCGGCCAGCACGCGGTCCTTGCCGAACGGCGTGCCGGCCTTGATGGTGGTGCTGAATTCCGCCACCGGCATGCCATCCGGAAACACGGTTGCGGGCACGACATAGCCTGGCGCCATATCGCTCTGCGTGCGCGTCAGCACCGTGCCCGCGGGCACCGTCATACCCGATGAATACCAGCGTCCAGACTCGTCGTAGACCACGAACGGGTTCCAGTTGACGCCCTGCGGCACCACCCAGTCCGCCCCCAGCCTGAGCGTGCGCTCGGCCGTGATCTGGATCGTCCCCGGCGCCATGTCGCCGGGCGCGGCGACATCCGACGCATAGGTATAGTCGACCGGCAGCACCGTGCCTGCCGCGATGGTGAAGGCTTGATCCAGGGTCAGGTGCACCGGCACCGACTCGCCCGCCTTCAGCCGCCCGGCCTCGGCCAGCAGGCCGCCGCCGATGGCCACGCCCAGGCCCGAATCGAGGGTCAGCGTGCCGCCGCCGCGCACGCCGTAGCCGCGCAGCTCGCCGTCCATGCGCAGGGTGCCTGAGCCGTTGCCGTCAATGTCATACTGGTTGGAGCGCAGCGCGATATTGCCGCCGCGCCCGCCTTGCAGCGAGCCGTTGGCCATCAGCGCGGCGCCCGAGGACACGTCCAGCACGCTGCCGCTGCCAAGCAGGACATCGCCCGAACTGCTGAGCGCGATGGTGCCGCCGTTGACATAGGGCAGCCCGCCGATATCGCCCGCGTCCTGCCTGAGGTTGGTCCACAGCCCGCGCGCATCCAGCATCACGCCCGGCGCCACCGTCACCACCGCCTGCCCCGCCGGCGCCGCGGCGATGGGCATGTCGAGCCAGTTGAGCGTGCTGCTTGGCCCCAGCCTGCTGACGATGTCGCCCAGCGCAATGGTGCCGCCGCGCGCGGCCAGGCCGGCCTTCACCTCCACCCGGGGCGCGTGCAGTGCCAGCGTGCCGCCCGGCGCCACCGACAGCGGCGCATCGACCGCGATGCCCTCGCCGGCGAAGACCCTGAACGCGCCCAGCCCGAGCCCGTTCAGCCAGCCGGCATCCAGGCGGACCTTGCCGACCAGGTCTTCGGGCAACGCATCGTCAGCCGCGAGCCCCTGCGCGATGCGCTGCACCGCGCCGATATCGACCTGTCCCGCCACCGCCGACGGGTTCTCGCGCAGCATGCCGGTGCCAGTGTCGAACACCGGCACCAGCTTGCCCAGCACCAGCTCCCCGGCCAGCGGCGCGGCCAACTGCGACTGCCGGTAGCCATCGAGGCCGGCGTCGCGCGCTTCGCCCTGGCGCGGCCCCTGGTACACCGTGGCCTGGATATCGCCCTCCAGCACCGCCGTGCCGGTGCCGACCAGCACGCGCCCGGCGTCGCGGCCCACGCTATAGCCGTTCTCCAGCCGCTGCTGTGGCGCGATCAGCGGGTTGTAGAACTGTTCGGTGGCGCTCTTGCCCCAGCGCTTGTGCTCGTTCTCGTAGCCGCGGTACAGGCCCTGGTAGCGGATGTCCGCCGGCGCCGTGGCCAGGTTGTAGAGCTGCCCGTCGGCGCCGCGCAGCCAGCTCTGGCGGATCGTGCCGGTCTGCACGTTGAGCGAGCCGCCCGAGATATTGATGGCCGAACCGGCCTGCGTCACCAGTTCGCCGCCATCGAACCGCACGGTTCCGCCCAGCGCCGCCCATTCGCCGATGCCGTGGCCGCTGGTGTTCAGGTAGCCGCTCACCTCCAGCAGGCCGCCGCCGGTGTACCAGCGGTCGGTGGTGTAGCCGTTGGTGCCCGCCGGCACGCGCACCAGATAGCGGCGGTCGACCCACATGGTGTTGTTGTTGAGGGTCTTGGAGTCGCGGTTGCCGGGCGCGTCGCGCTGCTCGTTGCCCTGGACGTTGATCTCGACGTTGTTCGATTCCATCGCCACGTTGACGCCCACTGCACCAGCCACGTCGAGGATGGCGCGGTCGGCCAGCAGCGTGCGGCGCGCGGCCGCCACGCTGACCTGGCCGCCGGTGGCCAGCGCCAGCGAGTCGGCCTCGAACAGCACGTCGCCGGCCGAGGCAATCTGCACCAGCGACTGGTCGCGCCGGTTGTAGCCGCCGTCGCTGACATTGGCGGACTCGCGCAGCAACGCGTCGCGCTGCACGTCGAGCGCGGTGGCGTTGCTGTCATCGAGCAGGATGGCGCTGACACTGCCCGGCGCCAGCACCACCTGGCTCTTCGTGTCGCCTTCGGCGCGCAGGTGCAGCGTGCCGCGCGTGTTGACCGAGGTGCTGGACAGCAGCACGCCCTTTTGCTCGACGACATGGCCCTTGAGCGTGATGTCGCCGGTGGCGGCCTGGATCAGGCCGCTGTTGCTGACGCGCCCGGCCTCGCTGCCGGGCAGGCGCAGCACGTCGACCTCGTTGCCGCGCGTGCTTGAATTCTGGTTGCTGTCGGTCCCGAGCCCGCGCCGGATCACGAAGCTGTCGCCCGCGGCCAGCACGGTCTGCCCGGCCGGGGTCACGATGGTGCCGCGGTTGTGCGCCTCGCGGCCGGCCAGCAGCACGTAGCCGCCGCCTTCGGTGACGGTCTGCGGCTTGCGCGTCCCGATGCGCGCGCCCGCCTCCACCACCACGTCGGCAGTGGCATTGCCATGGGTCACCGCGGTGCTCGACACCGCCAGGTCGTTGGCCAGCGTGGGCACATGGCCGTTGCCCTTGGCCTCGCTGTAGAGGCCCTTGTCGAACTGCGCGTTGGTCATGCCGGCGGCGGCCGCGACCAGGTTGCGGGTGTTGACCTGGCTGGTGCCGGTGAAGACGATGCCGTTGCGGTTGACGATCATCACCGTGCCGTCGGCCTTGATCTGCCCCTGGATCTTGCTGGGCCGCGCCTGCGGATCGTTGACGCGGTTGAGCACGGCCCAGTCGGGGCGCTGCTGGAACTCCACCGTGGTATTGCGGCCCACGTTGAAGGTTTCCCAGTTCAGGATGGCGCGCTCGCCGGTCTGCTCGATGGTGACGTGGGTCTTGCCGTCCACCACCGCCGCGCTTGGCTTGTTCGCATTGATCCAGCCGGCGGTAAGGCTGTTGGTGTCGGCCTTGAGGCCGCCTTCGGCCAGGCCATCGGGCACCGATGGCTCCCGCGCCGCGGCCTGCCGCGCCGCTTCCTGCGCGGCCTGCATGGCGGCAATGCCCTGCGCGGCCTGGCCCAGGTTCTGGATCGAGCGCTGCAGCTGCTCATTGGCGCGCTGCTGCTGCGCCTGCGGGCTGGTCAGCGCCGCCGCGGGGGTGCCGTTGGGCAGGCGGCCAGTGGTGGCCGCGCTGTCCTGCATCATGTTCTTCTGCGCCATCCAGGCGCGGCTGAACGGTGGCGCGGCATGCGCACTGGCCAGCATGCCTCCCGCCGCCACCAGCAAGGCCACGGCCCGGGCCAGCGGCCTCGCCTCCGGTACGGCCAGCCTGAACCTGGCCTTGTGCCGCGCAAGCATGGTCCTGTCGTCAACGCGCATCTGCATGGTGCCCTCAATCCCGTCAAGCAAGTTGGCGGACCAGTGCACGCTTCGGAACGATGCGGCCCGGTCCTGTCGTCATTGCCACCGGCGGCGCCTGCCGCCGGTGCTCCTGGGATCTAGACTTTTTGGCGCGCCCGAATCGGCAAGCTTTTCCTTGAAGATTTCGTGACAGCGCCGCCGGGGCATCACCCGTTCAGGAGAGCAGCACCACGCCACCGGGCAGGTGGCGCGCGCTCAGGCCAAATGATTGCTGGATCTGCGCAATGGCCTTGTCGAGCGCACGGATCTGGAAGCGGCCCGTCACCGGCCTGGCGGCCAGTTGCTCATTCATCAGCACCAGCTTGCCGCTGCGGTAGCGGTTGAGTTCATCGACCACATCGCGCAGCGGCGTGTCGGCAAAGCGCAGGTAGCCCTCGCGCCAGGCTGGCATGCGCGCATCGTCGACGCTGACCACGCGCGCCAGCGCGCGGTCAGCGTAGGCCACCTGCTGCCGCGCCGACAGCGTGGCCATGCCGGCTGGATGTGCCACCTGCACCAGCCCTTGCAGGCAGGTCACGCAAACCCCCGCGGTGGTGTGGCGCACCTCGAAGCGCGCGTGCGTGGCGATGGTTCGGCCCGCGCCCGCTACCACGGCAAAGGGATGGCGTGCCTCGGCCATGTCGATGGCGGTCTCGCCCGCGATCAGGTCGATGCCGGGCACGCGGCCCTGCTGGCGCACGGCAATGCTGGTGCGCGTATTGAGTTCGACGGTGACATCGCCGGCCAGTGCCAGCCGGCGCTGCTCGCCGGCGACGGTACGGTAGTCGGCGCGCGGTTCCCCCCCCGACGGCCACAGCCCAAGCGGCGGGTGGATCAGCGCGGCGGTGGTCGCCGCCGCGGCGCCAAGCGCCCCGCCGAGAAAGGCGCGGCGCTGCCAGCGCACCGGCGTGGCCCTGCGTGCCGGTGCCGGCCTGGCATCGGCGCGTGCCGCGTCCGGGTCGCGCTCCAGCACCAGCCGGCCGGCCGCCGCAAGCTGCTCCCAGCGGCGCTGCGCAGAGGCAAAAGCCGCTGCATGCGCGGGATCGGCGCGGCACCAGCGCCGCAGCGCATCGCCGTCGGCGTGCGTCATCTCTCCCGTCGCAATCTGGCGCGCCCAGCGCAATGCTTCGCGCTCGACCCGGCTCAGCCCGCGTGGCTGTTGTAGCGGAGGATTCAAGGTGGATGTCATGGCGTCTCGCAAGCTCCCCGTCCTGTATCGCCTGCATACAAGACGGTTCTGGCACCACGGATCGGCACGGTTTCTTCAGTCATGCTTGTCCATGTGGGCCACGCAGTATTCGTGGGCACGCTTGAGCTCCAGCCCGATCAGCCGCGCCGACACCCCGAAGCGCACCGCCGCCTCCTGGTTCGACAATTCCTCGACGCGCACCGCCAGGAAGATCGCACGCCGCCGCGGCGGCATCCTTTCGATCAGGCTCGCCAGCGCCTCGACCTCGCCGCGTGCCGCGACCGTCTGGGCGGGGCCAGGCGCGGGATCGACGATCTCCGTCATCAGGGATTCGAGCTCGTCCGCACTCATGTAGCGGCGGTCGCGCTGCAGCCGGTCCAGGGCCAGGTTGGTGGCCATGCGCATCAGGTAGGCCGCGGGGCTGGCGACCGGGCCGTTGGCATCGTTGCGGTCTTCCAGGTGGACCCAGGTGTCGTGCAGCGCGTCGCTGGCCAGCTCCGCCGAGCCCAGGCGCCAGGTCAGGCGCCGCTTGAGGTCGTCGTAGCGTTGGGTAAGCAGCTCGCGCAGGCTGGAACGGATGCTCTCGCTCATCGGCTGTCCCGCTGCGCTTCGCAGGGCGAGGCGCAGGCCTGGCCCTGCTCGCACTGCACCGGCCGCACCAGCAGCACGAACGGTTTTTCGGGCTCGGCCGGCGCGCGGCCGATGTCGACCTGGCGCACGGCCTGCACGATCGCGGCATCGCGGCCGCGGTCGCCGGTGGTGTCGAGCAGGCGCGCGCGCCGCACGCGGCCGGCGCCATCGATGTGCACGGCAAGCGCCAGCCGGTAGGTGCCCAGCGCCAGCGCCGGGCGCGCGCATAGCGCCTGGCGGACATGCGCCTGGACCAGGCCGTCGTAGGGCCGACGCGCGGACGGCTCGCCCTGCGCATCGGACGACGCCGGTTCCTCGCCGGAAGGCACCAGCACGAAGGCGTCACCGGCGGCGGCCCGGGCCGCAAGCCCCGTGCCCTGCAGCAGGCGGTGCAGCGCCTGCTCGGGCGTCAGCGTGCCATGCACGGCGTGCGAGGTGCGGCCTTCGGCCAGCTCGGATGGATAGAAGACAGACATATTGGTCTGCGCGTCGTAACGCGAAAGCGCCGCCTTCAACGGTTGGGCTGGCAGGTCAAAGGCCATCTCCGCAGCGGCCCTGGCCACGCCTGGCCACGCCAGGCTCGTTGCGAGCGCGATGGCCGCGGCGCAGCCTGTCAGTGCGCGCGCACCGGTGGAGGCAGCCAGACATGCCATGGAGATCGGATGACCTGTTCATAGGGGTGCGTGCCGGTCCGGCGCAGGCGTTGGGTCCGCCCGGATCCTTCGATGCGGCCGGCGGTGTGGCCGGCGCGATATCGACTGGGATCGTAAAGACCCCGTATGACGTTGGGATTACAGAGCAAAAAGGAGGACAGCGCGCCCCCGGAACACCATTTCCTTCCGCGCCGCCCTCGAAGCCGTGCGCCGGCCTGGCCGCTGCCGCGGTCAGGCCTCGGCGACGGCGGCGGAGCCGGCCGAGGCGGCGGGCTGCAGCCCGTCGGCCCCTTCCGGCGCTTCCGGCCGGTAGTTGCGCAGATGCAGGAAGAACTGGCCCATCATCTGCGTCCACAGCTGCAGCGATACCGACAGGTATTCCGCGCTGACGCCGCCGGTCACCATCACATCCATCTCCAGCACGATGAAATCGCCGTGTGCGGCAACGCGGGCAAAGCGCCGGCTGCGATGCCATTCGGCCAGCAGCGCTTCGGGCAAGGTTCCGCCCTCGACCCGCAGCGGGCAGCTCAGCGTGAAGTCCAGGTACTGGCCCGGCGCCAGCCGGTTGCCCCACAGCACCTGGAAGCCGATGCCGTGGCTGGCGCTATGCAGGCGCGCAACGCCTTCCTCTTCGATGATGTTGACGGCGCAGCCGGCCGCGCGGATGGCCTGGGCCACCTGCTCGGCATTGACGGCGGCAAGCAGGGCCGGTGCGGCAGCTGCGGTGGCTTCGGCGGCAACGGAAACGGATTCGGTCATGGCAATTCCTTGAAAGCAAAACGTGGTGCGGCAAGGCAAGTCGTCTTGCCGCGATTCATGTCACAGGCGCGGCGCGGCGGTGCCGGCTTCGGCCTTGGGCTCGGCCGCGGCCTTTGCCGGGGCAGCATCCGTCTGCGGCGCGGCGGACTCGCCGGTGCTGCGCGCGTCGAAGCGGCCCTGGTAGAGCTTGTCGCCGTACTCCTGCGCGATCTGCTCGTAGCGCACGCGGCTCTGCGCCGCGAACGGCTGGCGCGCGGCCAGCACGGTGCCCAGGTCCACGGTTTCGTAGGCACGCAGGATGTCCTGGCCGACCGCGTAGAGCTGGGCGTTGGCCGCCTCGCAACGCGACAGCGCGGTCTGCCGCGCGGTGGCCTCGGCCGCCAGGCGCTGGCGTTCGGCTTCCAGCCCGCGCGCCATGCGCAGCAGCTCGTCGTAGGCGCCGCGGTACTGCGCGATCTGGCTGCCGGCCTTCTCCGCCACGGCCTGGCTGTGCTGCTGGGCCTGGCGGGCGCTGCCGGCCAGCCTGTCGCGCGCGTCGCGCTCGGCGGCAAGCTGGGCGCGCGCGGCGTCGAGCTCTTTCCTGAGCGTCCCGGCATCGCCGCCGCCCGCGCCGCCGCGGGAGGACTGGCCCGCCTTCAGCGTCGCCAGCTCGCTCTGCGCCTGCTGCAGCTGCGTGGTGGTGATGCGCAGCTGGTTGCGCAGGCGTTCTTCCATGCTCTGGCCCTGCTGGGCATGGGCGGCGCCCGCCGCCAGCGCCAGCAGCAGCGCCACGGCCTTCATGCGGCAAAGGAGCGTTGTGGACACGGCATCCTCCTCAGAAGCGCGCATTGACTTCGACCTGCAGGGTATCGATCGACAGCGGCGGGCCGAAGACTTCCTTGGTCGAGATCCAGCGGCCGGTCACCCAGGCATTCTTGTCGAAGGCATAGGAGCCGCCCAGGTAATAGCCACGGGCATTGGTGCCGCCCTGGTGGAAGGTCGGGTCGTTGTAGCCGTCGGGCATCGCATCGGGCTCGATGCGCTTGTAGCCGGCCAGCACGTTCCAGTCGCCGCGCGCCGCCGGGCTGGGCTTGCCGAAGGTGGCCTGGAACATATAGGCGTTGCCGCCGCTGCGGAAGTCCGCGCGCGTGGTGCCGCCGCTGCCGCCGAAGTTGTTGACGATGCCGCCGTTGGCGCGCGCCCACATCTCGTCTTCGTTGTAGGCCAGGTTGCGGATGTAGTTGGCGTCAAGGCGCAGGCCGTAGCCGGCCACCTTGGTATCCCAGCGCAGGTTCAGGTCGATCAGCTGGAACTCCGAGGCCAGGCCCACGTACTGCGGCTGCGGGGTATTGGCCGGATCGAGCGGGTTGAGCGCGATACTGCGCAACAGCATCAGGGTGTTGCCCTTCTGCATGAAGGCCGGGCGGGTCCAGTCGGTGCTGCAGCCGTCGGCGCCGGCGTACAGCGCACAGGGCTCGGAGACCTTGCCGCTGACATTGCGGAAATCGTAGTAGGCCAGCGCGCCGCGCAGGCGGTTGTCGGTGTTCACCTTCCAGCTGGCGCCGAACTGGGCGCCGAGCAGCCACTTGTTCTCGCTCTTCATCTTCTCCTGGCTATGCTTGGGCGTGCTGTCGGCCGAGTACTCCAGCGGGATGAAGCCAAGCGTGCCGAACAGCGACACATCCTTGTCGGGAATCGCCTTGTCGAACTGCGCCGCGATCCCGTCGAAGTTCAGGTCGTTCGAAAAAAGCGTGTCGCTCGAGACGAAGGGATTGCCGAAACGGCCGCCGGTCAGGTTCACCCACTCCGCGGGCCGGTACGACAGCCAGCCCTGGTCCAGCCACACATCCTTCTTGGCCAACCCGCCGCCCAGTGTCTGGTTGGTCGAGACCGGGCTGTCGTCGTTGCCGGTGGCGATGCGCACGCCGGCCTTGACGCTGTCCGAGATGTCGGCCAGCACGCCCAGGCGGGCGCGCGCACGCCACTGGTTGGTGCGGTTCTGGCGGGTATTGAGCAGCGGCGGCAGCGTCAGGTTGGTGTTCGGGTTGACATCGAAACCATTGCCGTCGTTGATGGCAGCCCAGTCGATCTGGATGTCGCTGTTGTTGCCCGAGTAGAAGCGCGATTCGTTGCGCACGCGCACATCACCCTCGATATGGATGCGCTTGGTCCATTCCGGCGTCTCGTTGGGCGCGGCCCAGCCTTCGGCCTTGGCCTGGGCCATGACCTCGCCCTTGACCTCGTCGCGGATCTGGTCGCGCACGGTCTCGGGGATATAGGGCACGCGCACGTCGCCCGCAGCGGCGCGCGCGGCACCGGCAGTGGCCGCACCGGTTGCGGCACCAGCAGCGCCCGCGGCGGGCGCCGCCGCCACGCGCTGCGCCTGCTGCGCAGCCATGGCTTCAGTCTGCGCCTGGGCCAGCAGGGCCTCGCCGGTGTTCTTGTCGAGCGCGCCGCTCTGGATCAGGCCGCGGATCAGCTTGACCATGGCACTTTCGGCCGGCGCCGCGGCTTGCGCATGGGTGGCACCCGCGGCGCCGAGCAGCACGGCTGCCACGGCGGCGGCCAGCACGCTGGCGCGGCCCGCATGGCGATGGGGATGGACAAAGTGGTTCATCAGACTTGCTCCGAGAAACCCCGACCTTCAGTGCGGGGCGTGAAAGGAGTGCTGCCGGCAGCAAGCAATCCCAATTTAGAATGACCGGCATGCTTCTCGTCCATCGCTACCGGGTGAAGTCGCTGAACGGCCTGCTCAATCAGCAGAGCCGCGCGGTGAACTACGTCTGGAACTTCTGCAATGACACACAGAAGCACGCGCTCAAATGGGGCAAGAGGTGGCCCACGGGTTTCGATCTGAACGTGTTGACCACCGGCAGCAGCAAGGAACTCCGTATCCATTCCGGCACCGTCAACGCGGTTTGTGAGCAGTACGCCAAGTCGCGTAGCCTGCATCGCCGGCCGTACCTGCGCTATCGCGGCCGCAAGTCCCTCGGCTGGGTGCCCCTCAAGGGGCGAGATCTCAAGCGTTCTGGCGATGCGTTCCGCTTTGCCGGCAATACATTTCGCGTTTTCAGTTCCCGCCCCCTTCCAGACGGCAAGATCATGGACGGCACCAATTTCTCCCGCGACGCGCGAGGCAACTGGTTCCTGAACATCGTGATTGAAGTTGCCGACACCCAGGCCCGCTCCCCGGCATGCGGCGTCGGCATCGATCTCGGCTTGAAGCACCTTGCGACACTCTCTACTGGTGAGAAGATCGAGAATCCGCGTCACTTTGGCCAACTCGAGCAAGCCCTTGCCAAGGCGCAGCGTGCGCGCAAGAAACGACAGGCCACGAACCTCCACGCGCGCATCAAAAATGCACGGCGTGACTTCCTGCACAAGCTCTCGCATCGCATCGTGCGGGACTTCGACTACATTGCGGTGGGTAATGTGAATGCCGCCGGCCTTGCCAGAACCAGCATGGCAAAGTCCGTCCTCGATGCGGGCTGGTCGTCCTTCCGCACAATGCTCGCGTACAAGGCGATTGCGCATGGCGCGTGGTACGAGGAAGTCGACGAACGTTTCACCACCCAGGTCTGCTCTTCGTGCGACGCGATGCCGCCGGAGAGGCCGAAAGGTATCGCAGACCTCGGAATAAGGCAGTGGGTATGCAGTGAATGCGGTGCTGTACATGATCGCGATGTGAACGCTGCGCTAAATATCCTTGCCCGATCGGGACATCGATCGCCTGCAGAGGGAATCTCCTCCCTTTAGGGAGGGGAGGATGTCAACGGTTCGTTCTGAAATCTGTTGGGATGAAGAGAAACGTCGGGCCGGCGCATGGCCAGGCTTTCAGGACATTCATGGCCGCCGGCCCTTGATCGACATGCGCATCGGGAAGCGCAGCGATGCCGGTGGCCGCTCGTCGGCGCGGAAATCGCGCACCATGGCAAGCACCGCCTGATCGGTTGTGGCATTGCCCGAGCTGCCCGCCAGTTCGACCCGGGTGACGCGGCCCTCCGCGTCCAGCCAGAGCTCGATGCGGAGGTCGTCGAAGGCCAGCTGGCGGGTGCGCTGGTCACGCACAAAGGCTTGCTGCAAGGCACTCGAGACATAGGCGGAATAAGACCGGCTGCCCAGCCCGCCGCCACCGCCGGTCATGCCGCCACCACCGCCGGCACGGATGCCGAAGGCATCGGTGCCGGCCTCGGCGGCGCCGTCGATGGTGACCGGGTCGCCCAGGTCCTGCGAGGGGCTGGGCGGGCTGTCGTCCTGCGGCGCTTCGGCCGGCTCCGCGGGCTTGGGCTCGGGCTCGACCACTTCGGGCTTCACCGGCTCGGGCTCGGGCAGCTTCTCCGGCTCGGGCGGCGGCGGCGGCGGAGGCGGCAGCACCAGCGTGGGCGTGGCGGGTGCCTCGCGCCGGGTGGCTGCCGTATCCGACAGCAGGTACCAGACCAGCGAGGCCAGCGCGGCGAACACCAGCGCGCCGGTCAGGAGCCCGCCCCAGCGCCGCCACAGCGCGGCGGCGCGCTGCGCGGGCACGGGCATGGGTTCGCGATGGTTCACGGCTGCGCTCCCTTATGCCGGCTTGCCGGTCACCAGACCGATCTGGTTCAGCTCGATCCGCCGCAGCAGGTCGAGCACCTCCACCACCTTGGCGTACTGCACCGAGGCATCGCCGCGCACGATCACCGGGAAATCCGGCGACAGCGCCTTCTCGGTGCGCAGGCGCTCC
The DNA here is from genome assembly GCF_058792255.1 of Cupriavidus sp. CPT47-8839-RL05A. Classification (NCBI taxonomy): domain Bacteria; kingdom Pseudomonadati; phylum Pseudomonadota; class Betaproteobacteria; order Burkholderiales; family Burkholderiaceae; genus Cupriavidus; species Cupriavidus sp. CPT47-8839-RL05A. Next base: position 60,867 of record NZ_JBYTEG010000026.1, on the reverse strand, counting down.
TCCAGCTCGGCCAGCGTGACCGGGTAGGCGTCCAGGAACACCTGCCCCGCGTTATCGATGGTGATGGCCTTGGTCTTGGGCTTTTCCAGCGCGACCGAGGCGCTGGCCTTGGGCAGGTCTACCTTGATGCCGGGGATGCTGGCGTTGCTGGTGAGGATGAAGATCACCAGCACCACCAGCAGCACGTCGACAAAGGGCGTGATATTGATGCCGCCCGTGCGCTTCCTGACGCCGAACCTGGTTGCGTTTGCCATGATTGCCGGCCCCGCTCAGGCGCGCTGCAGGACCGGGGCGCGCCGGCCCTCGCCCTGCTCTTCAGCCAGCCGCGTGGCGAACTCGTCCACGAACACGGCCATGTCGGCGCCGATGGCGTCCGAGCGCGAGGCCAGCCAGTTGTAGCCGAACAGCGCCGGAATCGCGACGCCCAGGCCCGCGGCGGTACACAAGAGCGCCGCCGCCATGCCCGGCGCGACCGAGTTGATGTCCACCGCGCCGGCCATGGCCGCCACCACGAACACCAGCATGATGCCGATCACGGTGCCGAACAGGCCCACATAGGGCGCGCCTTCGATGGTGGTGGACAGCCAGTTCATGCGGCTGGCCATGCGCTCGTTCTCGCGCACCATGACGCCGTCCATGGACGCGCGGATGGCGCTGATGGTGGCATCGGTGACCGCGTTCAGGTCGTAGCCAAGCTGGTGCCGGCGGTGCAGCTCGTCCACCGCGACTTCATACAGGCGCCACAGCGACGAATGCTCGCGGACCTCGGCCGGCACCCGGTTGGTCTTGGCCAGGTGGTCCAGCGACACCCCGGAGGCCTCGCGGAAATGCTCCATGAAGGCGGCATTGGCGCGCGAGACCGCGCCGAAGTTGCGGCCCTTGCCGATCATGATGGCCCACGACAGCGCCATCATGATGCCCAGCACGCCCACCACGATCCAGGCGTCCAGCGGCATGGCGGCGAGGATATAGCCGAAATGGCTCTTGCCCGCCTGCTGCTCGTCCGGACCGAACACCACCAGGCGCGAATCGGCGCCCTGCGAGACGGCGTCGGCCAGCAGCAGCGCCGCCGGGCGCGCCACCTTCGACACCCGCACTTCGTCGACGGCACCGGTGAAGGCGCCCTGCCCCGCGCTGTCCGCGCCGATGAAGGCGGGGCTGTTCATGGCGGGCAGCGCCGCCTCCAGCGAGGACGCGGCGCGGCCGGCCACGAACAGGGTCACGGTCTTGCCGTCGGCGTTGAGCGCCAGGTGCGACCACTGCCCGGCCTGCACCGGCTGGCCCGGATTGCTGCGCCGGCCATTGACCTGCACGAAGGGAACGCCCTGGTCGATGCCGACCAGCAGCTCGCCGGCGCCGTCGCGGCGGGCATAGACCAACTGCTGCGGACCGAGCTGGTCAGGCCGCACCCATGCGGAAAACGCCAACGGTGCGCCCGCCTGCAGCGCCAGCGAAGGCGAGGCCGGCAGTGCCAGCGCGGCGACGCCAAGCTGCGCGCCCTTGCCGATCACGGTGCCGTCCAGCGACGTCACCGCGGTCTGGCTGTGGTTGCCATAGGCGGTGGTGTCGCGCGCCGGCGCATTGCCTTCGGCAAAGTGGTAGACCAGCGTGAAGTCCGGATCGAAACTGCGCTGGCCGTTGCCGGATGCAGGCGCCTTGGGATTGCCGTAGTACATCCACAGCTGCTGCTTGGCGCCCGCCGAGACCGCGGGCACATCCACCCATACCAGCGCGATGCCCAGCAGCGGATCGAACTGCTCGATCTGGTGGTTCAGCACGGTCTTGTCGTCGCCGGCGACAAAGCGCAGGTCGGCGCCGGTCTCGCTCACGCCCTCGAAGCTGAAGTTGCCGGTATGCAGGCGCAGCAGCACCGGGGTGCGGCCGGCATCGCCGCCGATGGCGCCGCCCTGCGGGCCGGCATCGATGGTGACGGGCTTGCGGTAAGCCCAGTCAGGCTGCCACCAGGCCTGGGCCAGGCCCGGCAGGAGCATGCTCGCCAGCGCGAGCAGCAGCAGAAGGGAACGTCGCATGACAATGGTTCTCCGTTGGCTTGTATCGGAATGCAAGGTGGTGAGGCGTGGCGCGCGGCCGCGGCCGTGGTCGTCAATAGGTCAATAGCTCGCGGTCACGCTGAAATTCAGGCGCGGGTCGTGCCGCTCGGTGCGCTGTCCGTCCTTGAGCGGGTAGCCCAGGTCGAGCCGGCCGCTGACGCGCCGCGCCAGCCGGAAGCTCGTGCCCAGACCCACCGAGGCCAGCGAGAAGCGGCTGTCCTGCTCGGGCAGCGGCTCGCGCAGGCGCACCTGGCCGGCGTCGACGAAGGCATAGACGCGCCAGTCCTCGACCACGCCGCCGAAGAAGTCCAGCGGCGGCGAGCGCAGCTCCACCGAGCCCACCACGCCGTAGTCGCCGGTGCTTTCCGCCGACAGGTAGCCGCGCACGGAATTCATGCCGCCGGCCGCGATCTGCTCGCTCGACACCAGCGGCGAATCGGTGATCTGCGCGGCCAGGCGCCAGGCGAGCTGCGCGTTGCCCTTGAAGTTGTAGGTGCCGCTGGTATCGCCCTTGAGCAGCAGGAAGCTGGGCGAGGCCTTGTAGCGCTTGTAGTCGAACTGTTCCCAGTTGCTGCCATAGCCCAGGAAGCTGCGCGTGCCGGCGACCAGCGCGGCGTTGATGCCCAGCTGGCCGCGCTCGGTCTGGGTGAAGCCCGCATAGGCAAGCGTGATCGGCGCGTACTTGAGCGGCACGGTGTCGCCGGCATTGCCCAGGCGCGTGACCTCTTCGTTGTCCTTGAAGTCCACGCCCAGGCTCAGCGTATGCCACCATGCCCCGGTGTCCGGCACGGTATAGGTGCCGCGCAGGCCGACGGCGTGGCCCTTGCCCAGCACGCTGGTGCCGTTCACCGTGGCCACGTTGCTGTCGGAAAGATAGCCCGACGCCTCCACGCTCCAGTTGCTGCCGCGGATCGGCGCCACATAGGAGCCGGACCACACCTGGGTCTGGTTCAAATCCTGTGGCGCGCCGAAGAAGCTCACTGAGGCGCTATGGCCCAGCTGCCAGAGGTTGTCGTGGCCCAGCGAGGCGAAGGCGCGCAGCTCCTTCGTATCAGCGCTGTAGTCGTTGTTCAGGCCAACGCTGGCGCGCCACGGACTGCTGTCGTCGACCTTCAGGTCGACGTCCATGGTGCCCGGCATCGCGCCCTGCCGCACCAGCGGCACCACCTGGCGCTTGGCACTGCGGTTCAACGCGGTCAGCTCTGTCTGCGCCTGCGTGAAATCAGGCACCACGCCTTCCGCCAGCGCCGGCACCTGCTCGCGCACCTCCAGCGGCGAGTTGTACTCGGCACCGACCACGCGCACCCGGCCCACGCGGGTCTCGCTGACCTGCAGGATCACGATGCCGTCGGTGACCTGCTGTTCCGGCAGGTCGACGTAGACCGATTGGTAGCCCTTGGCCTGGTAGACCGCCAGCAGCGCATCGCGGGCGCCCTCGATATCCTTCATGGTGCGGGCCGGGCCCAGGAACGGCGTGACCGCCCGCTCGATCGAACGGACATCCAGCACCGTATTGCCGCGCACGATGTACTCGTTCACGTTGACGCGCCGCTCGGCTTCGGCGGCCTGCGCGCTTGCCGGCGCCTCGGCCGCGTGCTCCGCTGCCGCCTGCTGCGCCGCCGCCGTCCCCAGGGTTCCCAGTCCAATCACTGCCAGCCACACCGCCCGCCAGCACGAAGGCGGGCCGCTCTTCTTCACGTCATGCATTGGATTGACTCAAGCTTCTTGTTCGAATCGATTGCCGCCGCGCCCCTGCCGCAACGCCCTGACCAAGGGCACGGCAGGCGCGCATCCGATCGCAGGACATGATGGCGTGCCCTCATGTCAGCATTGCGCACGGTGCCTAGACGGACGGCACTGGCGCCGCCTGTCGTTTGTCACAAAAGATTCATCGAAGAAGAAAGAGGGAGGCGCGGGGACGGCGAGTCAACGGCAAATCCCTGCGCGAGGATGGTTCCCGCTGCCGCAGCATGCTGGCTATACTGCAGCGGCTTCGCCAGCGCCCTGCCTGGCGGCCAACGAAGGAGGGATCGGATGCGGACCTGGCTGACGCTATGCGCCGTAGCGGCGCTTGGACTGGTCGACATCGCACCCGCCGCCGCTGCGGGACCCGGGCCCTGCGTCGAAGTCGAGGTCAACGGCGAGCGCGCGCCTTCGTTCCCGTGCCTGACGCAGAAGCTGCAGCCTGCCAACGCAGGCAGGCCGGCACGGCCTGACAGCGGACTGGCGGCCGAGGCGATCGCGCAGCGGCCCTCGAACCAGCTCGGCCTTTACAACCACGCGGCCACCAGCCATCGCATGGGCAACACCTTCGGCACGTCGGTCTATCCGCAGCGCCCGGCCAGTCCGGCGCCGGCGGCGCCGGTCATTCCGCGCGCGCAGCCTTGAGTGGTTGGCGGCAACGGCGGCACAGCACGCCTTAGCGGCCCATGCGCGCGTCGTAGCTGCGCGAGATGCGCTCGAGCAGACGCGGATCCGACGGGTCGGTGCCGTCGAACTGCACCCGCACCGTGCCGTCGGCCTGGCGGCGCACGCTGGCCCTCACCGGCAGGTTGTTGCGGGTTCCTTCCACCGTCCCGGCCACGGCATCCTCGGTGCTGATCGCCACGCCCTGGTCGCGCATGGCGCCGGCGGCCGCGGCAAAGGCGCGGTCGTAGCGGCTGGGCTGCAGCCCCGGGTAGGTGGTCGGGACCACCTCGGCGGGGTAAGGGTAGGGATAGCATGCCGTCAGCACCGGCACTGCGGCGAACACGGCAACGCCCGCCAGGAGCCCGAGCCCATGCTTCATGGCGTCACCTTGCTCCAGCCAGGGCCGGGATCGAAGGTCTTGGTCGCCGCGGCCTTGCCGGCGCTGTCGGTGCCCAGGTCGCGTTCATAGACCTGGCCATCGTGGCTGACCATGAAGCTCTTCACGCCGGTATCGCCATACCGCACCGGCCAGGCCAGCACGGCGAAGCCGCCGAACAGCTTGCCATTGACGACATAGTTGTACGCGCCGCCGGGTGCGTTGGGGCCCTGGGCCGTCAGCAGCTTGTAGTGATAGCCGTAATAGCCGCCCTGCCCCGGATTGCGCTTGCCGGCCGTCAGGAATGCGGCCCCGAGCGGGCTGGGCGGTGCGCCATCCGATGTCGGCCAGTACAGCCCGTCCTGCTTGCCCGGCGTACTCGCAAGCTTGCCTGCGTAGGCCAGCAGGCCGTCGCCGTCATGGTCGGTCCGGGCGTATTCGCGCTGGGCGTCGTAGATCGCCAGCATGGTCTGGATCACCGAGAGTTCATTGCGGCCGATGCGGCGTATGCGCATCTCGTCGACCCCGGCACGCGTATCGAACTGCCAGCCCTTCGATGTCTTCACCAGCGGCACTGGCAGGGTCCAGCCGTCATTGCCTACGGCGATGCGGGCATGGCTGTCGCCCTCTGGCTTGACCGCATGCGAGATCCGCCAGGCCTCGAGAAAGCGGTATCGGATGTCGGCGCCGACTGGCGGGATCAGGTCGTGGAATTTGGCGCCCAGCAGCACCTTCATGGCATCGTCGTCGCTGGCGGCGACTGCCTCGCCAAAGGCGTTCATGGCGGCCTCGGGGGTTTTGAAGGGCTTCTGCGCGTGCGCGGCGTGCATGCCGGCAACGGTCAGCGCGAGCGCAAGCGCCACCGCGCAGGCCGGGCGGCCAGGCAGGGATCGGGCAAGGCTTAGTGGTGACGTCATGATCGAGACTCCCTGGTCCGCTAGCGCCTGCCACCGCGTCCGCCACCGCCACGGCCGCCGCCGAAGCCGCCGCCACCACGGCCCCCGCCGCCGCTGAAGCCGCCGCCTGCGCGGCCTCCGGCCGATTGCATGCTGGCGCGTCCGCGATCAAAGTCGCGCTGCGACGCCGCGCCGCCGCCCACGCCCTGGAAGGCGTTGTCCCGCCCGCCACCGCCGCCGCGGTCGGCTACGGTGGTGGCCCGTTCACCGCCGCCCCGCGACCGGTCGGCGGCCCCCGCGCGGTCCGATGCACCGGCCCGGTCAGATACGCCGCCTCGATCGGAGACTCCGGCCCGGTCAGAGACCCCGGCCCGATCACCGCCCCGTTCGCCAGCGAGATCACCGGCCCGGTCTCCCGCCCGGTCTCCGGCCCGATCCCCGGCACCCGGCCGGTCCTGCCCGCCTGCCCGGTCGCGCGCCGCGCGGTCGGACACGCCGGCACCGCCCTCGCGGCCGCGGAACTCATTGCGCCGGTCCCCGCCTGGCACATCGCGCGAGAATTTCTCGCGGGTGGCATTGTCGCGGTAGGCCACGCCCTGGCGGTGACTGGCGTCGTGCTGCCAGCGCCCGCCCGCCTGTACCTTGGTGCGGTCGAAGTTGCGGTCGATATTGGTGGCCCGGTTGACATTGATGTTCACGTCGCCGCCGCCCCAGTTGCAGTTGCCGAAGATCGCCCCGGCGGCGGCCAGCCCGATGCCCCAGGCAAAGCCCGTGGCCAGCGCGGCGCCCGGGTAGTAGGCGGGATAAGGCGGCCAGTAGTACGGCGGGTAGGACGGATAACCCCAGGAACCGTAGACCACGGTGGGGTTGTAGGCCGGGACGTAGATGACCTGCGGGTCGGCCGGTTCGATGCGCACCACGGTCTGCACGCCCGGCGCCGCCGTGGTCGCGGGCTCGACAATGACCTTCTGCTGTTCGGTGGTCTTGAGGTTGCCGGATTGCTGGGCCTTGTTGCGCAGCCGCTGGACCGCGGCCAGCACGTCTTTCTCCTGAGCCAGGAAGGCATCGCCCAGCTTCTGCGTCCAGTCGAGCTTGTCGTTCATCGGCTCAAGCACCTGCGGGAAGGCCACCAGCGACTTCACGCTGACATCCCAGGGCTGGTCGGCCACGGCCTTGACCGCGGCGTCGCCCTTGACCTTGGGATTGGCCTTGACCCAGCGTGCCGCGTGCACGATCTCCAGCGGATAGGTGGAGGCCATCAGCACCTGCGACAACACGGAATCGGGATAGAGCGCGATCGGTGCGACCAGCGCCTCTAGCTCTTCGGGCTTGAAGGTGGGTGGCGGGTTCTGTAAGTCTTGGGCAGCGGCGCCGCCCGCTCCCGCTACCAGCGCGACCAACAGCCATGCGCAGCCGGACCTGAGCAGCCGCCTGACCAGAAAGGCCATGTTCCCTCCTCGCAGCCGGTGACGGAACCATCCGAGGCGTACTGGGGCAGCGCGCCGGGCTGGAGGATGTTCTCCAGCCGCGCGCCATTGCCAGCCGGCATACGGAGCGGATATTGCTCCATACGCGCTACGAAGGTAGTACGGAAGACATTGAAATTCAACCGAATTCCGGTCGCCGCCCGGCAAGGGTTGCGACAGGAAAACGGACCGGCATGAGGATTTCCCCCGATTTTGTTCCTATCGTAGAAACGAGCCGCCAGCGCGCATGCAAGCGGTACGCCCAGGTTTGAAGGTGCATGACCGGACCCTCAAGGCACCGGTACGTCAGTGGAGGAAGATCATGGCCAAGCGAAAAGGAAAGCGCCACGGCGACAACGGGAGCCAGGCGGAGCCGCCGCGCGAACCAGGCCCGGCTGAACGCCTCGATGAAAATCCGGACCAGCAGCAGCGCGAGCGCATGTCGGAGAAGGAATACCAGAAGGCGCTCTTCACCCTTCATGTCGAGCTGGTCAAACTTCAGCAATGGGTGCAGGCCAGCGGCAGCAAGGTCTGCGTGGTGTTCGAAGGGCGCGACGGTGCCGGCAAGGGCGGCGCCATCAAGGCCATCACGGAACGCGTCAGCCCGCGCATTTTCCGCGTGATCGCCCTGCCCGCTCCGACCGACCGCGAAAAGAGCCAGATGTACGTGCAGCGCTACCTGCCGCACCTGCCCGCCGCGGGAGAAATCGTCATCTTCGACCGGAGCTGGTACAACCGCGCCGGCGTCGAACGCGTGATGGGATTCTGCTCCGAAGCGCAGGCCGACGAGTTTCTGCGCGCCGTCCCACTGGTCGAACGCGCCATCGTGCATTCCGGCATCATCCTGATCAAGTACTGGCTCGAGGTCAGCCCGGAGGAGCAGACCCGCCGCCTGCAGGGACGCATCAAGGACGGCCGCAAGCTCTGGAAGCTCACTGACATGGACTTGCGTTCGTACAGCCGCTGGTACGACTATTCACGCGCGCGCGACGCCATGTTTGCCGCATCCGATACCGACTATGCCCCATGGCATGTGGCCAATTCCAATGACAAGCGCCGGGCGCGCCTGAACATCATCACGCACCTGCTGGCACAGATCCCGTACCAGGCGATCGAACGCAAGCCAGTCAAGCTGCCTGCCAGGCAGAAGGCGGGTGGATACCGGGAGCCCGACTATCCCTATCGGTACGTCGAAGAGCGGTACTAGCTACTTCGGCAGCTTGCGCGACCTCCAGTTGCCGTCCTTCTCCTTGCAGTACCACCCGGTCCAGGCTTCGGTTTCGCCGGCCCGGCGGAATTCACTGCGCAGTTGCCGGCAGCGGTCGCCGTGGTCGCGCCGGGACTGCAATGGCGTGAAGGAACCTTCGACCTGCCGCTCGCGCGTGTCGGGCGGCAGCCTGAACGTCATGCGGGCGCCGTCGGCGCCCTGCTCCAGGGTCCTGCGGAAGACAGCCGTCAACGCCGTGAGCTGGTCCTGGGTAAGCGTGCCGACGATGGTGCCGCCCAGGTAGTGGTCAAAATAGGCAACGGCCGGCCCCGCCGACATTGCACCCGCCAGCATTGCGGCACTGCATGCCAGCGCGTGCAGGATCGTGTATCGCCTGCTCATCTTGCCTCCTCCGCCATGGCACGCCCCCAATCGGGCAAGCGCGGAAGCACCGGATCCACATGCCCGCCAGCCGCGGCAGCGGCCTATTCGAAGCGCTCGGTCAGCACCATCGCGTCCACCTTGCGCTGCTTCCAGAACAGGTGGTTGATGCGCGGCTGCAGCAGCCGCAGCGCGGCCCCATCGACCGAATTGAAATGCAGCGACACCGCCGGGCGGGTGCCGTCTCCCGGAACGCGTTCGATCTCATCGCAGGCCGGGAAGCCGTAGCGACCGATGAACTCCTGGATTTCCTCGTCGGTTGTCGCCGTATCGATATTCACAAGCATCAGCACACTCATTGACGTCTCCTGAAGTCTCGGGATGCCAGACAGCCCGGTTCCGATGCGGCCATGAATCCGCGGACCCATCTCCCCTTCCTATCTTTAAGCCAGGCCGGATCGGAAGGCAAACTTTGATTCCCGATAAGGAGTCCAGGGCAGATTCCGTCACCTGCGGCGGATTCGATCCGGCTGGCGCCGGACCGCGCCGACGCTAGCGCCCTGCCGCGCGGTAGCGCATCGCGAATTGCCACCCCAGTTCGGCCAGCGGCACCGCCTTCCTGCCTGTCTCCACGGCATCTGCCGCGGCGGCGTTGCCGCTCCTGGCACGCTGCCCGATGCCGTGCATGATCGCCGCGAGCCGGAAGAAGTTGTAGGCAAGGTAAAAGTCCCAGTGCTCGAGCGCGTGCGTGCCGTTGGTCTCGCCGTACCAGCGCAGGTAGGTTGCCTCGTCGGGAATGCCCAGCGCCTGCAGGTCGAGCACGCCGATGACGCGGGGCTCGGTGGGATCGCCGGCGACAGGCGGTCGTACGAGACGTACTGGTTGCACCACATGGTGTCACCGCCGGTGGGGATGGTGACCGCCGACAGGATCGAGATCTTCGGCGGCACCTCGGTATAGATCGAGTCGGAATGCCAGGCCTCGGTCGAGGCGGTTTCCTTCGGGATCCTGGTGACCTGAGCCAGTTCCGGGAACTCGGTCAGGCCCCTGAGCAGCGGGTTGCCCTGCACCGGCTTGCCCCAGCGCCGGGCGAACGCGACCTGTGCAGCCGGCTGTAGCTGCTGGCCGCGGAACACCAGCACGCCATGCTCCAGGAATGCCCGGTGCAGGATCTCGAAGCTGGCATCGTCGAGCGGCTGGTTCAGGTCGACACCGGTCACGGCTGCGGCCACGGAGCCGGTCAGCGGCTTGATCTGGATTGTCATTCATCATGTCTCCTCTTATCTATCGCTTCTCTGTGGAATCAGTCGACCAGCAACACGATCTTGCCGACGTGCTGGTCTTGCTTCATGTACGCATGCGCGGCGTCGATGTCGGTCATGGCAAAGGTCCGGTCGATCGGCAGCCGCACGCGGCCCGCGCGCAAAAAAGGGCAGCATGTCGCACGCGCAGGCCTGGATGCATTCCAGCCGCTCCTGTTCCGTGCGGGTGCGGAAGATCACGCCGATCAGCTGCAGGCGCTTGAGCCAGAGCTGCGCCAGGTCGATCTGGGCGGTCGCCGAGCCCAGCCGCGCGATATTCACCAGGCGGCCCTTGACCGCGAGGCTCTTCATGTTGGCCTCGAACACCGGGCCGCCGACGGTATCGATGATGATGTCGACGCCCTTGTTGTCGGTGGCCTGCAAGACCGCCTCGACCTGGTCGTCCCGCGAGGCATCGATGCCGACATCCACGCCGAACTGGCTGATCTTGTCCAGCTTGGCCGCCGAGCGCGAGGACGCGATCACGGGCCTGGCGCCCATCAGCGGGGCTGATGGCAAGCTCGCCGTACATGCTGGTGGTCAACCCGTCCGTGGGCGGCTCGGTCAAGGAACTGGTGGCACGGGCCAAGGCGGAGCCCGGCAAGCTCAGCTATGCCTCGCCCGGCCCGGGCACCCAGCAGAACGTGATCAGCGAGGTGTTCAAGGAAACCGCGCATATCAACGTCGTGCACGCGCCGTACAAGGGCGGACCCCAGGCGCTGACCGACATGGTGAGCGGCCATATCCACATGATGTTCCACGGCGTGCCGGCGGTGATGCCGTTCGTCAAGGGCGGCCAGCTCAAGGGCATCGCCGTGGCCGGCAAGCAGCGGCTGCCGTTGTTCCCCGATGTGCCGACCATGGCGGAAGCAGGCTTTCCGGGCATCGAGGCCAGCGAATGGTATGGCCTGGTCGCGCCTGCCGGCACGCCCAGGGAGATCGTTGCGCTGCTGAGCAAGGAAATCGACAAGGCGCTGAATGCGCCAGGTGTGCGCCAGCAGCTTGCCAGCAAGGGCTATGAGCCAGCCAGCCAGAGTTCTCCGGACCAGTTTGCGACATTCATGGCGGCAGAGCTGAAGAAATGGGCGCTCGCCATCAAGCAGACCGGGTTCCGGCTGGAGTAGCCGGCGCGCGGCGCAACCAGCCTGGACCGTAACGGTTCAGGCTGGCTTGCCGACGTAATCATCCACCGCACTGCCCACCGTGGGGTGGAAGTTCTTGTCGCCAATCGCCTCCATCAGCTCGAAGCGCTTGAGCTTGTCGCGCACCGGGTCCTTCATCTCGGCAAAATGCAGCGCGATGCCGCGCTCGCGCAGGATGCCGCTCAGTTCACGCAGCATGTCGGCCGAGGTGACGTCGACGCTGGTCACCGGTTCGGCCGCCACCACCACCCTGCGCACGGGTGTCGGCGATTCGTCGATCGCTTCCATCAGGCGCGCCTGGAACAGCTCGGCATTGGCGAAGAACAGCGGCGCATCCCAGCGGAACAGCAGCAGCCCGTCGATGCGCTCGGCATCCGGGTAGCGCTTGGTGTCGTGGTAGCCGCGCAGGCCCTCGACACGGCCGAGCACGGCATAGTGCGGCCGCCAGCCGTCCCACAGGAATTCGATCACTGCAAGGACCACCGCCAGGATGATCCCCGGGATCGCCCCGAACACGGCGACCGCGGCAAAGCAGACCATCGACAGCCAGAACTCCCACTGCTGGATGCGGTAGATGCGCTTCAGGTCCGCGAACTCGAACAGGCCGATCGCCGCTGCGATCACGACCGCAGCCAGCGCGCTGTTGGGCAGGTACTGCAGCAGGTTGGGCGCGAACATCAGCAGCACCGCCACGGCCAGCGCGCCGACCACACCGGTGAGCTGGGTCTTCGCGCCCGCGGCTTCGGCCACCGGCGTGCGCGATGCGCTGCTGCTGATCGGAAAGCCCTGGAAGAATCCCGCAGCCAGGTTGGCGGCGCCCAGGCCGACCATCTCCTGGTTCGGGTCGACGCGGGTGTTGGTGCGCGCGGCAAAGGTGCGCGACAGCACGCTGGTATCGGCGAACGAGATCAGCGCGACAGCAATGCTTCCCAGCAGGATCGCAACCAGGTCCGCGCCACTGACCCAGGGTACGACAAAGCCCGGCAGCCCTTGCGGGGTCTTGCCCAGCACTTTCACCCCGTGCTGGTCGAGATCGAACATGCTGACGGCCAGCGTCGCGACGATCACGGCAATCAGGATGCCGGGCACGCGCTCGAAGCGCTTCAGCAACAGGATCAGCACCAGGCTGCCCGCGCCGACCGCAAAGCTGTACCAGTTGGTCTCGCCGGCCAGGATCGCCTGGCCGAGGCTGACCATCTCCCGCAGCGGGCCGGCGTCTTCGATCGAGATGGCGAACAGCTTGGGCAACTGGCTGACCAGCACCGTGAGCGCGATCCCGTTCATATAGCCGTAGCGGATCGGCTTGGACAGCAATTCGGTAATGAATCCCAGCCGCAACAGCCCCATCACGATGCAGACCACGCCCGACACGATCGCCATCATGCTGGCCACCATGACCGCTCGCCCCGGATCGCCACCGGAGACCTGCAACACCACCGCCAGGATTGGCGCCGCCAGCGCCGAATCCGGCCCCAGCACGAGGATCCGGCTCGGGCCAAGCAGGGCATACACCAGCAGCGGGACCATGGTGGCGTAGAGCCCGTAGACACCGGGCACGCCGGAAGCCTCGGCGTAGGCGATGCCGACCGGCACCAGCATGGTCGTGAGCACCAGACCGGCGGCGAGGTCTTTCGGCAGCCAGGCCGGCTGATAGTTCTTCAACACCAGCAGTCCCGGGAGCCAGCGCAACCATCCGGGTGCCTTGTCGACTTCGCGCTGCGCGGCGGGGGTCAGGTTCTGGGGCTGCATGGGTCGGGTTCTGCCCTGGGCAGGCAAGGAGTATGCATCGACTATAGGAGGTCGCGCTTCGACAAATGTGCGTCGAAGCAAAGAAAAAAAGGATTTTGGATTGCGCTGGCGGCGCCAGGCCGAGGCCCCCGCGAGCCGCTCCGATGCTGCATCGCAACACCTCCTCGTGCTGCCATGCTGCCTGCGCAGGTCTCCGCGCTGTCGACAACCATCAGTTTCTGACAATCCCGCGACGGGCACATATGATGGTTGTCTGGCGGGCATGCCCCGTTTATCCATCACCGGGGAGAGAACGATGCCGATATCCAAGAGATGCCTGGTAGCCGGCCTGGTGGCACTGGGCTGCGCCTCGGCGGCGCTGGCGCAGCGCGCATCGACCGAGGGTGCCGCGAGCGCCATATCGGATGCCGTTCAGGGCGGGACCAATCCCTATCGCCCCCCGTCGGCCGCCACCCAGGATCCCGAAGAGGCCGCACGCGCGAAGTGCGAGGAGCTGAAGGAGCAGTACAACGCCACATCAAAAAGGCGTTCGTACCATTCCGCCCCGGGCACGCAGAACGCGCAGGGCCGGACCATCCCCAAGATCGAACGCGACAAGACGCGCAAGCAACTGCAGCAGGCGTACCGCGACAATTGCACGTAGCCTGGATCTGTCTGAACGGCGTGGTGGAAGTGGCGGACGGTTCGCTGCAGGATGCAAATCGGAGCCTGCGCCCTGCCGGCCAACGTCAGCCCTTCAGTTCGATCAGCAGATCCTTCGCCGCCACGCGATCCCCCTGCTGAACATGGACTGCGGCGATTTCGCAGTCCCGCTCGGCCGCGATATGGGTCTCCATCTTCATCGCCTCCAGCGCCAGCAGCGTCGTGCCCGCGGCCACGCGCTGCCCCGGCTGCACCGCCACCGTCACGATCGAGCCGGGCATAGGCGCGGCCACATGCAGCGGGTTGTCGGGCTCGGCAACCGGACGGCTATGGCGCGCTGCCGCCGCTTGCGTGGGGCTGCGCTGCTCGACCAGCGTGGTGCGCGACTGCCCGTTCAGCTCGAACTGGACCTTGATGACACCCTCTTCGGCATCGGGGTGCGTGCCTTGCAGCGAGACCAGCAGGGTCTTGCCGGCGGCGATGTCGATCGCCACTTCTTCCTGCGGCTGCAGGCCGTACAGGTATGCCGGCGTGGGTACCACCGAGGTGTCGCTGTAGTTGCGCACATGCGCGTGGTACTCGCCGGCCTGCTTCGGATACATCAGGTACGAAGCCAGCTGGCGGTCGTCGAGCGGCTGCTCGCACGCCGCTTCGGCCGCGGCGCGCGCCGCGTCGAGGTCGACCGGCGGGATCTGGTCGCCGGGCCGGTATGGCACCGGCGGCTCGCCGCGCAGCACCTTGCGCGACAGTTCCGCGGGGAAGCCGTCGGGCGGAAAGCCCAGCTCGCCCTTGAACAGCGACACCACCGATTCAGGGAAGGCGGTTTCCTTGGCGGGATCGCACACATCGGCGGCGCTCAGGTCGTTGGCCACCATCATCAGTGCCAGGTCGCCGACCACCTTGGACGTCGGCGTCACCTTGACGATGTCGCCGAACATCTGGTTGACCTCGGCATAGGCGCGCGACACCTCGGTCCAGCGATGCTCGATGCCGAGCGAGCGCGCCTGCTCGCGCAGGTTGGTGTACTGGCCGCCGGGCATCTCGTGGCGGTACACGTCGGCGGTGCCGGCGCGGATTTCGGATTCGAACGGCGCGTAGTAGCGGCGCACCCCTTCCCAGTACATCGACGCTTCGTGCAGGCGCTCCAGGCTGAGGCCGGGATCGCGCTCGCTGCCGGCCAGGGCCGCGGCGATGCTCGACAGGTTGGGTTGCGAGGTCAGCCCGCTCATGGCGTCGAGCGCGCCGTCGACCGCATCGCAGCCGGCCTCGATCGCGGCCAGCGCCGAAGCGGCCGAGATGCCGCTGGTGTCGTGGGTATGGAAATGGACCGGCAGCCCGGTCTCTTCCTTGAGCGCCCTGACCAGTGCCGCCGCGGCCTGCGGACGGCAGATGCCGGCCATGTCCTTGATGCCCAGCACATGCACGCCGGCCTGCTTCAGCTCGCGCGCGATGCCGACGTAATACTTCAGGTCGTACTTGGCACGCGACTTGTCGAACAGGTCGCCGGTATAGCAGATCGCGCCCTCGCACAGCGCACCGCTCTCGCCAACGGCATCGATCGCCACGCGCATGTTGCGCACCCAGTTCAGCGAATCGAACACGCGGAACACATCCACGCCGGCACTGGCCGCCTGGCGCACGAAGAAGCGCACCACGTTGTCCGCATAATTGGTGTAGCCGACCGCGTTGGAGCCGCGCAGCAGCATCTGGAACAGCACGTTGGGAACGCGCTCGCGCAGTTGCTCAAGGCGCTGCCACGGGTCTTCCTTGAGGAAGCGCAGCGCCACGTCGAAGGTGGCGCCACCCCAGCACTCCAGCGAGAACAGCTGCGACAGTTCGCGCGCATAGAACGGCGCGATCGGCAGCATGTCGGCGGTGCGCATGCGCGTGGCGAACAGCGACTGGTGCGCGTCGCGCATGGTGGTGTCGGTCAGCAGCACCTGCTTCTGCTCCAGCATCCAGCGCGAGAACTTCTCCGCGCCCAGCTCGCGCAGCCGGTCGCGCGTACCGTAGGGCAACGCGCCGCTGGTGTCGAAGGCGGGCAGGACCGGTGCGGGCAGCGGCAGCGATGGCAGCGTGCGGCCGCTCATCTCCGGGTGCCCGTTGACGCTGACCTCGCCCAGGTAGCGCAGCAGCTTGGTGGCGCGATCCAGGCGCTTGGTGAACGCCAGCAGTTCCGGCGTCAGGTCGATAAAGCGCGTGGTGACGTCGCCGGACCGGAACGCGGGATGGTTGATGACGTTCTCGAGGAACTGCAGGTTGGACGCGACGCCGCGGATGCGGAACTCGCGCAGCGCACGGTCCATGCGCCGGATCGATTCGGGCGCGGTCGGCGCCCAGGTGGTGACCTTGACCAGCAGCGAATCGTAGTACGGCGTGATCACCGCGCCGCCGTAGGCGGTGCCGGCGTCCAGGCGCACGCCGAAGCCGGCCGCGCTGCGGTAGGCGGTGAGGCGGCCATAGTCCGGCAGGAAACCGTTCTCCGGGTCCTCGGTGGTGATCCGGCATTGCAGCGCATGACCGTTGAGCGAAATCGCTTCCTGCACCGGCACGCCCGCGGCGCGCACGACGATCTCGCCGTTTTCATTGCGCGTGTTCTCGGTCATGCCGATATGGCCGCCTTCGGTCACGCGGATCTGCGCCTTGACGATATCGATCCCGGTGACCATCTCCGTGACCGTGTGTTCGACCTGGATGCGCGGATTGACCTCGATGAAGTAGAACTGGCCGGAGTCGGCATCCATCAGGAACTCGACCGTACCGGCATGGGTGTAGCCGACTGCGCGCATCAGCCGCAGGGCCGATTCGCACAGCGCGGCCCGGCCGGCATCGTCGAGGTATGGCGCGGGCGCCCGCTCCACCACCTTCTGGTTGCGCCGCTGCACGGTACAGTCGCGCTCATAGAGATGCACGAGGTTGCCGTGCGTGTCGCCGAGCACCTGCACTTCGACATGGCGCGCGTTGCGCACCAGCTTCTCGACATACACCTCGTCGTTGCCGAACGCAGCCAGCGCCTCGCGCCGCGCCGCGGCCAGCGCCCCCTCAAGGTCCTGCTCGCGTTCCAGGACCCGCATGCCGCGGCCGCCACCGCCCCAGCTTGCCTTGAGCATCAGCGGATAGCCGATGCCGGCAGCCAGGCGTTTGCACGTATCCAGGTCATGCGGCAGCGGATCGGTTGCCGGCATCACCGGCACGCCCGCGTCGATTGCCGCGTTGCGCGCCGCCACCTTGTTGCCAAGCTTGCGCATGACCTCGGGCGACGGGCCGATCCAGCGGATACCCGCGTCGATCACGGCCTGCGCGAAGTCCGGGTTCTCTGAAAGGAAGCCATAGCCCGGATGAATGGCATCGACCTTCGCCTGCCTGGCAATGCGCAGGATATCGTCGATGTCGAGGTAAGCCGCCAGCGGCTTCTTGCCCTCGCCGACCAGGTAGCTCTCATCGGCCTTGAAGCGATGGAGCGCGAGGCGGTCTTCCTTCGAATAGATTGCCACCGTGCGCACGTTCATCTCGGCGGCCGCGCGCATCACGCGGATCGCGATCTCGGAACGGTTGGCAATCAGCAGGGAGCGGATAGGGGCGTAGTCCATGGGATGCAGGGAAGCGAACCAGCCGCGCGCAACCGCCGCGGCAGGGTCAGGTGATCGGGGATGCAGCACGGGCGCAAGGCTTGCCCGGGCTGCTAGTCGTATTGGGCAAATGGGGCGTGCGAGTCCATCCAGTCATAGTGCGCCGATGCAGCGGCCCACGCCCAGTTGGCACGCTTTGGCAATGGCTGGTTCCGATCGCCATGCTCGCTTCGGTTCTGGCCGGCAAGTGGCTGATCGCCGTCCCCGGCAAGCTCGCGGCTGTGCGCGCGGGCTCCGATTCTTCCGTAGTACATCGTGGTGCCTTCCTCATCAAGACCAGGTTCGCCTGCCCACGACGCAGCGCGATGCAGGGCGACGGCAGGTTTGCAGGCACGATGAAATACGCGCCCGTCCCGTCCTGCTGCCGCAAGAACCGGGCCACGGCCGGTTCAGGCACCATCCCATTGATTTGGCGGAGGATTTTCTTCCGAGGCCGGCCTAACGAATTTCAGAAATGAAATTTTTCATTTCATGGATGCCGCGGCCAATGCGCGATGCAGCACCTGTGGCGCGCGGCAACCGGGAGTGCCGGCGTGGGCAACGTGGCCAGGCTGACGACGCCCGCCCGGCCACGAATGCAGGCCTTCAGCAGGCAGCGGCCTGGGGCGCCGCCAGTGCGCAGTATGCGGGGGCGCCGGCCGTGGCAAGGCGGGCACAGTACGCCGGTTCTTCCGTCCTGGCGATGCGTGCGCAATACGCGGGCTCTTCCGCCCTGGCCATGCGCGCGCAGTACGCGGGCTCGTCCGTCCTGGCGATGCGCGCACAGTACGCGGCCTCTTCCGCCTTGGCCATGCGTGCGCAGTATGCCGGCTCCTCCGTCCTGGCGATGCGTGCACAGTACGCGGCCTCTTCCTCCTTGCCCATGCGTGCGCAGTATGCCGGCTCCTCGGTCCTGGCGATGCGTGCACAGTACGCGGCCTCTTCCGCCTTGGCCATGCGTGCGCAGTAAGCGGCCTCGTCGGCCGCCGCCCGGGCGCAATATGCCGCAGACGTCAGCGGGCTGCCGAATTCGCGCATGCTCAGCGCATCGCTCGCAGCGGCCATTTGCAGGAGGCGGGCCTCGTCTTCCGGACCGTCGATGCCGACGTAGGGGTCGTGGTGAAGGACATAGCCGAAGATGCGCTCGCAATCGCTGGCATAGCGCCTGGTGTCCAGGATGTGGGCATGCCAGAAGGCATCCACCTGCTCGCTGGGGACGGCGGGCGTGTCCGGATGCTTCGCCGCCAGCTTGAGGAATTGCCGGTAGCCGCTCTCCGCCTGCTCCAGCGATTCCGGCGACCAATGCGCATGCTTCTGATGCAGCAGCTTGGCCTTCATCCTGGAAAAGTCCAGGGCGTCGATGGCCTGCCACATGATTTCAATAGTACGGTCCTGCATGATCTAGCTCCCTGTTATTGGACTGCTTAAGCACGCACCGGACTGACGGGCAGTCAGGCGCGCATCGGTTGCGGTCCATGCTCGAGAGCGGGACCGTTCTCCATGCGGCTGGCCAGGAAGGCAGTGATCTTCGCTGGCGGCAGCGGATGGCTGAAGTAGTAGCCCTGCACTTCGTCGCAGCCTTCGCGGCGCAGGAATTCGAGTTGCACCTCGTTCTCCACGCCTTCGGCGACCACTTCGAGGCCAAGCCGGTGGCCAAGGCCGATCACCGCGCTGGTAATCTGCGTGTCGCTGCGGCTTTCCGGTATGTAGCGGACGAAGCTGCCGTCGATCTTGACCGTATCGATCGGGAAGCGGCTCAGGTACGCGAGCGAGGAGTAGCCGGTGCCGAAGTCGTCGATTGCCAGCCGGACACCGGTGCGCTTCAGGCGCGAGAGCCAGCTGGACGCCTGTTCGGCATCGCGCATGACCATGCTCTCGGTGAGTTCAAGCTCCAGCAGGTTGCCGGGCAGCCCGGCTTGCCGCAGGGCATCGATGATGGTCAGCCTGAGCGACTTGTCGGCGAACTGCCGTGCCGAAAGATTGACTGAAACACGCACCGGCGGCAGTCCCTGCGCGCGCCATGCGGCATTCTGCCGGCACGCTTCGCGCAGGGCCCAGGCACCGATCTCGACAATGGCGCCGCTCTGCTCCGCGAAGGGAATGAAATCTCCGGGCATGACCAGGCCGAGTTCCGGGTGGCGCCAGCGGATCAGTGCCTCGACCGCCGTGCACGCCCCCGACGCGAGCGCAATGCGCGGCTGGTAGTAGAGGATGAATTCGTCCTGCTCGAGCGCGCGGTGCAGGTGCGACTCCATGTCGATGCGCCGCTGCAGCGACGCGCTCATGCCCCGGCAGTAGAACTGGTAGCCGTTCTTGCCGAGCTGCTTGGCACCGTACATGGCCAGGTCGGCATGCTTGAGCAGGGTCTGCCAGTCGCTGCCGTCCTCGGGGAAGGAGCTGATGCCGATGCTTGCCGTCATGCGCAGTTCCGACTCGTTGACGACGAAGCCTGGCGCGAGCGCAGCCTGGATCCGGGCGATGGTCCGGTCCAGGATCGTCGAATCTCCCTTGGGGTCCAGCAGCACGACGAATTCATCGCCGCCGAAGCGGGTGATCAGCTCCACCTCATCCAGGCTGCCGCGCAAGCGGTCGGCCATCTCGCGCAGCACGATGTCGCCGGCGTTGTGGCCGATGGTGTCGTTCACGACCTTGAATTCGTCCAGGTCCACGAAAATGACATGCAGGGCCTGGCCGCTGGCGCGGGCACGGGTCAGCGCCTGCTCGAACTCGGCCTTGAACATGAGGCGGTTGGGCAGCCCGGTAAGGGCATCGTGATTGGCGATGAAGCGCAGGTTTTCCTCGGCCTGGCGCCGCAACAGGAAATGCCCGGTCTGATTGGCAATGCCGCTCGCCATCGCGAGCGCATGCGTATCGGGGCTGCGCTTGCTGCGGGAATAAAGTTCGACCACGCCGAGCGTCACGTGGCCCCGGCTCAGCGGGAAGGCGAACACCGTCCGGATGCCGCCGGCGTCGAGCCACCTGGCTTGCGGATGCCGGGCCATCGCGCTCCGGCTTGCATACCATTGCGGCGCCTGCAAGACCACGGCGCCGGCCGGCAATGCGGGGCGCTCGGCGAGCCAGGGCTGCAGCGTCTTGACGCGGGCCAGGTAGACCGGCGGCAGCTTCAGCCCCTGGCTGTCATCGCCAGGCCAGAAGGCACCGGCCTCCCAGTCCATGCCTTCGAGCAGCGTGTGGACGATCTCCTCCAGCACCTCGATCTCGCTGGTGGCGGTGGCCAGGTGCAGGGCAATCTGGTGTTCCTGCGTCCTGGCCTGCTCGGCGGACCTGCGCTGGCTGATGTCCTGCGCGGTGCCCCGCAGCACGGCGCTGTCCGCCGCCCCATGCGCGTGGCCGATCAGGTGCAGCCAGCCCCGGCGTCCGCGCCGCGACCGGTAGGGGCACTCGAACTCGAACGGCTGGCGATCCTGCAGGGCTGTCCGCATCCTTTCCCGCAGCACGGCGCGATGGCCGGCGTCGATCGCCTGGAACAGCGCTTCCGGAGTCGGCTTGTCGCCGCGCAAGCCTAGCAGGCGCGCCATCTCCTGGGAAAAGTGCGCGCTGTCCTGGTCCAGGTCGATGCGCCAGTCGCCCAGGTGGGCAATCTGCTGTGCCTCGGCAAGCGCGGCCTGGCTGTCGCGCAGGCTGTGCGTCATCTGGTCGGCCACGGCCACGGCGCGAGCGCGCGAACTCGACAACGCGTAGGCCAGCCACCCCAGCAGCACGCTGATGATCGCGCCGGAAATCACCACCAGCCCCGGCAGGTAGCGCTGCGGACCACTGATGGCCTTGGCATCGGCAGCAAATGCAATCACCCAGCGCCGTCCGCCGAAATTCCGCACCACGCTCTTGGCCAGGTCATGCTGGCCCGGGGCCGCCTGGCCGTCCGCCAGTACTGTCGCGCCATGCGCGGCACTGGCGTGGACGGCGCTGCCGCCGGCAACCCGGCTGCGTTCCCTGGCCGCCAGGCCGGTCACGCTGTCATAGAGCAGGTTGGCTGCGGAAGGCGGAACCGCAGCCTGCGCGAAGTCTCCGGCATCATGCACGCGGAACCGGATCCGGCGCAGGTTCTCATTGCTGACCAGGTCCTTCAGCAGGTCATCCACCCGGATCCCCGCGCCAACCGAGCCGACATAGGCGCGCCGGCGCGCTTCCACGGAATCCAGCTCGGGCACCTTGCGGTACACCGGCAGGCGCAGGGCGATGCCCACATGCGGGTTCTTTGCCTCGCTGAAGATCAGGCGCCCGCTGCTGACTGACTGCCCGGTATCGCGCGCGCGTTCCAGCGCGGCCAGGCGGCGTGGCTCGGCGCCCATGTCGATGCCGATCGACGCCAGGTTGAGGGCGAGCGGTTCGACATAGGTCAGCACGAAATGCCCCGGCCGCTGGCCGGGAGGGCGGACGTTGAACGTCACGCCCGCCTCGCGCAGGATCGGATCGCTGCGCTGCCGGGCGACAAAGGCGTC
The DNA here is from genome assembly GCF_058792255.1 of Cupriavidus sp. CPT47-8839-RL05A. NCBI lineage: Bacteria > Pseudomonadati > Pseudomonadota > Betaproteobacteria > Burkholderiales > Burkholderiaceae > Cupriavidus > Cupriavidus sp. CPT47-8839-RL05A. Next base: position 39,176 of record NZ_JBYTEG010000026.1, on the reverse strand, counting down.
GATCTCGGCCGCCGGCACGTAGGGCGCGTAGTTCAGCGTCTGGAAACCGGGATAGCGCTGCGGCAGGTTCAAGCCGCTGACGAAATCGCGAAACTCGCCGCGCGAGACATGGTCGCTGGCGCCGAACAGCGCCTGCATGGTCACCAGTACATCGGTATAGAGGCGGATCCGTGTATCGATCTGCTGGATCACGTCGCCGGTATCGTTCTCAAAACGCAGGCGGACGTCCTTCTCAAGCAGGTCGGTGCAGAACGCATAGACGACAGCCGTCGTCATCAAGCCAAGCAGCAAGGTGCCCGCGGTGATGGTGCGCGACCCAAGCCGTCCAAGCGGGCGCAGCGCGCGCGCAAGCGTCTGGCGCAAGATTGTTTCCCCCCGGATGTCGATGGCAACCATGCGGCCGAACGTCCGTCACCAACGACTGATGCTAATAGTGCACTTATTGGCTGGGGTTTCTATTCGAAACCCGCGCTCTTATATGTCTTAACAATCTATAACAAGCGGGGAAAAACGGGCCCTGATTATCGCGACGTAAACACCCGACTTAAGTGGGGTTGCAGTTTTGCGAGATGCGGATCAGGACGACGGCTGCGGCACGGCGTGGCCCAGCGCCACCGCCAGCAGGAACTGCTCCTGCGATGGATCAAGCCCGAGGACGTCGTTCAGAAGCGTGTCGAAGACGCCGCCGAACGGGCGCGCGCTCAGCCCCAGCGCGGTGGCGGCAAGAATCAGGTTCTGCGACAGATGGCCGGACTCAGCCACCAGCATGCGATAGCCCCCCTCGCCATACTTGTACTCGTGCCGGGGAAAGTACCCGGTCAGGCAGATCAGCGCGGCACAGCCCGAGATCATTTCCCGTTCCGCCGGCAACATGGCTTCGATCAGGCGCTCGCGGGGCAGCGGCCGCACGCATTCCAGTTCCCCCTCATCCGGGCAGAGGTGATAGATGGCTGGGGGGAGCCCTTCCACATTGAGTATGACCGGGTAGATTTCGACCGCGTAGAGCCCTCCGCTTGACGGATAGGCGCGTAGCGTGGCGTCGCGCGAGGCTCCGCTCAGGATGCCGGTCGCGCCACAAGCGATCTGGAGCAGCGCGTCGAACGGCTGGCGGGAAACCGGCAGGCCGGTATAGGCGCGCTGCGAACGCCGGGCCCGCGTGATGGCATGGAAGGCCTCGAGCTCTGCGGGGACGGATCGCCCGAGCGTCGTTCTTGGCGCGCCAGGATAAGCGCGATGCCCACCGTCAGTTGCCAGATGCAGGACGGCATCGCGGTCCAGGCCGCCGCCGGCAAGCACACCCTTTTTTGTGAGGGTATGCGGATGCCGCGCTGATGTATGACGACAAGTCGGTCACGGGCCTGCAGGTGCAGGCCCTGCTCGACGAGCAGCTGTACCTGGTGGGGCGGCCAGGCACGCTGCCACAGGCCGGGCCGCTTTCCGTCATGGACCTGGAGGGACTGGCGCTGGTGCTGCCGAATCCGCCGCATGGCCTTCGCAATGTGGTGGAGCATGCTTATGCCGTTTCCGGTATTGACCTCGTTATTGCCGCCGAAACCAATTCGCTCAGCATGCAGAAGTCGCTGGTAGCGAAAGGCTTCGCCCATACCATCCTGCCAAGTTCCGCCATCTCCGACGACCTGGCGCGTGGCACCCTGGCCGCCGCGCCCATTGCCTCGCCGGCCCTGTCTCGCCGCATCCTTCTTGCGCGGCTTGCCACACGCACCCAATCCACCGCCGCCTCCTGTGCGACCGCCGCGCTCGTGTCGCTGATGAAGCGCCTGGTGCAGGACGGCATCTGGCGCGGTGCGACATGGATCGGCGCGTAAAAAAAATCGCCATGGCATCGCGGCTGCTCACGGGGTGCCAGCGGATCGCGAACGGATTGGCCGGCGGCGCCTCCGTAATGATCCAGACACTCCTGGCCTGCCTGGCAAGAGGTTCGGACCTGGATTTGTCATCGAAAAATGCAAGGCATTCGCTTCGGTGGATCAGTGGTCATGATGTTAGAACTGATACTCATCGAAGGTGAAATTCAACTTGCTGATCTGAAGGATCAGTTAACGTGATACCGGGCGCCGCGACGCAATCCGGTATGTCAGGGACGATTTGGCAAGAAGGCCGGATCGCCGCACCAGGACAGCGCGGTTCAGCGCTTGGATGTCGTCGTCGGACCAGCCGCGGCCAATGCCTTCAGCTCGCGGGTGTTGAAGAAGTGCTCGCGCACACAGGCGCCGTCCCTCGACGTCGAGGTCTGGTGGTCGGCGTCGATGCATTCCATCGTCCGCCGCGCCAGGATGCCGGCCTTGTCGCCATTCACCGCATGATCCATGCCCCGCATCACGCCAGGCGCGCCCGGGCATCAAGCCGGATCCAGGACGTCCGACCTCGGCTGGAACCGGTGGATATGAATCGTCTGCCAGACGCCGGCCTGATAGAACGGATCGGACCGGTTAAAGGCGATCACGTCCTCCTTGCTCCTTGCCCGGACCAGGAACAAGCTACCGATCATGTGCTCACCCCCGTCGGACATCAGCGGGCCGCGCAGCACGCATTCGACAGGCGCCGCGGCCAGGTAGGCACGGTGCGCGTCATGGCTTGCCAGCCGGCGCGGCAGCGCGTCGGCATGGTCCAGGCAATGGATGATGAAGTACGTGTCGTCCGGGTCCATCGGTGCTGCTCCGCATGCTGCCATCAGGAGACTCCTGGCACGGGCGGCGCGCTCGCGGCCGGCATCGGCGTCGAGGCCCAGGCCAGCATCTGCCATGCGCCCTGATGGCGCCTCCACACGCTGAGAAAGCGGTTGTCGAGCGTGCGCTCCGCCCCGTCCACCACGGCCCTGAGCAGGGCCTTGCCCTGCATCACGGCCAGGTCGCCGTAGATCGCCTGCCCCACCTCCGCCAGGCTCGCATGCAGGTAGCGCACCCGCCCGCTGCGGATCGAGCCAAGGTACTCCGCCTTGCTCTCGCGCAATGCCGAGGAGTGCGTATAGGAAAGCTCGTCAGCCAGCAGGGCATCGAGCGCAGCCAGGTCGCCGGACAGCATGGCGCGATACCGCGCCTGATCGGCTTGCGTGAGTGCGGCAAGGTCCGCGGGTTCGCCCAATGCCATCGTCGTGGTCTCCAGGTCAGCCATGAAGGTAAGCCTTCACCAGGGTCTTGTCGTTCAGCAGCGCCTGCCATTCGCCGCGCCGGACTTCATGGATCACGCGCCCCACTGACAGCACGTAGGCGCGATCCGTCATGTCCGCGGCGATCGCCACGCTTTGTTCGACCAGCAAGATGCTCAGCCCACGCGCGCGCAGCTGGTTCAGCACCGCCAGAATCTCCTTGACGATGCGGGGCGCCAGGCCGGTGGTGAGTTCATCCATGATCAGGAGGTCGGGCTGGAGCAACAGTGCGCGCGCGATCGCCACCATCTGCTGCTGCCCGCCGGACAGCAGCCCGACCGCGCTGTCGGCACGTTCGCGCAGCAGCGCAAACAGATCGCATACATCGTCATAGGTGTAGCGCAGCGCGCCGCCGCGGGCGCGCTTGCCGGCATGCTCGGCCAGGCGCAGGTTGTCGCGCACCGACAGCTCGGCGAACAGGTTGCGGTTTTCCAGCACTACGCCGATGCCATGCCTGAAGCGGCGATGCCCGGGGACATGGCCGATCTCCGCCCCGTCCTTGACGATGCTGCCGGCCATCGGCCGGATCAGGCCGGCCAGCGTGCGCACCAGCGCGGTCTTGCCGGCGCCGTTGGCGCCCACCACCGCCACCGCCTCGCCCGGCGCGACCGTCATGTCGACATCGTGCAGCACCGGCACCGCGCCGTAACCGGCGCGCAGGCCTTTCACGTTCAGCATGGTCAGACTCCCAGATAGGCTTCACGCACGCGCGGATCGGCCTGCACCTCGTGCAGCGCCCCGCTGGCGATGATTTCACCGTAATAGAGGACATGGGCCGTGCCGCAGATCGTCATCAGCCCCATGTCGTGCGAGACCAGCAGGATGGTCATGCCCTCCTGGTGCAGACGCACGATCCATGCGCGCAGCAGTTCGATCTCTTCGCTGTTCAGCCCCGACGACGGCTCGTCCAGCAACAGCAGTCCCGGATTGCCGATACAGGCACGCGCCAGTTCGACGATGCGCCGCTGGCCGGCCGGGAGGGTGCCGGCCCGGAGCTGCAGCAAGCGCTCCAGCCCGAATTTCCCGGCACATGCCAGCGCCGCATCGTGCATGGCCGCCAGCTCGCGGCGCGACGCCGGCGTGCGCAGCATCGCCTGCAGCACGCCCGCGTGGGTGGCCTTGTGGCAGCCTGCCATCAGGTTCTCGAGCACGGTCATGTGCTCGAACACCTGCGGCGTCTGGAAGGTGCGCACCAGGCCGGCGCGGCTGCGCTGCTGGACGGTGTCGGCGGTGATGTCCCGCCCCGCGAGCGACACCTTGCCCCCCTTCGGGCGCAGGAAGCCGGAGACGATATTGAAGCAGGTGGTCTTGCCGCTGCCGTTCGGGCCGATCAGGCCGACGATATGGCCGGCCGGCACGTCGAAGCTGACATTGCGCAGCACCTCCAGCCCGCCGAAGCTGTGCGCGACCGCGTCGAGGCGCAGCAATGCCTGCGCCGGGCGCACGGCTTGTGGCGCCGTGCCAAAAGCAGGAACGGGATGGTTCATCTTGCCTCCTTCAGTCCAAGCATGCGCTGCAGCGCACCAGCGATGCCGCCCATCATCCCGCCGGGCATCAGCGTGACCACCAGCACCAGCACCGTGCCGAACAGCACCTGGTGGAAATCCCCCAGCCCGCTCAGCAGTTCCGGTACGAGCGAGACGAACAGCGCGCCAAGGATCACGCCATAGGTCGAGCGGGCCCCCGCCACCACCGGCACCAGCAGGAACACGATGGAACGCTCCGCCGTAAAGCTCTGCACGCTGACGAACGACACGTAGTGGGCAAACAAGGTTCCGGCCAGCGAGCCCAGCATGGCCGACAGCACGAACATCGAGGTCTTCAGCCGGTGCATGTCCACGCCCAGCACCTGCGCCGCCGGCGCGGCATCGCGCATCGCCCGCATGGCCAGGCCCGGGCGGCCCTTGACCAGGTTGTCGACCAGCCACAGCAGCACCGCGAGCAGCGGCCAGACGAAGTAGTAGTAGCGCTCCGGGGTGTCCAGCACATAGCCGAACCAGGACAGCTTGGGAATGCCGCCGATTCCCAGCGTGCCGCCGGTCAGCCAGTCCCACTCGAAGAACAGCACGTTGGCGATGCTTCCCACCGCCAGCGTCGCCAGCGCCAGGAAGAAGCCGCCCAGGCGCAGCACCGGCACGCCGATGGCCGCAGCCAGCGCGGCGCTGATGACCAGTCCGGCAGCCGCACCGGCCAACGCCGGCCAGCCCAGCGCCGTGGTGCAGTACGCCGAGGCGTATGCGCCGATGCCGTAGAACGAGGCCTGCGCCAGATTGACGATGCCGCACTGCCCCAGCAGCAGGCCCACGCCAAGGCCGCCCACGGCCAGGATGGCGGCGAAGTTGAGCAGATCGACGTGATGCCGCGACAGCAGCTGCCCGGCCGCCACCCACAGCAACACGCCAGCCAGGATGAACGCGCGTGACGGGTTCATGGTTATCCTCCCTTGCGCCCGGCCCGGCCCAGCACGCCGTTGGGCAGCAGAATCATGATGACGATCAGGATCGACAGCGCGATCACGTCGCGATAGCCAGACGGGAAACCCACCACCGCCAGCGATTCGGCCAGGCCGAGCAGCAGGCCGCCCGCCACGGCCCCGAGCGGATTGCCCAGGCCGCCGAGAATGGCCGCGGCGAAGCCCTTCAGCGTGAGGCCGATGCCCATCTGGTAGTTCATCGACAGCAGCGGCGTGACCAGCACGCCGGCGATCGCGCCGAACCCGCCGCCGAGCAGGAACGTGTACGTGCGCATGCGGCGCACGTTGATGCCGGTGGTGGTGGCGCCATCCGGATCGAGCGAGGCAGCGGTCATGGCCAGGCCCGCCAGGGTCCTGGTGTAGAACAGGCGCAGCGCACCGACCAGCAGCACCGCAATGCCGGTCAGCGCCAGCGCATGCACGGGCGTGGTGGCGCCGAACAGCTCCACCACCCCCTCCCCGCCAATCGCCGGCAGCAGGTGCGAATCCCGGCCGCCGAAGTAGAGCGCCGCGGCCGACAGCGCAAAGGCCAGGCCAATGGTCAGCAGCAGGAAGCTCTCTTCGCCGGCGCCGCGGCGCAGCATCGGCCGCACGAACAGCACGTCGATGGCCAGGCCGCTGGCGGCACCGGCGGCAATGCCGCCGGCAATCGCCAACGCATATGGCAGGCCCAGCGCCTTCAGCGCGAACACCGCCACCAGCGCGCCGATCACCGCGAACTCGCCCTGCATCGCATTGACGATGCGCGTGCCCTTGAAGATGATGGCCATGCCCACGCCGATCAGCGCGTAGACAAAGCCATTGGTGATCCCGGACAGGATCGCCTGGAATACGAGGGTGGTGGACATACCAGCTCCTTTCCCGCGACCGTCGCAGGCTATGGTTTGGCCTTGTAGGGCAGCCGCTCGAACTGGCCCTTCTGCAGCTTCGAGTACGTGAAGCCGGCCAGCGTCATGCCGCCCATATCGGGCGCGGCGAAGTCGTAGCCGCTGGTGACGCCCTGGTAAGGCCGGCGCAACGCGCTGCACAGCTTGTCGCCCGGCGCATCGGCACCGGCCGCCTTCAGGCCCGCGGCCAGGGCCATGACCGCATCCCAGCCCACCGCCGAGAAATGCTTGGGCAGCTTGCCGTACTCCTTGCGGAAGGTCTCGACAAATTCCTTCTGCCCGGGCAGCGGGTCTTCGGACACGATGAACTCGGGATGGATGATGTTGTCCGCGGCCTCGCCCATGGCCTTGACGGTCTCGTAGGTAGCCGTGCCATGCACGGAGATGATGGGAACGCCGACCTTCAGCTGGCGCACGTTGCGGAACGGCGCGGGCGAGGTCGAGATGACGATGATCGCATCCGGCGTGGCCGCCTTGATCTTGGCCGCCTGGGTGGTGACATCGGTGGCGGCGATCTCGAACTTCTCCACCTGTATGAAGCTGACGCCGTACTCGCGGTCCAGCGTCTTCAGGCTGGTCCATACCACCTGCCCGTAGCCCGAGTCATGCAGCACGCCGACGCGCTTCAGGCCGTTGTCGCGCGCATAGGCCAGCACGGCACGCGCGTTGAGCTCCTGCGACGGCGTCAGGTGGAACACACAGTGGCGTTCACGCTCCACCGCGGGCCCCAGTCCCGAGAACGAGAACAGGGGCACCTTCTGCGCCTGTGTGATGCCGCCGATTGCAACCGTCTGTGCAATGCCCGATGGCCCGACGATGGCGCGAACCTTGTGCGTATGGAGCAGCGCGTTCGCCTTGGCGACGGCGGAATCCGGGCTGGAGCCGTCGTCTTCGACAATCATTTCCAGCGGCCGCCCGCCAATGCCCCCACGGGCATTGACGACCTTCTGCGCCAGCAGCGCGCCTTCGCGCTCGGCCTGGCCCACGGCGGCAAGGCCGCCGGTGATCGAGAACAGGCCGCCGATGCGGACCGGTTCGGCGCCGGGCTTGCCCTGGGCCAGCACCGGCGGCATCGCCAGCGCCAGGGCAAGCCCGGCGGCGACGAACAGGGCGCGTGGCGCCCGGGTGATCGGGTTGTGTTTCATGTCTCCATCCTTTTTTATAGCTATCGGGTTGGCCCGATTACACTGCGCCGGGCTCGCCTGCCCACTCGAGCACATCGGCCAGCGCGGCGATGTCGAGATGGTCCTGCCGGCGCTGCTGCATCAGCGCCAGGTATTGCCGCACCAGCGACGACATCGGCAGCGCGACCACGTTGTCGCGGGCCACCGCCAATGCCAGGTCGAGGTCCTTCACCACCAGCGAGATCGGGCCGACGGCGGCGTAGTCGCGCTGCTTGAGCTGCTCTGCCTTGGTGCGGTAGTGGGCGCTGCCGACGATGCTGTCGTTGATCGCATCGACCATCAGCGCGCGGTCCAGCCCGGCGCGCGCGCCGAATGCCAGCCCTTCGCCGATCACCGCGGTGCTCATGAACACCATCATGTTGATCATCAGCTTGATGACGCGGGCCTCGTCCGCGCCGCCCACGTAGGACTGGCGCGCGGTCAGGCACGCCAGAATGGGCTGCACCGCGTCGAAGGCCGGCCGCGGCCCGGACACGAAGCAGCTCAGCTGCGCGCTGGCCGCCAGCGATACCGTGCCCGACACCGGCGCGCGCAGAAAAGCGGCGCCGCGCTGCACGAGCGCGGCGGCCACCTCGGCCGAGGCGTCGGGCGAGACCGTGCTCATGTCGACAAAGACCTTGTCCGCCGTTGCGGCCCCGGCAACGCCGCCAGGGGCCAGGAACAGGTCGCGCAGCCCGCCATCGTCGAAGATCGTCGAGAACACCACATCGGATTCCGCCACCAGTGCCTGCGCGGACGGCGCCACCGCGGCCCCGGCAGCGGCCACCGCCTCGCACTGCGCCGGCACACGGTCGAAGACCTTGAGCAGGTAGCCGGCTTTCAGCAGGTTCAGGCACATCGGCCGGCCCATGGCGCCAACGCCGATCCATCCAAGCCGCGGTGATTGCACCGTGTGTGCGTTGCTTGTGTTGGTCATGGCCCGCCCCCTACTCGACCCTGACGCCGGACAGCTCGACCAGCTTGCGGGTCTGGCGGGTCTGCGTCTCGATGTACTGCGAGAACTGCGCCGGGCTCAGCTTCATCGGCACCATCCCCTGCGCGGCGAAGTGCTTCTCGACGAAGTCCTTGTCGTCCAGGATCTCGCGGATGGTGGCATTCAGCTTGTCGACCACTGCGCGCGGCACCTTGGCCGGGGCCAGCACGCCGTAGACGGCCGAGATATCCATGTCCTTGTAGCCGGCTTCGGCAAAGGTCGGCACCTGCGGCAGCGCGCGCGTGCGCTTGTCGCCGCTGACGGCGAGCACCTTGAGCTTCTTTGCCGCAACAAAGCTCTGGATCGTCGGCAGCGCCGGGAAGGTCATCAGGATCTGGCCGCCGACGACGTCTGCCACCGCCGGCGCCGAGCCCTTGTACGGCACGTGGACCAGGTCGGTGCCGGCCAGCTTGTTGAACAGCGCGCCCATCAGGTGCGGCTGGCTGCCGCTGCCGAACGAGCCGTAGCTGAGGGCTTGCGGGCGGCCCTTGGCATACGCGGCCAGGTCCTTGACGCTGTCCACCGGCAGGCTGCCCGAGACGGCCATGACCAGCGGCACGTAGCCGATCGTTGCCACCGGGGCAAAGTCGCGCGCGACGTTGTACGACACCGACGGCAGCACCACCGGGTTGAGCACGAAGGTGGCATCGTTGGTGAGCAGCAGCGTGTAGCCGTCGGGCTGCGCCTTGGCCACCGCGTCGGCGCCGATCACGGTATTGGCACCGCTCTTGTTTTCCACCACCACCGGCTGGCCCAGCTTCTCAGACATGCGCTGCGCCAGTTGCCTGGCGATGATGTCGGTGGTTCCGCCCGGTGCGTAAGGCACCACCATGCGGATCGGCTGCGTGGGATAGGTCTGCGCCAGTGCGGCGCCCGTGCCTGCCAGGCAGGCCAGGCCGAAGGCTGCGGCACGCAGCGCGTGAATCGTATGAAATTGCCAGGACATAAGGTCTCCATCCATTGTCTGTGTCGACGGTGCCGGCTCGGACGGCCGGCTGCCGTCAGGGGATCATTCAGTCAAAGAGCCAGGGCTCCAATTGCCGCCGCGCCTGTTCGTAATCCCGGATCTGCCCGGCATGGCGCAGCGCCAGCGCGATATCGTCCAGGCCGTTCAGCAGGCAGTGCTGCTTGAACGGATCCAGCGTGAAGGCAATGGCCTCACCCGACGGCGTCACCACCTGCAGCGCGGCGAGGTCCACCTGCAGCCGGTAGCCCGGCGTGGCCGCGATCTCGGCGAACAGGCGCTCGACCACGTCCGGCGCCGCGACGATCGGCAGCAGGCCGTTCTTCAGGCAGTTGTTGTAGAAGATGTCAGCAAAGCTGGGCGCGATCAGCGCGCGCAGGCCGAAGTCCTCCAGCGCCCACGGCGCATGTTCGCGCGATGAGCCGCAACCGAAGTTCTCGCGCGCCAGCAGGATCGAGGCGCCGCGGTAGCGCGGCTGGTTCAGCACGAAATCCGGGTTGAGGGGCCGGCTGCTGCAGTCCTGTCCGGGCTCGCCGTGGTCGAGGTAGCGCCAGTCGTCGAACAGGTAGGGGCCGAAGCCGCTGCGCCGGATCGACTTCAGGAACTGCTTCGGCAGGATGGCGTCGGTATCGACATTGGCTCGGTCCAGCGGCGCCACCAGGCCGTCCAGCGTGGTAAAGGCTCTCATTGCTCGGTTTCCTCCGGTGGTCTACAGCGAGCGCACATCGATGAAGTGGCCCGCCACCGCGGCCGCGGCCGCCATCTGCGGGCTGACCAGGTGGGTGCGCCCGCCCGGCCCCTGCCTGCCTTCGAAGTTGCGGTTAGAAGTGGAAGCGCAGCGCTCGCCGGCCGCCAGGCGGTCATCGTTCATGCCCAGGCACATCGAACAGCCCGGTTCGCGCCATTCGAAGCCGGCGGCGATGAACACCTGGTCCAGCCCCTCGGCCTCGGCCTGCGACTTGACCAGCCCGGAGCCCGGCACCACCAGCGCCTGCCTGATGCGCGGCGAGACATGGCGCCCGCGCAGCACCGCCGCCGCGGCGCGCAGGTCTTCCAGGCGCGCATTGGTGCATGAGCCGATGAATACCTTGTCCAGCGCGACCGCCTCGATCGGCGTATTCGGCAGCAGGCCCATGTAGTCCAGCGCCTGCTCGATGCTCTTGCGCCGCACCGGGTCGCGCTCGTCGCGCGGATCGGGAATGCGCTCGCCGACGGCCACCACCATTTCCGGCGAGGTGCCCCAGGTCACATGCGGGCGGATCGCGGTGGCATCCAGCTCCACCACGGCATCGAAGGCGGCGCCCGGATCGCTGCGCAGCGTGCGCCAGTAGCCGGTGGCGGCGTCCCACATCGCACCGGCCGGTGCCTGCGGGCGACCGTCCAGGTAGGCCAGCGTGGTTTCATCCACCGCCACCATGCCGGCGCGCGCGCCCGCTTCGATCGCCATGTTGCACACGGTCATGCGCGCCTCCATGCTGAGGCCGCGGATCGTGCTGCCGGCAAACTCGATCACGTGACCGGTGGCGCCGGCGGTGCCGATGCGGCCGATCAGCGCCAGCGCGATGTCCTTGGCGGACACGCCACGGGGCAGCTCGCCCTCCACCCGCACCAGCATCGACCTGGGCTTCTTCATCCACAGGCATTGCGCAGCCAGCACCTGCTCGACTTCAGAGGTGCCGATGCCGAAAGCGAATGCCGCGAACGCGCCGTGCGTGGACGTGTGCGAGTCGCCGCAGGCAATGCTCATGCCGGGCAAGGTGGCGCCGCGCTCCGGACCGACCACGTGCAGGATGCCCTGGCGCGGATCGTCCATGCCGAAGTTGACGATGCCGGTGTCTGCGCAGTTCTGGTCCAGGGCCTCGACCTGCGCGCGGCTGACGGGATCGGCAATGCCCAGCTTGCGCGCGGTGGTCGGCACGTTGTGGTCGGCCGTTGCCAGCACGGAAGCGGCGCGCCACACCTTGCGCGCGTTCAGGCGCAGGCCTTCGAAGGCCTGCGGGCTGGTCACCTCGTTGACCAGGTGGCGGTCGATATAGATCAGCGCGGGTCCGTCCGGCTCCTGGTGGATCACGTGGCTGGCCCAGAGCTTGTCGAGCAGGCTCGCCGGGCGGTCGGGTTCAGTCATGGGGGTCTCTCCTTGTATTTCTCGTGGCGGATGCGGGTTACCTTGCGCCCACCCACTCAGGCACCGGATGCAGCTCGGTGCTCTTGCCGGCCTTGACCACCTGCCCGGAAATATCGTGTCCGACCAGCGCCGGCAGCTCGCGCGCCGCGCCAAGCAGCCGGTCCAGGTCGACACCGGTGTCGATGCCGGAAGACTCCAGCATGTGCACCAGGTCTTCCGTGCAGATATTGCCGGTCGCGCCCGGCGCAAAGGGGCAGCCGCCCAGCCCGCCCAGCGACGCATCGAAACTGTCCACGCCCGCCGCCAGACCGGCCAGCACATTGGCCAGGCCCATGCCGCGCGTGTTGTGGAAATGCAGGGTCAGCGGCACGCCCGGGAACCAGCGCAGGAACGCCTCGACCAGCTTGCTCACCTGGCGCGGGTCGGCCATGCCGGTGGTATCGGCCAGCGTGATGCTGTCCATGCCCAGTTCCAGGTAGCGGCCCGCGGCCCACTTCACCCGTTCCGGCGCGATCTCGCCTTCGAACGGGCAGCCGAACGCGGTCGCCACGCAGCCGCTGACAGCCAGATCGGCCGACTGAGCCAGCTGCATCACGCCGCGGAACTGCTCAAGCGACTGTTCGCAGGTCATGCGCATATTGGCCAGGTTGTGCGTCTCGCTGGCCGACATCACCAGGTTGATCTCGTCGAGATCGCACTCCAGTGCGCGCTCGCAGCCGCGCGCATTGGGCACCAGCGCGGTGTAGACCACGCCCGGATGGCGGCGGATGCCTTTCGCGACCGCCTCGGCATCGCGCAGGTTCGGGATCGCCTTGGGCGAGACAAAGGAGGTGATCTCGATCCTGGCCAGGCCGGTTTCCGAGAGGCGGTCGATCAGCGCGATCTTCTGTTCGGTGGGGACGAATTCAGGCTCGATCTGGAAGCCGTCGCGCACGGACACTTCATTGATGCGCACGCGCCGGGGGGCATTAGGAAGCCACATGGTTCTTTCCTTTCTTTCCTTTTCGTAGGGGGCGGGCCTCAGACCACGCCGGCGGCGCGCAGCGCGCGCAACTCGTCGCCGGCAATGCCGATGCCCGCCAGGATCTCTTCGGTGTGCTGGCCCAGTTCGGGGCCGATCCACCTGGTGCGCCCAGGCGTTGCGCTGAGCTTGGGCACGATGCCGGACAGCTCCAGCGGCGAGCCATCGGGCAACTGGTGCGGCTCGATCATGTCGCGCGCGCGGTAGTGCGCGTCGCTGCTGATCTCCGCCGCGGTGTAGATCTTTCCGCAGGGCACGGCCGCGGCTTCCAGCGTTGCCAGCACCGTGTCGAGGTCATGCGCGGAAGTCCACGCGGTGATGGCGTCGTCGAGCATGGCGTTGTGCTGCACGCGCCCGTCGTTGTGCGCCAGGCGCGGGTCTTGGCCCAGGTCGTCGCGGCCGATGGCGGCCATGAAGCGCCGGAAGATGGCGTCGCCGTTGCCGGCGATGATCACGTACTGGCCGTCCTGGCACGGATAGGTATTCGACGGCGAGATGCCCGGCAGGCTGGCGCCCGAACGCTCGCGCACGTGGCCGAACTTGGCGTACTCCGGCACCAGGCTCTCCATCACGGCAAACACCGACTCATAGAGCGCCACGTCGACAAACTGCCCTTCGCCCTGGTTGGCGCGCAGGTGGTGCATGGCCAGCAAGGCGCCGATGACGCCATACAGCGACGCCAGGGTGTCGCCGATGCTCACGCCCGAGCGCACCGGCGGCCGGTCGGGATAGCCGCTGACATAGCGCAGCCCGCCCATCGATTCGGCAATCGCGGCAAAGCCGGGGCGGTCCTTGTAGGGACCGGTCTGGCCGTAGCCGGAGATGCGCACCATGACCAGCGCGGGGTTCACCTTGCGCAGGTCTTCCCAGCCCAGGCCCCATTTCTCGAGCGTGCCGGGGCGGAAGTTCTCGATCACGATATCGGCTTCGGTGACCAGCTTGCGCACGATCTCCTGGCCCTGCGCCGAACGCAGGTCCAGCGTCAGCGACTTCTTGTTGCGGCTCTGGCTATACCACCAGAGCGAGGTGCCTTCATACAGCTTGCGCCACTTGCGCAGCGGGTCGCCGTCCTTGGGCGATTCGATCTTCAGCACTTCGGCGCCGAACTGCGCGAGCAGTCCGCCCGCATACGGGCCTGCGATCAGCGAGCCGAGTTCGATCACGCGGACGCCCTGCAGCGGCATCGTTCCGTTGTTCGCTTCGTTAGCCATGGCGGTTTGCTGCTCCTGTGGATACGGTGGTCTGTGATGCAAGATTGGAAGAACCCGCGCGCACGGTAAAGCAACCATTGGCGAGCCCGCCATCGCGAAAAACGATGGCAGCGCTGGCGCGCTATTCGTCCTCGCGCAGCCGGTCCACCAGCAGCCGCGCCACCGCGGACAGGCCCTCATACGCACGCACGCCGATTACCAGCTGGCGCGCGGCCCACGCTTCATCGAGCGCGACGGTGCGGATGCCAAGGGTCTGCTGGTAAGGCCCGGCGCTGGACCTGGGCAGGATCCCCAGGCCCAGTCCCGCCTGCACCATCAGGCACAGCGCGTCGTAGCCGGGCACGTGGATGCGCGGCTTGAACACGCGGCCCGCCTCGCTGGCGGCCTTGGCCAGCTGCAGGTGGATCTGGCTGCCTGCGTGCAGGCTGACAAAGTCGTAGTCGAAGGCCTCGCGGATGGTCACCGAGTGCCGCCCGGCCAGCGGATGCGCGCCGGGCACCACCACGACCAGTTCGTCGCGCCGGTAGGGGAACGTCTCCAGTTCCGCACCCACCGCACCCGCGGTGAAGATGCCGATGTCCGCGGCATTCTCGGCCACCGCGCGCACGATGGCGGTGCTGACGCGCTCTTCCAGGTGCACGTCGATCAGCGGGTACTCGGCCAGGAACGACTTGAGCTGCGCCGGCAGGAACTGCGTGATGGCCGAGATATTGGCCATCACCCTCACCTGCCCGCGCAAGCCGCCGCCGTAGTCGCGCATGCGCACCAGGATGTCATCCAGGTTGTGCAGCACGCCGCGCGCCAGGTGCGCCAGCTCCATCCCGGCCACGGTCGGCTGCACGCCCTTGTTGCTGCGCATCAGCAAGGCCGTGCCCAGCCCCTGCTCCAGTTCGCTCACGCGCTTGCTGACCGCGGCCGCGGCGAGGTGCGCGTGCTCCGCCGCCGCGGCGATGGAGCCGGTTTCGGCCACGGCGACAAACAGGCGCAGCGAAGTGGGGTCGAGTCTCATGATGCGGTGTCTCCCGGATCCGGTGGCCTGCGGTGGCCCCGGTCCTTGTGTTGCAGGCGGTCTGTTGCAGCTAAAATGCGGTCATGACCTCCGCCGCCAAACCATCCGCCCCCGTCGACAACGACACTCCGCCGAAGCTCGAGGAAGGCCACCGCGACTACGTCGCGGCGCTGGCGCGGGGCCTGGCGGTGATCCAGGCATTTACCGAGACCACGCCGGAACTGACGCTGAGCGAAGTGGCGCAGGCCACCGGCATGACGCCCGCGACCGCACGCCGCGCGCTGCTGACGCTGCAGGCGCTGGGCTATATCGGCGCCAACGGCCGCCGCTTCGTGCTGCTGCCCAAGGTGCTGTCGCTGGGCGCCGCCTTCCTCAGCTCGATGAACCTGCGCGACATCGTGCAGCCGTTCCTGCAGGAGGTGGCCGAGCGCTTCCGCGATTCGGTCTCGCTTGCCATCCTCGACGGCGACAGCGTGGTCTACCTGGCGCATGTGCCCAGCCGCAGGCGCATCGCCTTCCGCGCTTCGGTGGGTTACCGGCTGCCGGTCCATTGCACCTCCCTTGGCCTGGCCTTGCTGGCGCACGCGCCCAAGGCCCAGCAGAACAAGATCCTCGACAAGGCGCCATTCCAGAAATTCACCCCGCTGACGCTCAGCGATGCCGACGCGCTGCGCGCGGCGCTGGCACGCGCGCTCGAGCAGGGCTATGCCATCCAGGACAGCCAGCTGGAGCTGGGCGTGCTGTCGATCGCCGTGCCGGTGCGCGACCCGCAACAGCGCGTGATCGCCGCCATCAACTGCTCCACCGAAACCGAGCGCACCAGCCCCGACGAACTGGTCGCCACCCGGCTGCCGGCGCTGCGCGAAGCCGCCGCGTCGATCGAGGCGGCGATCCGGCGCGCGCCGGCGCTGGCGCACTCCATTACCGCCGCCTCCTGAACCGCCTCGCGCGCCGGCTTACTGCGCCGCTTCAGGCTGCAGCACGATATCCAGGTTGACCAGCTGGTAGCCGTCGCGCTCCGGGTGCGGCAGCGCGTCGACGATGTGGTCGTCGATGGTCGAGAAGATGCAGTCGACCGGATTGGCCGGATCACCGGCGAAATACAGCTGCGACGTCAGCGTCCGGTAGCCCGGCTGCATCACCCGGTAGTGGATGTGCGGCGCGCGCTGCCGGTTGCGGCCCAGCCGCTTCATCAACACGCCCACTTCGGTATCCTCGCGCCCGATGATGTAGCCACCCGGGCGGATGGTGAACACCTGGAAGCTGCCATCCGCCTCGCAACGCAGCTTGCCGCGCAGGTTGTCTTCGGACTGCGAGTCGTCTTCGTTCTCATAGCGGCCGAACTGGTTGGGCTGCCATACGATCATCATCGCGCCCGGTACCGGCGTGCCGGTGGCGGCATCCAGCACGCGGCCGCGCACCTCCAGCCGCTGGCCAGGCTCGTCGTCGGTGGCGATATGGCACGGGTTGGAGCCTTCGGCGATCTCGTCCTTGGGGAACGGGCCGGTCACGTTCTGCGGCGTGGCGTGGTCATCGGTGCGTGCCAGGTCCAGCGCGCGCATGGTCAGCCCCATCATGTCGCACAGCATGATCAACTCATCCTGCTGGGCCACCTTGCCCATCCAGGTGGCGATCCGGTAGAGCTGCTGGTCGGTCAGCTTGAGTTCGTCCAGCATGGCGTGGGAGTGCTTCAGCGCCACGCGGAACTGCGCCTGCAGGACCGGGTCCGCGCCGCGCGCATCGCTGCACATGGCATCGAAGGCGCGTTGCAGGGTGTAGTTGTCGGGGTTGTTCATCGTTGTCTCCGGTGATTCTGTGTCAGTGGCCGGCGGCGGCCATGTCGATGGCGCGGGCGAACAGGGTTCCATCCGCTTTCAGCTTGTGCTTGGCCGGCTTGTGCGTCGGGGTGTGCGGAATGGCATCCACGGCGACGACATAGCGCGGCAGCTTGTGCACGGCCAGCCGGTCCCGAGCCCAGGCGAGCAACTCGCCCGGCTCGACCGACTGCCCGGGACGGAACTGCACCGCCAGCAGGATCTCTTCTTCGCCCAGGTCCGCCGGCACGCCGATGGCCGCCGCTTCCTCGACTGCGGGGTGCTCGCCGAAGATCCGGTCGAGCTCGGCGCCGGACACGTTCTCGCCCTTGCGGCGGATCACGTCCTTCTTGCGTGCGACGAAGACGTAGTAGCCATCACTGTCCTGGCGCACCAGGTCGCCGGTGGCAAACCAGCCGTCGCGGAACGCGGCCTCGGTCTGCGCGGCGTCGCGGTAGTAGCCCTGCATCAGCGTCGGGGTGCGGATCAGCAGTTCGCCCGCGGCGCCGGGTGCCACGTCGTGGCCGTCGTCGTCGACGATGCGCGCCTCGGGCACCGGCACGGCCGGGTCCGGGTGCGGCGAGATCAGTCCCATGGTGCCGAGCTTGTGCGGGCCGTTGAACGGATTGGCGATGACGCCGGGGATTTCCGTCATGCCGTAGCACTCGATCAGGCGCGGCACGTGGAATTCCTGCTTCATCACCCGCACCATCTCCTGGGTCTGCGGCGCAATGAACATCTTGGTGATGCGATGGCCCGGCACGAATTCCGCGCGCGGGCGCCGCGCCAGGATGCTGCCGGCAGCAGCCACCAGATTGACCTCGGTCGCGCCGCTCTCGGCCGCGAAGCGCCAGAACGACGACGCCGAGAAGCGGCGCATCAGCACCAGGCAGCCGCCGCAGGCCAGCGCCCCGCCCACCGAATACATCAATGCATTGATATGGAACAGCGGCATCACGCACATCACGCGCTCGTCCGGCTGCAAGTGCAGGCGGCCGACAAAGGCCTCGGCCGTCAGCACGTAGCCGCGATGGCTGTGCATGGCGCCCTTGGGAAAGCCGGTGGTGCCTGAGGTGTAGATGATCAGGGCGGTACTGCGGTCGCTGTCGACGCCCGGCGCAGCGTTGGCCGGCTGCACCGCATGCGCCGCGATCGACGCGGCCAGCGTCGGCACGCCGTGATCGCCATCCTCGTTGGCGCGCAGCCAGACGTCACCGCCCAGGTCCGCGGCCACGGCCGCGCCGGTTGCGAGCGTGCCGGGCGCGCAGACCAGGCCGCAGACCTGCGCGTGCCGGAATACGTACAGCGCCTCGTCGAGCCGGTATTCGGGATTGGCCGGCACCATGGTCGCGCCGATACGGGCCAGCGCGAACATCAGCACCACGGTGGACGGATGGTTGGTCGAGAGCACGCCGACACGGTCGCCGGGGCGGACTTGCATCGCCTGCGCCAGCCAGTCCGCGGTGAGGGCGATCCGTTGGTCGAGCTGGCGATAGCTCCAGGTCTCGCCCTCGAACACAAGCGCCGGCTTGGCCGGGTGCGCCGCCACGCGGGCGGCAAGGAAACCAGTGAGTGTGGCATCGTGGGCGCGGTACTGCCTGAGCACATCGAGCGGCGCCACCAGCGCGTCGCCGGCAGGGAGTGCGGGCGGCTTCATGATGCTTGCGCCGGCGCGGCGCTGTAAGTGATGGCGTGTTCGGCGGCGTCGGCCAGGATAAAGCCGATGGGTTGCGCACGCTCTTCCTGCAGGTGGGCGATCAGGCTCGCCACGCGGGCCAGCATCGGCACACCCTTGAGCGCGCTGGCGGGATAGCCGGCATCGAGCAGCACCGCGGGGATCGCGCCCGACACATTGAGCGGCAAGGCCTTGCTGTAGTGCTCGGGAACCGCCGCGGCCACCGCCTCGAGCGCGGCGACGTGGTCGCCCGCGATGCCGAGTTCACGCGCGAACGCCAGCAGGCGGTGCGCACGCGGATCGCCCTGCTTGTGCGTGGGGTGGCCAAAGCCCGGCAGCGGCTGCCGTGCCTGCCGCAAGGCCCGCACCACCGCGTGCGCGCTGTCTGCCAGCGTGCCGGCGTCGCGGCCGGCCAGCACTTGCGCCAGCATCTGCCCGGCGGTTTCCGAGGCCCCCAGGATGACCGAGCCGCAGCCCAGCACGCCCGCGGCCACCGCGCCCTGCAGGGCGTCGGGGGCGGCGGCGAGCGTCATGCGCGCGGCCTGCACCGACGGCACCAGTCCGTGTTCGGCAATGGCGACCAGGCAGGCATCGGTGATGGCCACCAGCTTTTCGTCCGGCTGGCGGCCGGTAAGCAGGAACAGAAAGTAGGCCGTAAAGCCGATCTTGCCGATCAGTTCCTGGCTGAGATCCTTGCCATGCACCGACACCCCGTGGAGATTCACATGGGCAATGGCGGTGTGGCCGGTGCGTTTGGCATCCGTCACGTTGTCTCCTATTTTTGCGCTACGCGCAATCTAATGCGGTATACGAATTATTTTAGGGCGTGCCACGATGCATTGCAAGGTCGGGAATACCTGCACCGGGAGCCAGCCGGCACTGCGCCAGACGCAGCGCCGGCACATCATCAGGCACGGTCCGACGGATCGGTCTCCCCGATCCGGGCGAGCGCGCCATCGGTGAAGGGATCGACTTCGCGTACCGCGCCGTCCAGATACGGATCGACCTTGCGCGCTGCGACCTTGCGGAACTGCTCGTCCACCAGCCGGCCCGGCTGCGAACGCTGCGCCGACGCGGCCGAGGGGATCGAGCCATGTTCCGCACGCGCACCATCAGCATAGACATCGGGCGACCGCACCGCGGCCTGGGCCGCCGAAGCCATCACCAGCACGACTGCTGCGCCAAACATTGCCGTTTTCATCACTTGCTCCTGTTAAGCATCGAAGAGAAGAGCGCCGGTTCTGGCCGGGGTCTGGGTTCCAGTCCTTCAGTGCGTCGCTCATGGTGAGCAAATATAGTTAAAACCGTACCGTACGGTATTTTCCAATTCGAAATGAGTCGTTCTGATTTTTTGAAGCCATGAGCCTGTCACATTGGGAAACGCAGCAGCCTGCCGGCTTTTGGTAGACTGCGCAGAGTCTCCCCCGGCATGGGGCGCGACGCCACGCCTGCACCAGATGAGCTCTCCAGAAAGCGCTTCCCCCCCTGTGGTCCACCACCCGCCCGTGCGCATCACGCGCCGCGGCGAAGAGAAACGCGCGCTGATCCTCAGCACCGCCGCGGACATGTTCCTGGAACATGGCTATGACGGCGTCAGCCTGGATGACATCGTCAAGGCGTGCGGCGGCTCCAAGACCAACGTGTACAGCTATTTCGGCGGCAAGGATGGACTCTTCGTCGCGGTGGTGGAGCGGCTATGCGAGCGCTTCCTGGAGAAGACAGAGAAAGGACTGGACCTGTCGCGCTGCAACGCCGCGCAGGGCCTGCACAGGATTGCCCACAGCTTCCTGCATTCGCTGCTGGAAGAACGGCACCTGGCGTTCCTGCGGCTGATCTTTGCGGAGTCGCGGCGCTTTCCGGCGCTGGGCAATGCCTGGTACACGCGCGGCCCGGAGGCAACGTGCGCCTATATCGCGGCCTTCCTGTCCGCGCAGCAGGCCAACGGCATCCGTCTTGCGGCAAGTCCCGAGGCCAGCGCCCGGCTCTTCCACGGCATGGTGCTGGCCAGCGTGCTGCACCGGACGCTGGCCACCGGCATGCGGCCGGACGAAAGCGAGACCGGTGCGCTGGTCAACAACGCCATCGCGGTGATCGTGCCGAAGGACTGAAATCGCAGCGCGGATCGCTCATCGCGCCGGGATGTCCGAGATGCCTTGAATGCGCCATCCTCTGACACAAGGCATCTGATGGGCCAGAAAAACAAAAACCCCGGAAGACCGCGATCTTCCGGGGTTTCGCCGCCATGACTGGCGGAGACGGAGGGATTCGAACCCTCGATCCAGGTTTTGGCCCGGATGCTCCCTTAGCAGGGGAGTGCCTTCGACCTCTCGGCCACGTCTCCCAAACTTGCGTTGTGTGAGGGAGCCACACAACGAAGCGCGTATTCTAGCGGCGCCGCACGTGTTGGTCAACGAAAAATCGATCACTCAACACAAAAATCGCGACCCCGCCAGAAGTGTTCACGAACGGATCACGCCTGTTCCAGTTCGAAAGCCTTGTGCAGCGCGCGCACGGCCAGTTCCATGTACTTCTCGTCGATCAGCACCGAGATCTTGATTTCCGAGGTGGAGATCATCTGGATGTTGATGCCCTCTTCCGACAGGGTGCGGAACATCTTGCTGGCGATGCCAACGTGCGAGCGCATGCCCACGCCCACCACCGACACCTTCGACACCTTCGGGTCGCCCGACACGCTGCCGGCGCCGATATGCGACTTGACGCCGTCGTTCAGGATGGCCAGGGCGCGCTGGTACTCGCCGCGCGGCACGGTGAAGGTGAAGTCGGTCTTGCCGTCGACGGACTGGTTCTGGATGATCATGTCGACGTCGATGTTGGCGTCGGCGACCGGGCCCAGGATCTGGTAGGCGATGCCCGGCTTGTCCGGCACGCCCAGAACGGTGATCTTGGCTTCGTCACGGGCAAAGGCGATGCCGGAGATGACGGCTGCTTCCATGGTGGAGTCTTCCTCAAAAGTGATCAGCGTGCCCGAGTGCATTTCCTGCTCGAGCGGCATAAGCGGGTCGGTCAGCGACGACAGCACGCGGGTCTTCACGCGGTACTTGCCGGCGAACTCCACGGAGCGGATCTGCAGCACCTTGGAGCCGAGGCTGGCCATTTCCAGCATTTCTTCGAAGGTGATCTGGTCCAGGCGGCGGGCGTCTTCGACCACGCGCGGGTCGGTGGTGTACACGCCGTCGACGTCGGTGTAGATCAGGCACTCGTCGGCTTCGATCGCGGCGGCAATGGCCACGGCCGAGGTGTCCGAGCCGCCACGGCCGAGCGTGGTGATGTTGCCGTCGTCGTCGATGCCCTGGAAGCCGGTGATCACGACCACGCGGCCGGCGTCGAGGTCGCCGAGGATGCGCTCGTCGTCGATCGATTCGATACGGGCCTTGGTATAGGCCGAGTCGGTCTTCACCGGCACTTGCCAGCCGGTGTAGCTGACCGCGTCGATGTCTTGGCCGTGCAGCGCGATGGCCAGCAGTGCCACGCTGGCCTGTTCGCCGGTGGAGGCGAGCATGTCCAGTTCACGCGGATTGGGCTGCGGCGAAATTTCCTTGGCGAGTCCCAGCAGGCGATTGGTCTCGCCCGACATGGCCGAAGGCACCACGACTACGCGGTGACCGGCGCGGTGCCACTTGGCCACGCGCTTGGCGACATTCTTGATGCGTTCCGTGGAACCCATCGAAGTGCCGCCGTATTTGTGAACGATGAGAGCCATCTTCTTGTCGACGCCAGCGATTGTGCAAAGCCCTTGAAAATACACGAACAAGCCCTGTCAGGCAAGGCGGGAGCGGGGTTCTGGCTGCAGATCGGAAGTGATGCCGGCGCCGATCCGGGGGCTTCAGTGCGTCGGCGTCGCCACTGCCGCGGGCCGCGGATGCCATTCGACGCGCCAGCGCGGCGCCGCCGGGGCGTCCGGCCAGCGGCGGTGCATGCCCAGGCCGGCGGCCAGCACCAGGGTATCGCCAGACCACAGCAGCGGCAGCCAGGCGCGGCGCCAGGCCGGGATGCCGGCTTCCTGGCAGGCTTGCTTCAGGGCCCGGGCCGGGCCGCCCGGGCGCAGCACGATACGCTCGCCGCCGCTGCGGGCGGCCAGGCGCAAGGGCTGGCGCAGCGCCGCTTCGGGCACGCCGAAGGTGTCATCACGGAAGAAATGGAGTTCGCCGCGCCAGGCAGGCACGACGATACGGGCCTCGCCGCGCCAGTCCAGCGTCACGGGTGCCGGCGCGGCGATCGGTGGCGGCGTGCAGGCCAGCACGCGGTCGCGGAAGCGGCGCAGGACCAGCCCCTCATGCGCGATCGCGGGCTCGCCGCCAGCGTGGGCGACCAGTTGCTCGCGCATCGCCGCCAGCCTGGCAGTGGAAGGCGCGCGCACGCCGAGGTCGCGCAGCCAGAAGCGCAGCACGGCATCGGCATGTGCCACGGGCAAGGCGCGCAGCCCTGCCAGGTCGAGTTCGGCAAGCGTGTCGGCATCGCGGCCGGGGCGTGCCAGCGCCGCCAGCGAGGCGGCTGCCAGTTCATCGATCAGTGCGCCTGCCTGGGCGAAATGCGCTGCCGCCTGCACCACGTTGGCCGACAACGCCGGGAAGGCCGCGACCAGCGCCGGCAGGTGCGCGCGCAAGGCATTGCGCGCATAGCGTTCATCGGCATTGGACGGGTCGTCGACCCATTGCAGCGCGTTGGCCGCGCAGTAGGCCTCGATCTCGGCGCGGGCCACGTCCAGCCAGGGGCGCAGCAGCGTCACGCCGCTGCGCTCGTCGAGCGGGCGCAGCGCTGGCATGCCAGCCATGCCGGCCACGCCGGCGCCGCGGAACAGCCGCAGCAGCACGGTCTCGACCTGGTCGTCCTGGTGGTGGGCGAACAGCAGCAGGCGCGCGCCGCTGTCGGCGCACATCGCCGCCAGCGCGGCATAGCGCGCGCGGCGCGCGGCCGCTTCCACGCCCTCGCCCGCTTCGGGCTGCACCGACACCCGCCGCACGAAATAGCCGACCTGCCACTGCGCGCACTGCGCGGCGCAGAAACGGTCCCAGTCGTCGGCATCCGCCTGCAGGCCGTGGTGGACATGCAGCGCCACCACGCGCGCGCCAACGCCCCACTCCGCCGCGGCCGCGCGGGCGGCATGCAGCAGCGCGACCGAATCGCGCCCGCCCGACAGGGCCACCGCGATCGTCGCCGCGCCCGTGCCGCCGCCAGAAACAACAAAGGCCGCACCGGCCTGGAGGGCCTGTGCGACCTTGTCGGTCAGCCGGGCGGACGGGTCAGTCCTGGGTGCCGGTTTCCTTGAACTTGCCATAGGCGAGCAGGCGCTCATAGCGGCGAGCCTGCAGCTCCTTCACGCTCATGCCCTGGAACTGACGCAGCGACTCGGCCAGCGAGCGCTTGAGCATCGCCGCCATGCCCTTGTAGTCACGGTGCGCGCCGCCCAGGGGCTCGCTCACGATCTTGTCGATCAGGCCCAGCGCCTTCAGGCGGTGCGCGGTCAGGCCCAGCGCCTCGGCGGCTTCCGGTGCCTTCTCGGCGGTCTTCCACAAGATCGAGGCGCAGCCTTCCGGCGAAATCACCGCGTAGGTGGCGAACTGCAGCATCTGCACCACGTCGCCCACGGCAATCGCCAGCGCGCCGCCCGAACCGCCTTCACCGATGATGGTGGCGATCAGGGGCACCTTCAGGCCGGCCATCACGTACAGGTTGTGGCCGATGGCTTCGGACTGGCCGCGCTCTTCGGCGTCGATGCCGGGGAATGCGCCCGGGGTGTCAACGAAAGTGAAAATCGGCAGGCCGAACTTGTCCGCCAGCTCCATCAGGCGCTTGGCCTTGCGGTAGCCCTCGGGCTTGGGCATGCCGAAATTGCGCATGGCGCGCTCTTTCGTGTCACGGCCCTTCTGGTGGCCGATGACCATGCACGCCTGGCCGTTGAAGCGCGCCAGGCCGCCGATGATCGAAAGATCGTCGGCAAAGGTGCGGTCGCCGTGCAGCTCGTGGAAATCGGTAAAGATCTCGCGCACGTAGTCCAGCGTATAGGGACGCTGGGGGTGGCGGGCGATTTGCGCAACCTGCCACGGGGTCAGGTTGGCGTAGATGTCTTTGGTCAGCTGCTGGCTCTTGCCGGCCAGCCGCGAAATTTCTTCGGAAATATCAACAGCCGAATCGTCCTGCACAAAGCGCAGTTCTTCGATCTTTGCCTCGAGTTCGGCAATGGGCTGCTCAAAATCCAGGAAGGTGGTTTTCATAAAATCACACGTACCTGTCTGTGAAGGGGCGCATTCTACCGGAATTTGGTCGCTATCTTAGCGCCTGCCAGATAGCCCGGACTGCACCTGCCACTAAATTTTCTTGCTGTGATGCCTAATACGTCACTGGCAGCGGGTCGAGACTGCGCCACATATACCACGTGGCCACAGTTCGCCATGGCTCCCAGTTGGCCGCCACCTCGCGCGCCTCGCTGCGCGTGACCGGCTCGCCACTGAAGTAATTGGCGGAGATCGCGTTGATCAGGCCGATGTCATCGAGCGGCAGCACGTTGGGCCGCATCAGGTTGAACATCAGGAACATCTCGGCGGTCCAGCGGCCGATGCCGCGGATCTGCGTCAGCTCGGCGATCACCGCTTCGTCGTCCATCTGCGCCCATTCGCCGACATGCACCGTGCCCGCCTTGAAGTGGTCGGCCAGGTCGACCAGGTATTCCCCCTTGCGCTTGGACAGGCCGCAACCGGCCAGCTTCTCGGGACCGGCGCGCAGGAACTGTGCCGGGGTCAGCCTGGGGCACAGGGCATGCAGCCGCTCCCACACCGACTGCGCCGCCTTGACCGAAATCTGCTGGCCCACCACCGCGCGCGCCAGCGTGACGAACGGATCCCCGCGCGACACCAGGTGCGCCGGGCCGTAGGTGGGGATCATCTTGCGCAGGATGCGGTCGCGCTTCATCAGGTCGGCGCAGGCCTCGTCCCAGTAGGCGGGGCGCACCGCGTCGATGACGGTTTCGACCGGCAGCGGCACCGCATCCGCCTCGGGCAGCACGGCCTTGGCGTTGCGCGTGCCCCTGGCCGTGTCCTTGCCGTCAGGCAGCGGCGCCTCCTTGGCGCCAGCCTTGCCCGGGCGCGGACCGGCCGCCTTCACCCGGCCCCTCGTGGCGGGAGGCGTGGCGATGGCTGGCTTGCGCGCGGCAGCGTTCAAGCACGCCTCCACTCGGTGGCACCGCCCGGCTTGTCTTCCAGCACGATGCCAGCTTCCAGCAGTTGCGCGCGGATGCGGTCCGCTTCGGCAAAGTTGCGCTCCACCTTGGCGGTCTTGCGCGCGGCGATCAGGGTCTCGATCTGTTCCGGCGAGATGCCGTCGTCGGACCTGCCGCCTTGCAGGAAGGTATGCGGGTCGCGCTCGAGCAGGCCCAGCGTGCCTGCCAGCCCCTTGAGCTGGCGCGCAGCCGCGGTCGAGCCGGTGCGGTTGATCTCGCTGGCCAGGTCGAACAGCACCGACATCGCGATCGGCGTGTTGAAGTCGTCGCCCATGGCCTCGGCAAAGCGCCTGGCGTGCGGCTCGTCCCAGTCCACCGCGCAGCCGCCCGGCTGGCTGTCCTTGAGCGCCGTGTACAGGCGTGTCAGGGCGTGGCGCGCATCGTCCAGGTGCGCGTCGCTGTAGTTCAGCGGGCTGCGGTAGTGCGCGCGCAGGATGAAGAAGCGCACGACCTCGGCGTCGTACGACTTCAGGACCTCGCGGATGGTGAAGAAATTGCCAAGCGACTTGGACATTTTTTCGTCGTTGATGCGCACGAAGCCGTTGTGCATCCACATGTTGACGAAGGGCTTGCCGCTGGCGCCTTCAGACTGCGCAATCTCGTTCTCGTGGTGCGGGAACTGCAGGTCGGCCCCGCCGCCATGGATGTCGAAATGCTCGCCCAGCAGCGTGCAGCTCATGGCGGAGCATTCAATGTGCCAGCCCGGGCGGCCGGCGCCCCACTTCGAGTCCCACTTGCTCTCGGGCGGCTCGCTGGCCTTGGCGGACTTCCAAAGCACGAAGTCGAGCGGGTCCTGCTTGGCGTCGTTGGCGCTGACACGCTCGCCGGCGCGCAGGTCTTCCAGCGACTTGCCCGAGAGCTTGCCGTAGCCGGCGAACTTGCGCACCGAATAGTTCACGTCGCCGTCGCTGGCCTGGTAGGCCAGGCCCTTGGCTTCCAGCTTGCCGATCATGTCGAGCATCTGCGGCACGTAGTCGGTGGCGCGCGGCTCGTGGTCGGGGCGGATCACGCCCAGCGCGGCGGCATCCTCGTGCATGTACTGGATGAAGCGCGTGGTCAGCTCGCCGATGGTCTCGCCGTTCTCGGCCGCGCGGCGGATGATCTTGTCGTCGATGTCGGTGATGTTCTGCACATACGTCACCTCGTAGCCGGCGGCACGCAGCCAGCGGTGCACCATGTCGAACACCACCATCACGCGAGCGTGGCCAACGTGACAATAGTCGTACACCGTCATGCCGCACACATACATGCGGACCTTGCCGGGTTCGATTGGCACGAATGGCTGTTTCTCACGCGCGAGCGTGTTGTAGATGTTCAGAAGCTGCATGAAACGAAGTGAGTGGTGAGAGGAGACTGCCGCGGTTCGCACAGCAGGCAGCGCGGGCCGTGGCGCCGGTTGCCCGGCGCCTGGCAGGCCGCCGGTGGCAACGCGGCCACTGGCGCAATTCCGTCGCGCCCCATATCTTACCGGAAGGCGCTGCGCTGGTTGCCTCCGGCACGGCGCCGCCAGCGCCGCGCGAGATGCCGCGCCCGCTGCCCCGATGTCATCGCCTTCGTGCCGGACTTGCCGCTTTGCTAGAATGCCGCGGAGTATAACGGACCTGTCCTCAATGAGCCTGCCGCTGCCCTCCCCGTCTTCTGCCATGTTCGCCGCCCCCGCGCGCCGACGCGGCCATCGCGCCGTACTGCCCCTGCTGGCGGCCCTGGCCGCCGCGCTGGCGGCCCCTGCCTACGCGCAGAACGGCCCGCTGTCGCTGGCCGCGCCGGCGACGCCGGTCGGCGGCATCCAGTCGACCGATCCTGGCATGAGCGAGGCCCAGCAGGCCGCCAACGCGCGCCGCTACGACGAAGCCATCAAGGGCTTCGACCGCGTGCTGGCCGCCAACCCGCGCAATGCGCAGGCACGCTTCCAGCGCGCCTGGGCCCTGGCCCAGTCCGGCCGCGAAGACGCCGCCATCCAGGCCTTTGCCGAAATGGCGCAGGAGTTCCCGGAACTGCCCGAGCCCCACAACAACCTGGCGCTGCTCTACGCCAAGCGCGGCGACCTGAAGCGCGCCGAGGCCGAGTTGCTGCTGGCCACCGAAGTCAAGCCGGGCTTTGCCATCGGCTATACCAACCTGGGCGACGTCTACCGCCGCCTGGCCGAGCAGGCCTACGCCGAAGCGCTGCGCCGCAATCCGGGCGATGCCCGCGCCAGCGCCGGCCTGCGCCAGCTGAACCCTGATGCCGCGGCGCCGGCCAAGCCGGCGGCGCCCGCCGGCACCGGCCGCAAGGCAACGCCAGCGCAGCGCCAGGCACCTGCCAGCGCCCCTGCCGCGAACTGACGGCCACCCATCCCAAGGCCCGGGCGCGGCGCGCCCGGACCATGTGCATCATCCAGACTTACCGGAGTTCCTTCATGATCCGTTCCCGTCGCATCGTCCTGGCCGGCCTGACCGCAGGCGCCCTGGCACTGTCCTCGTTCAACGCAATGGCTCAGCAAAAGGCCGCCGAGCGCGTCCAGTTCGTCACCAGTGCCGGCAAGTTCACCGTCGAGCTCTACCCCGAGGCCGCGCCCAAGACCGTCGCGAACTTCCTGGAATATGTGAAAAGCGGCTTCTACAGTGGCACCATCTTCCATCGCGTGATCAATGGCTTCATGGTGCAGGGCGGCGGCTTCGACCGCGACATGAAGGAAAAGCCCACCCGTGCGCCGATCCCGCTGGAAGCCCGCGGCGGCCTGAAGAACAAGGCCGGCACGGTCGCCATGGCACGCACCAGCGACCCCAACTCGGCCACCGCGCAGTTCTTCGTCAATGTGGTGGATAATCCGAATCTCGACTACCCGCAGCCGGACGGCAACGGCTACGCAGTGTTCGGCAAGGTGGTGGAAGGCATGGAGACGATCGACAAGATCAAGAGCGTGCCGACCACGGCCTACGGCCCCATGCGCAATGTGCCGGCCGCGCCGATCGTGATCGAGTCGGCCACCGTCGTCAAATAACACCACCGAACAGAGGAAATCCCATGTCCAAGGTCCAGCTCCACACCAACCAGGGTGTCATCACCATTGAACTCGACGCCGAGAAGGCCCCGAAGTCGGTCGAGAACTTCCTGTCATACGTGCGCAAGGGCCACTACGACAACACCATCTTCCACCGCGTGATCAAGAACTTCATGATCCAGGGCGGCGGCTTCGAGCCCGGCATGAAGCAAAAGGGCACCGACGCCCCGATCGAGAACGAAGCCGGCAACGGCCTGAAGAATGACCGCTACACCGTGGCCATGGCGCGCACCAACGCCCCGCACTCGGCCACCGCGCAGTTCTTCATCAACGTGGTCGACAACGACTTCCTGAACTTCTCCTCGCCCACGCCGCAGGGCTTCGGCTATGCCGTGTTCGGCAAGGTCGTGGAAGGCACCGACGTGGTCGACCAGATCAAGGGCGTGCGCACCGGCAGCTCGGGCTTCCACCAGGACGTGCCGCTGGAAGACGTGGTGATCGAGAAGGCCGTCATCGTCGAGTAAGCCGATGCCTGACGATTGCGGTTCCGTGCGCATCCACGTGCCGGCATTCCCCTTCCGACACCGCGCATGACCGCGATCCCCCACACGCCGGTGGCCGGTCCCTTCGAGGCACAGGCGCCGGCGTGGTTCATTTCAGACCTGCACCTGACGCCCGGCATGCCCCGCACGCTGGCGGCCTTCGAGCGCACGCTCGAGCGCGCCGCACAGCACGCGCGCACGCTGTTCATCCTGGGCGACTTCTTTGAATTCTGGATCGGCGACGAAGAAACCGACTCGCCCTTCGCGCAGCGCGTGACCGGCGCCCTGCGCGCACTGGCCGCGCGCGGCGTGGCCGTGTACCTGATGCACGGCAACCGCGACTTCCTGCTGGGCCAGCGCTTCGCCAGCGCGGCCGGTGCCCGCCTGCTGCCCGACCCCGCCGTGATCCACTGTGCCGGCCAGCGCGTGGTGCTGAGCCACGGCGACATGCTGTGCATCGACGACGAACGCTATAACCGCTTCCGCCGCTGGACCCGCAAGCGCTGGGTGCAACGCGTGTTCCTGGCACTGCCGTTGAGCGCGCGCCTGTCGATCGCCCGCAAGCTGCGGGCAGACAGTGAAGGCAACCGCGCCAGGCAGTTGAGCGCGGGCGCGGCCGTGCCGGTGATTTATGGTGATGTGGCGCCCGCGGCCGCGGCCGAGTTGCTCGGCGCCGCCGGTGCGTCGCTGCTGGTGCATGGACACACGCACCGCCCGGCACGGCATGAAGACGCCGCCGGCGTGCGCTGGGTACTCACTGACTGGGACCTGGACGGCGCCCATCCGCGCGCCGCGGTGCTGCAACTGGATCGCGACGGCTTCCGCCTGTTGCCGCAGACCGACTGAGCGGCAGCGCCGGCCCGGCCCCTGCCCCGCTCACTTCATCAGCCTGCGCAGTTCGCTCGCGTCGAAGGGATCGTTCGGCGTGTTCTCCAGGTGTTCGCCAAGCCGGTCGAGCGCGGCCAGCACCGCCTCGATGCGGTCGTGCTGGCGCCCCGCATTGTCGATCAGGCTCTTGAGCGCCAGCGACACCGGATCGTCCGCATTGGGCGTGATGCCATAGGCCGAGAACTCCTGCTTGGCACCCTGCTGCGCCGATGGCGCATCCGGCAGGATGATGCGGGCGGGGATGCCCACGGCGGTCGCGCCCGGCGGCACCGGCTTTAGCACCACGGCGTTGGAGCCCACGCGCGCGCCGTCGCCCACCACGAATCCGCCCAGCACCTTGGCGCCCGCGCTCACCACCACGTTGGCGCCCAGCGTGGGATGCCGCTTCTGGCCCTTGTACAGCGAGGTGCCACCCAGCGTCACGCCCTGGTAGATGGTGCAGTCATCGCCGATCTCGGCGGTCTCGCCGATCACCACGCCCATGCCGTGGTCGATGAAAACGCGCCGGCCCAGCTTGACCGCCGGATGGATTTCGATGCCGGTGAAAAACCGCGCCCAGTGCGAGATCCAGCGCCCCAGCCAGTGGAAGCCGGCGTTCCAGCATCGATGCGCAAAGCGGTGGAACACCACGGCATGCAGGCCGGGGTAGCAGGTCAGCACTTCCAGGCGGCTGCGCGCAGCGGGATCGCGCAGCATGATGGTGTCGATATCTTCCTTCAGGCGAGAGAACATCTTGGTCGTGTCGTGTTGCCGCGCCGTGCGCCGCGCCACGCGGGCTGGTGCCCGGGGCAGGGTCGCCGGCGAGGTCAGTGGCCGGTGGGGACGGGATCAGGGAGTGTAAGTGATTTGCCGGACCCGCTTGGGGTGCCGGTGTTTGGCCCCTGATCCGTCAGGGACATTGCGGCGATGCTGCGGTCAACATCGCCCGGGCCTGCGCAAACCCGCAGCCGCAAGGCGACAGCGCGCGCGATTGCCGCGCGTGCCTGCGTCGCCCTGCATCGAATCGCTCCGGTTTGCTGCCACTGTCCTCGCTCCTGTCACCGGTCCTTGCGCGGGCCCGGCTGGTTCTGCGCGGCGATCAGCATATGCTTGGCGATGCCGCGCAGGATATTCACTTCCTCGCGCTCCAGGCCGCTGCGCGCCAGCAGCCGGCGCAGCCGGGTCATCAGCCTGCGCGGGTTGGACGGATCGAGAAAGCCGATTGCCTCCAGGCCCGTCTGCAGATGGCCGAACATGGCCTCGACCTGCTCGGCCGTGGCCGGCTCACCAGCATAGCCGATATTGGCGCCGGCGTCCGGGGCCGCCTCCAGCAGCGCCAGCCGCATCTCGTAGGCGATGAGCTGCACCGCCTGCGCCAGGTTGAGCGAGGTATAGGCGGGATTGGCGGGGATATGGGTGACTGTGTTGCAGCGCTCGACCACTTCATTGGGCAAACCATAGCGCTCGTTGCCGAACACGAAGGCAACGCCGCCGCTGCCAGACAGCGTCTGGCGCGCGCGTTCCGCGGCGGCGCGCGGCAGCAGCCGCGGCGGGCCGAATTCGCGGTGGCGCGCGGTCATCGCCACGGTCAGCGCGGCGCCGGCCAGCGCCGCGTCGACCTGGTCGACGATGAGCGCGCCCGCCAGCACATCGTCGGCACCGCTGGCCATGGCGATGGCGTCGGAGTGCCGCAGCACATCCGGCTCGCGTGGCGAGACCAGCACCAGGCTGCCGAAGCCCATGGTCTTGATCGCGCGCGCCACCGAGCCCACGTTGCCCGGGTGGCTGGTTTCGACCAGCACGAAGCGCACGCGGCCGAAAGCGTTGCCGCCGGTATCACCGCTGTTGCCATCGGCAGCGGGCTGGCTCGTATCAATTGCCGGGTTCATATACAATTCGGGGTTCTTCTTTGGCGCGGCGCCAGGTTTTTGCTTGCTCGCGAGACTCTCGCGGCACATTTGCAGCAGAACCGGCGACGCCCGACGTTCTTCTACAATCCGTTGTGTTGTCAGCTGCCCATGAGCGGGCGTGCGGCGCTTTTGCGCCCCGCCGCGTCGTCGTGGCCGGCCTGGAGAGATTCATGCATCCGATGCTCAATATCGCCATCAAGGCGGCCCGCAAAGCGGGATCCATCATCAACCGCGCGTCGCTCGACGTCGATCTGGTGCGCGTCTCGCGCAAGCAACACAACGATTTTGTCACCGAGGTGGACCGCGCCGCCGAAGCCGCGGTCATCGAGATCCTGCGCACGGCCTACCCGGAACACGGCATTCTAGCGGAAGAATCCGGCCAGTCCTGGGCCGAGGGTGAAGACTCCCACGAGTACACCTGGGTCATCGACCCGCTGGACGGCACCACCAACTTCATCCACGGCTTCCCGCAATACGCGGTCTCGATCGCCCAGTTGCACCGCGGCACGCCCGTGCAGGCCGTGGTCTACGACCCGACCCGCGACGAGCTCTTCACCGCCAGCAAGGGCGCCGGCGCCTTCCTGAACAACCGCCGCATCCGCGTCACGCGCCGCGACAAGCTGGCCGACTGCCTGATCGGCACCGGCTTCCCGTTCCGCGACCTGGAAGGCCTGGACGAATACATGGAATTGTTCGCGCTGATGACCCGCAACTGCGCCGGCCTGCGCCGGCCGGGCGCCGCCGCGCTGGACCTGGCCTATGTGGCCTGCGGCCGCCTGGACGGCTTCTTCGAGCGCGGCCTGCAGCCTTGGGACATGGCTGCAGGCATGCTGCTGATCACCGAATCGGGCGGCCTGGTCGGCAACTACGCCGGCGAACCGCGCCAGATGGAACAGGGCGAAGTGCTGGCCGGCAACCCCAAGGCATTCGCCCAGATGGTGCGCCTGCTGTCGCCGTTCTCGCTGGACAACGCCAAGCCCGCCGCCTGACACCGGCACATGGCCTGACGGCCAGATCAGCCACCCCCGACGCCCGCCGCACCCCGGCGGGCGTTTTGCATGGTGCGCCGCGCCTGCCACCGCGCCCTGCACTGCAGACCTTTCTCATTCCCCGGACGGCCATGATCCTCGTCAAGGTCGCCCCACCCTGCCCTCCCCAAAATGAAACCATGCGCCACGCCCCGTGCGCGCGGATCCAGCAGGAGAGCCAGCATGTTTCCCGAATACCGCGACCAGATCACCACCCTGAAGACCCAGGATGCCCGCTTCGCGCGCCTGTTCCACCGCCACAACGCGCTGGACCAGGAAATCCACAACATGGAGTCGGGGCTGGTGCCGGCCTCCACCTTCGAGATCGAGCGGCTGAAGAAAGAGAAACTCCTGCTCAAGGACCAGCTCTACGCGATCCTGCGCAACACCCCAGCCTGACGGAGGACCGCAGATGACAGATCGCGACACCATCCAATCCTCCCACACCGCCACCGCGCCACGTGCCCGCGCCACGGCCAGGGGCGACGTGCTGCCCACCAACTCGGCGCTGTCAGCCCAGCGCAAGGAGGTCGAGAGCGCCGTCAACGCCTCGGTGCAGCTGGCGGCCAGCAGCATGCAGGACATCCTGGCCAGCCGCGCAGGCAACGGCGCCGACATGCTCGACGCCATGCGCACGCTGCTTGACGGCCTGGCGCCCGACGAGGCCGCGCAGCTGCGCAGCCTGATCCTCGAAGGCGATCCCGCCGTGTGGCAGGCCGGCCGCAAGCGCCATCCGGACGACGAGCTGTCCGCGGGCTGGCGCGAAGGCGCGTACCCGTACCAGAACCTGATGTCGCGGCGCAATTATGAAAAGCAGAAGTACCGCCTGCAGGTGGAGCTGCTCAAGTTCCAGGCCTGGGTGCGCGAGACCGGCCAGCGCGTGGTAATCGTATTCGAAGGGCGCGACGCCGCCGGCAAGGGCGGCACCATCAAACGCTTCATGGAACACATGAACCCGCGCGGCGCGCGCGTGGTGGCGCTGGAAAAACCCACCGAGGCCGAGCGCGGGCAATGGTACTTCCAGCGCTATGTGCAGCACCTGCCGTCGGCCGGCGAGATCGTGCTGTTCGACCGCTCCTGGTACAACCGCGCCGGCGTGGAGCACGTGATGGGCTTCTGCTCGCAGCGCGAATACCAGGACTTCCTGCAGCAGGCGCCGGACTTCGAGCGGCATCTGGTGCGCAGCGGCATCCACCTGTTCAAGTTCTGGTTCTCGGTCAGCCAGAAGGAACAGCGCCGGCGCTTCCGCGAGCGCGAGATCCACCCGCTCAAGCAATGGAAGCTGAGCCCGGTCGACCTTGCCTCGCTGGACAAATGGGACGAATACACCCAGGCCAAGGAGGCCATGTTCGCCCACACCGACACCGCCGATGCGCCGTGGACGGTCATCCGCTCGGACTGCAAGAAGCGCGCGCGGCTCAATGCGCTGCGTGCCATCCTGTCGCGCTTCCCCTACGGCAACCGGGACACCACTGCCATCGGGCAGCCCGACCCGCTGATCGTGGGACGCGCGCTGGCCAACTGAACCTCGCCCCCTACTCCCGCACTTCTTCCGTTTTCCCCTTTACCAAGGCCCCTATGTTCAAGCACATCCTGCTGCCCGTCGACGGTTCCGAGCTTTCCCACAAGGCCGTGTCCGCCGCCATCCAGTTTGCCCGCACCGCCTCCGCGCGCCTGACGCCCTACATGTGCGTGGAGACCTATCCCTACATGGTGGGCAGCGACAGCACCCATGAGAGGCGCGAGGTATTCCAGCAACGCGTGGAAGCACTGGCGCGCCAGGAACTGGTCAAGATCGAGGCCGCGGCGGCAATGGCCGGCGTCCCGTGCGCGGGCCACGTCTCGGCCGCCAGCGCCCCGTATCACGGCATCATCAACGCTGCCCGGGACCTCGGTTGCGATGTCATCTTCATGGCCTCGCACGGCCGCAAGGGCATCAGCGGCCTGCTGCTGGGCAGCGAGACGCAGAAGGTGCTGACCCACAGCGACGTGCCGGTGCTGGTGTTCCGCTGACGGCACGCCGCTGACCCCGCCGCCGGGCCAGATCCGGCCCGCGCGGCGCGGCAACCGCTGCCCCGTGCTGTACCATATCGCCCATATTCGAAAACGCCCCTTCGCGCCCCGGCCCCAGGCCGCCGGATGACCGCCCGGACGCCCCGCGCGGCCGCCATCCGGCTTGCGCAAGGCGGCGATCCGAGCGGAGCGGGCGGCATCACGCAGGCCCACCGCCAGACAGGCTAAATGGCAATGGGATTGCAGAAAAAAACCGACCCGGAACAGGCACAGGCAGATTCGTCCGCGAGCCGCCACACGCCCATGATGCAACAATATCTCCGCATCAAGGCAGACCACCCCGACACCCTGCTGTTCTACCGCATGGGTGACTTCTACGAACTCTTCCACGACGATGCCGAAAAGGCCGCGCGCCTGCTCGACATCACGCTGACCGCGCGCGGCGCCTCCAACGGGGTGCCGATCCGCATGGCCGGCATTCCCTTCCATTCCGCGGACCAGTACCTGGCGCGCCTGGTGAAGCTGGGCGAATCCGTGGCGATCTGCGAGCAGATCGGCGACCCGGCCACCAGCAAGGGGCCGGTGGAGCGCAAGGTGGTGCGCATCGTCACCCCGGGCACGCTGACCGATGCCGCGCTGCTGCCGGACAAGGCCGATACCTTCCTGATGGCGGTGCACCAGCAGACCACGCGCCGCGGCGTCAGCAAGACCGGGCTGGCGTGGCTGAACCTGGCCAGCGGCGAGCTGCGCCTGATGGAATGCGAAGCGGCACAACTGGGTCGCGAGCTGGAGCGCATCCGCCCGGCCGAGCTGCTGTATGCCGATGGCATCGAGTTGCCCGCGCTGGCGTGCGCGCGGACCCGCCTGCCCGAATGGCATTTCGACCAGGACGCCGGCACGCGCCGGCTGCGCGAGCAGCTGGGCGTGGCCAGCCTGGACCCGTTCGGCTGTGCCGGGCTGGGTGCCGCGCTGGGCGCGGCCGGCGCGCTGCTGAACTACGCCGCGACCACGCAGGGCCAGTCGCTGCGCCATGTGCAGGGCGTGAAGGTCGAGCGCGAATCGGAGTACGTCGGCCTGGATTCCGCCACGCGGCGCAACCTGGAACTGACCGAGACCCTGCGCGGCGGCGAGTCGCCGACACTGTTCTCGCTGCTGGACACCTGCTGCACGGCGATGGGCAGCCGCGCGCTGCGCCACTGGCTGCACCACCCGCTGCGCGACCCGGCGCTGCCGCAGGCACGCCAGCAGGCCATCGGCGTGCTGATCGACCAGGGCACCGATGCCCTGCGCACGGCGCTGCGCCGGCTGGCCGACGTTGAGCGCATCACCTCGCGGCTGGCGCTGCTCAATGCGCGGCCGCGCGACCTGTCCTCGCTGCGCGACACCTTGCGCGCGCTGCCGGACGTGCAGGCCTGCATCCGCGATGACCAGGGCAGCACCTTGCTGGCGCAGACCCTGCACGACCTGGCCGTGCCGCAGGACTGCCTGGACCTGCTGGTGCGCGCCGTGGCCGAAGAGCCGGCCACCGTGGTGCGCGACGGCGGCGTGATCGCGCGCGGCTACGATGCCGGACTGGATGAACTGCGCGACATCTCCGAGAACTGCGGCCAGTTCCTGATCGACCTCGAAACGCGCGAACGCGCCCGCACCGGCATTGCCAACCTGCGCGTCGAGTTCAACCGCGTGCATGGCTTCTATATCGAGGTCACCAACGGCCAGGCCGACAAGGTGCCCGACGACTACCGCCGCCGCCAGACGCTGAAGAATGCCGAGCGCTACATCACGCCTGAGCTGAAGGCCTTCGAGGACAAGGCGCTGTCGGCACAGGATCGCGCGCTCGCGCGCGAAAAGCAGCTCTACGACGGCCTGCTGCAGGCGCTGCTGCCGCATATCGGCGAGCTGCAGCGGGTGGCCGCCGCGCTGGCGCGCCTGGACGTGCTGACGGCGCTGGCCGAGCGCGCGCAGACGCTGGACTGGTCCGCGCCTGAGCGCGTCGCCGAGAACGTGGTCGACATCGTGCAGGGCCGCCACCCGGTGGTCGAAGGCCAGCTCGCGGCCGAGTCGGTGGCTTTCATCGCCAACGACTGCCAGCTCAATGAAGCGCGCAAGCTCTTGCTGATCACCGGCCCGAACATGGGCGGCAAGTCGACCTTCATGCGCCAGACCGCGCTGATCGTGCTGCTGGCCTGCGTGGGCGCCTACGTGCCGGCGCGGCGCGCGGTGATCGGGCCGATCGACCGCATCTTTACCCGCATCGGCGCCGCCGATGACCTCGCGGGCGGCCGCTCCACCTTCATGGTCGAGATGACCGAGGCCGCCGGCATCCTGCACCACGCGACCCCGGCTTCACTGGTGCTGATGGACGAGATCGGGCGCGGCACGTCGACCTTCGACGGGCTGGCGCTGGCCTGGGCGATCGCGCGCCACCTGCTGTCGCACAACCGCAGCCACACCCTCTTCGCCACGCATTACTTCGAGCTGACGCAACTGCCGCAAGAGTTCCCGCAGGCAGCCAACGTGCACCTGTCGGCGGTCGAGCATGGCGATGGCATTGTCTTCCTGCACGCGGTGCAGGACGGCCCCGCCAGCCAGAGCTACGGCCTGCAGGTAGCGCAGCTGGCCGGCGTGCCGCAGCCGGTGATCCGCGCCGCGCGCAAGCACCTGGCCTGGCTGGAGCAGCAATCGGCCGACGCCACGCCGACGCCGCAGCTGGACCTGTTCGCGGCACCGCCAACGCCGGAGGACGACGAGGACGACTTCGGCGCCGCCCCGGCGGCCGTGCCCGCGCCGCTGGCGCCCGCGCTGGCACCCGAACAGGCCGCGCTGGTCGATGCGCTGGCCGACCTGGACCCCGACACCCTGACGCCGCGCGCCGCGCTGGAGGCGCTGTACCGGCTCAAGGCACTGGCAGGCGAGGCGCTCGACGCCGCATGAACGCTGCACGCCGTGCCCTGCTTGCCATGCTGCTGCCGCTGCTTTGCACGGCCGGCATGGCATCGGCCGCGCCCGCGGGCCGCGCCAGCAAGACACCGGCCAGGCCAAAGCTGACGCGCATCGCGCTGATCGCCGACCTGCCCCAGTGGCCGGCCGCGGAGGCCAACGCGGCAGCGCTGCTCGACTACTTCGGCGAGCGCAAGCTGGACCTGGTCATTCATGCCGGCGGCATCAAGGGCGATACGGAATCGTGCAGCGATGTGGTGCTGGGCAACCGCCAGCAACTGCTGGACCAGTCGCCGCTGCCGCTGGTCTACGTGCCCGGCGAGACCGACTGGTCCGAATGCCGGCTGCCGGTCAACGGCGGCTTTGACGCGGTCGAGCGCCTGAACCGGCTGCGTGAGCTGTTCTTCCCCGAGGACGCCACGCTCGGCCGGCATCCGCGGCCGCTGCTGCGGCAATCGGACCAGGCGCTGTTCCGCAGCTTCCGCGAGAACATGCGCATGGAGGTGGGCGATATCCTGCTCGTCGGCATGAACCTGCCTGGCGACAACAACCACTACCGCAACGAAGGCGGGCGCAACGGCGAGTTCGAGGACCGGCGCGAAGCCAACCGCCAGTGGCTGGCGCGCGCGTTCTCGGTGGCGCGGCAACGCGACCTGAACGGCATCGTGGTGGTGGTCCACGCCGACCCGCATTTTGCCAACGGCTGGGAGAAGAAAGGCCGCCCGACGCTGCTGGACGGCTTCATGCGCCACCGCACCCGCGATGGCTACCTGGAATTCAAGCGCCAGCTGCGCGAGCTGGCCGGTCGTTTCCGCGGCCAGGTGCTGCTGGTGCATGCGGGCGGAAACGGGGCCAACGGAGCCGACAACGGCTTCGGCATCGACAAGCCGCTGCGCGATGCGGCCGGCAAGGTCATGCAGAACTTCACGCGCGTGTCACTGCCCGCCAACACGGTCTCGCAATGGGCCGAGCTGGTGATCACGCCTGGCGCGGCCTCACCGTTCGCGGTCATGCTCAGGGACGCACCGGCACCGCGCTGAGACCGCTTGCCGGCCGACAACGAAAAAGCCGGCTGCGGCCGTAATGCCGTTCAGTTAAGGTCCTTCTTCAGGTACCGAACGGTGTAGCGAGAAGGTCGCGACTTAACGATCCGTGCG
>NZ_JBYTEG010000025.1:0-112825 GCF_058792255.1 Cupriavidus sp. CPT47-8839-RL05A | reverse complement strand
CAAAAGACACTGCCAGCCAGTCTAGTTGTGTTACCCATGTCCCCGAACAGGTGTTACCTATGTCCCCGGTCTATACACCGCAAGCGGGAGAGGGAGCACTCAGTTCGCAGCTTCGTTTTCCCCCGGAGATCCCGATGCGCGCGCGCACCGCACTGTGGCTGGCCGCCGCCCTTGGCGCCGCCGCATGCACCACGACACCTGAAGAACGAGCTGCCAGCAGCGCCGCTGCCGTCGGCAAGCCCAACCCCGCCTCCGTCAACTGCACGCAGCGCGGCGGCAAGCTGCAGATCGTGTCGACACCCGCCGGCCAGTCCGGCATCTGCACCTTCCCGTCCGGCAAGCAATGCGAGGAGTGGGCGCTGCTGCGCGGCGAATGCACGCCGGGCTGAGCCGCTAGGCTTCAATCGCGGCGGCGTTCGTTGGCCAGCGTGGTGTAGTAGTCGCGCTTGGCTTGATACATGCGGCTGTCGGCCAGCTTGACGACCTCGTTCAGCCGGTCGCCCTGCAGGCAGGTGGCGTGGCCGATGGAAAGGCTCAGGCGTGCGCCCGGGTAGAACTGGTTGTTCAGCTCCACCACCTTGCCGATCTGCTCGACCACCGTCGCGGCGCCGCGCTCGTCGCGCCCGGGCAGCAGGATCATGAACTCGTCGCCGCCGATGCGCGCCACGCAGGCCTGCTCGCCCACCGCCTTCTTCAACACCTCGCCGGTGCGGCGCAGCAGCCCGTCGCCGTCGGCATGGCCGAACTGGTCGTTGACCACCTTGAGGCCGTTCAGGTCCACCGCCACCACGCTGACCGGCCACGGGCCCTTGCGGCCCAGCCGCGCCATCTCGTCCTCATAGTAGGCGCGGTTGTAGAGCTTGGTCAGCACGTCGTGCTTGCCCAGGAACTCGACATAGGCTTCTGCCTTCTTGCGCGCCGTGATATCGGTCAGCGACACCAGCACCTGGTCCCAGTCCGCTTCCCGCCCGGGGAATACCGACCACTGCATGAAGACGTCCACGGCGCGGCCATCGAGCGCGTAGTTGATGACTTCGCGCTGCTGCCACAGCTTCTCGTGCCAGAGGTCGATCAGTTGCTCGGCAAAATGGATGCGCATGTCGTCGCGGAACACATCGCCCAGCCGCGACAGCAGGGCCTGCTTGCTGCCCGCGCCGAACATCTGCAGCGTCTGCTGGTTGACGTCGAGCACGCGGATCTCCTGCATGCAGCGCGAGACAAAGTCCGGATGCACGTTGAGGAAGGTGCGGAAGTCGGTGATGCCGGCGCCGCGCACTTCATCGAGCAGCACCTTGACCGCGCTGAAGTCTTCTACCCACAGCGACACCGGCGAATGCTCGAACAGTCCCAGCGCATACTGCTCGCTGCGGCGCAGTTCACGCTCGGTGCGCATGCGCGGGGTGATGTCCTTGATCGACAGCAGCACGCGCTCCCAGGTGTCTTCGTGGCCCGGCAACACCGTGGCCTCGAGCTGGATGTCGAGCCGCTCGCCATCCAGCGCGTAGTTGACGGTCTGGCTGGCGAAGCGATTGCCGCCGTCCCACAACTGGCCGAGCTCCTCGACATGCTGGTCGAGCATGTCGTCGCGGAAGACTGTGTCGAGGTTGGCCACCAGGTCGTCGAGATCGGCTGCACGGAACAGCTCCAGCGTGCGCCGGTTCACGTCGATCACGCGGATCAGCGCCGAGCACTGCGCCGCTTGCCGCGGGTCCGCGCGCAGGTGGGCGCGCAGGTCGGTGACACCTTCCTTGCGCAGTTGCGCAAAATACTCGCGCACGGCGCTGAAGTCTTCCAGCCACAGCGAGACAGGTGCCAGTTGGAACAGGGTTTGATAGTCGTCCAGGTTGTTGCCGGCAGGGTTGCCGGCACCCTTGCCGACGGACGTTGCCGCGGATGCACTGCTCAAGGCTTTTCTCCTTTTTCTTTTTCCCGTGGTGCACGGCGCCCCGTGGTCGGTCTTCGCCCCCGGAGACCAGCCGGGCCGCCCTGCGCACCAGCGCTTAGAACCCATTTCATAATGAAGAAGGGGCGCGAAGGCTGCTGCCGGGCCGCAGGGCTAGGCGTGGCCGACGCGG
This sequence comes from Cupriavidus sp. CPT47-8839-RL05A, assembly GCF_058792255.1. NCBI lineage: Bacteria > Pseudomonadati > Pseudomonadota > Betaproteobacteria > Burkholderiales > Burkholderiaceae > Cupriavidus > Cupriavidus sp. CPT47-8839-RL05A. The sequence continues at coordinate 110,750 of NZ_JBYTEG010000025.1, read as the reverse complement.
CGTGGTTATTCCACGCAAGGAGGCCGCAACAACGCCATGCGGCCCGGCAGCAGCCTTCCCTTCGGGTTCAAGCCAGGCGCGGCGCATGCGTTGTTACGGGCCTTGACCTTGGAATGACCAAGGCCGGCGGCCCGCGCCTAGCCTGCGCCGCGCCTGGCTTGAACGCGTCCCCTTCTTCATTATGAAATGGGTTCTTAGGATAGGCGAGGCGCCAGCAAAAGGGGAGGGATATTGGCAGGCAAGCGCCAGGGCTAGCCCGCCAGCCGCTGCACGATGGCGGCCAGCGTGCCCAGTGCCCGCTCGATCTGCGCCGAGCGCGGCGTGCCGCAGTTGACGCGCAGGCAGTGGTCGAAGCGGCCGGCGTTGGAGAACATCACGCCCGGCATCACGCGGATGCCGGCCTGCAGCGCCTGGTCGAACACCGCTTCGGACGATACCAGGGCGGGCAGTTCCACCCACAGGTGCATGCCGCCGCGCGGGGACCCCAGCCGCGTCCCGGCGGGAAAGCTTGCGGCGATGGCCTGCGTGAACCATTCGCGCTGCGCGCACAGCCGGGTGCGCAGCCGGCGCAGGTGGCGGTCGTGCGCGCCGGAAGCCAGGAAGTCGGCGGCCGCCATCTGCGACAGCATCTCGTTGGGCCGCGACAGGCCGAACTTGAGCATCTCCACGCGCGCCTGCCATTTGCCGGCGGCGATCCAGCCCAGGCGCATGCCGGGCGCCAGCACCTTGTGCAGCGAGGCGCAGTGGATCACGTTGCCGCTGCCATCCCAGGCCTTGGCCGCGGCCGGCGGCGCATCGCTGTCGGCGGTGGCCGAGAAGCAGTCGTCCTCGATCAGCGCGATGCCGCGCGCCTCGCACCACTGCACCAGCCGCGCCTTGTGCGCGTCCGGCATGATGCAGCCGAGCGGGTTCTGCAGGTTGGGCACCACCGCCACCGCGCGGATATTGTCGTAGTGCTGCGCGGCCAGCTCCAGCGCCTCCAGCGAGATGCCGGTCTGGGGGCTGCACGGGATCTCCAGCGCGCGCATGCCGAGACTTTCCAGGATCTGCAGCAGGCCGTAGTAGGTCGGTGATTCCACCGCGATCACGTCGCCCGGCCCGGCCACCGCGCGCAGGGCCAGGTTGAGCGCCTCGGTGCAGCCGTTGGTGATGACGATTTCCTCCGGCGCGAGCTGCACGCGCGCCCGCAACGCCTGGCGCGCCAGCGCGGCGCGCAGCGGCTGGTAGCCCTCGGGCTCGACCGCTTCGCCGAACAGCAGCGGATGCCGGCGCAGCGCACGGGTCGCGGCGCTGCGCAGCGCCTCGGTCGGATACAGTGACGGCGCGCAATAGGCGCCGCCCAGGTTGGTATGCACATGCTGGTGCTGGCCACGCGCCAGCAAGCCGGAAATGCGCTGGTGGATGCCGACATACTGCGCCGGATCAGGCAAGGCCGCGGCCGGCTCGGCCAGCGCCGCCAGCGGCGAACGCAGCGGTGCCGCGACGAAATAACCCGAGCGCGGCCGCGCTTCCAGCAAGCCGTCGCTCTCGAGCTGCCTGCATGCCTGCAGTGCGGTGGACAGGCTCACACTGTGCAGCGCCATCAGCGCGCGCACCGACGGCATGCGGTCACCGGCGGCGAGCGTTCCGGATTCGATGGCGCGGCGGTAGTGGCCGGCAACCTGGCGGTAGAGCGGGGCGGATTCCATTGGGGGCATCGTGGCGCGGTTGGCCGCATCAGTACAGATACAGACGCGTGGCGGCTGTATCGTAACAGGGCTGAATTTGCTTGGCTGTTCCGGTCCAGGCGGTTCCGGGGTGTGCCTGCCGCGGATGAGATCAGGTCGATAGGCTGGAGTCCTGTGCCTGTTACCGGAGTCCTGCCATGCAAAGCGATCTCAACGACACATCAACCGTAGTGCCGCTTCTGGCCGGCCAGTGCCTGCGCCTGCGCGTGGCGGCGGGCACCATGCTGCATGCCGGCGCGGGTGAGCTGGAGCTGGCCGGGCCGCCGCAATGGCTGGCCGAGACCTGCTACGTACCGCGGCGGCGCCTGCGCGCGGGCGACACGTGGATCGTGCCCGCGCGCGGCTGGCTGACGCTGTCGGCAAGCCGCGCCGGCGCATTGTCGATCACTGACCCGCCGGGCTGGCTGCCCCGGCTGCAAGCCTGGCTGGCGTTGTCGTGGCGCCGCACCGGGCCGGCCCGACAGCCCGAATCCCGCCAGATTCCCGACTCCGCGCCCGAAAGCCTATAAAATTGCGCTCCGGCCGGCCTGGCACATTGGTGTGCCCAACCCCCCGGCCGCAGTTCTCGGGTTCCCCATGCTACGTCTAAGTGAAGTCAAACTCCCGCTCGACCATACCGAAAGCGACCTGGACGCCGCCGTGCGCACCAGCGCCGCGCAGATCGGTGTCAAGGGAGACGGCCTGATCGGCTATACCGTGTTCCGCCGTGCCCACGATGCGCGCAAGCGCTCGGATATCAAGCTGACCTACATCATCGATATCGAGGTCGGCGACGAGGCCGCGGCAATCAAACGCATGGCCGGCAAGCCGAACTGGAGCGTGACGCCCGACATGGCGTACCACTTCGTCGCGCGCGCGCAGGCGGGCAGCTCGCATCCGCGCCCGGTGGTGATCGGCATGGGCCCGTGCGGCCTGCTGGCCGGCCTGATCCTGGCGCAGTCGGGCTTCCGCCCGATCATCCTGGAGCGCGGCAAGGAAGTGCGCGAGCGCACCAGGGACACCTTCGGCCTGTGGCGCAAGAGCGTGCTCAATCCGGAATCGAACGTGCAGTTCGGGGAAGGCGGCGCGGGCACGTTCTCGGACGGCAAGCTGTACAGCCAGATCAAGGACCCCAAGCACTATGGCCGCAAGGTGCTCAACGAGTTCGTGCGCGCCGGCGCGCCGGAGGACATCCTGTACAAGGCGCGCCCGCACATCGGTACCTTCCGGCTGGTCAGCATGGTCGAGAAGATGCGCGCCGAGATCATCGAACTGGGCGGCGAGATCCGCTTCGAGACGCGCGTCGACGATATCGACATCGACAACGGCCAGGTGCGCGGCCTGAAGCTGTCCAACGGCGAATACCTGGAAGCCGACCACGTCATCATGGCGGTCGGCCACAGCGCGCGCGACACCTTCGAGATGCTGCACAGGCGCGGCGTGTTCATGGAGGCCAAGCCGTTCTCGCTGGGCTTTCGCATCGAGCATCCGCAGGGGCTGATCAACCGCAGCCGCTTCGGCAAGTTCGCCGGCAACAAGCTGCTGGGCGCGGCCGACTACAAGGTCGTGCATCACTGCAGCAACGGGCGGTCGGTGTACAGCTTCTGCATGTGCCCGGGCGGCACGGTGGTGGCGGCAGCTTCCGAGCCGGGCCGGGTGGTGACCAATGGCATGAGCCAGTACAAGCGCGCCGAGCGCAACGCCAATGCCGGCATCGTGGTCGGCATCACACCCGAGGACTATCCCGGCGGCCCGCTCGCCGGCATCGAATTCCAGCGCAAGTGGGAAGAGCGCGCGTTCGAGCTGGGCGGCAGCAACTACTGCGCGCCGGGCCAGCTGGTGGGCGATTTCATCGCGGGACGGCCATCCACGTCGCTGGGTTCGGTCGAGCCCTCGTACAAGCCCGGCGTGACGCCGACCGACCTGAGCACGTCGCTGCCTGACTACGTGATCGCGGCGATCCGCGAGGGCATTCCCGAGATCGACAAGAAGCTGCCTGGCTTTGCCCTGCATGATGCCGTGCTGACCGGGGTGGAGACGCGCACCTCGTCGCCGCTGCGCATCCGCCGCAACAACGATGACTACCAGAGCATCAATGTGAAGGGCCTGTACCCGGCGGGCGAAGGCGCGGGTTATGCCGGCGGCATCTACTCCGCGGCGATCGACGGCATCGAAGTGGCCGAGGCGGTGGCGCTCAGCATCGTCGGCGGCAAGGCCGCCTAAGCCTGCTGCAGGTAAGCCGCGGCGCCGAGCGCCGCGGTGCGCCCGCTGGCAAAGCACGCCGTCAGCAGGTAGCCGCCGGTGGGTGCCTCCCAGTCCAGCATCTCGCCGGCGCAGAACACGCCCGGCAGCGCGCGCAGCATCAACCCTTCATCCATCGCCTCGAAGCGCACGCCACCGGCGCTGCTGATCACTTCGTCGATGGGCCGCGGGCGCAGCAGCCGCAGCGGCAGCGCCTTGATCGATGCGGCCAGCGTGCCGGCATCGTGCATCGCTTCCTTCGACAGGCATTCGCGCAGCAGTCCGGCCTTGACGCCGGTGAGGCCGAGCCGGCTTTGCAGGTGGCTCGACAGCGAGCGCGCGCCGCGCGGATGCGTTACCTGCGCGCTGACATGTTCGGCGCTATGCGCCGGCAGCAGGTCCAGGTGGATGGTGGCGCCGCCATCGGCCTCGATGCGGTCGCGGATCGGCGCGGACAGCGCGTAGACCAGGCTGCCTTCGATGCCGGTCGCACTGATGACGAACTCGCCCTGGCGGTAGTGCGCTTGCCCATCGCGGTCGGTCAGGGCGATGGCTACCGGCTTGACCGGCTCGCCGGCAAAGCGCGCCGCAAACGCTTCGCTCCACGCCACATCGAAACCGCAGTTGGCGGGCCGCAGCGGCGCAATCTCGATGCCGCGCTCGGCCAGCCGCGGCACCCACGCACCATCCGATCCCAGCCTTGCCCAGCTGGCACCGCCCAGCGCCAGCACCACCGCGCGTGCCCGCATGACCGTTTCACCGTGCGGCGTGGCAAAGCGCAGCGCATGCGGCGCGCCGTCGTCCCAGCCCAGCCAGCGGTGACGCATATGGAACTGCACGCCGGACTCGCGCAGGCGGTGCAGCCACGCGCGCAGCATCGGCGCGGCCTTCATGTCGGTCGGGAAGACGCGGCCGGAACTGCCGATGAAGGTCTCGATGCCAAGCCCGTGCACCCAGTCGCGCAGGGCCTGCGGGCCGAAGCCCGCCAGCATCGGCGCGATCTGCGCGGTGCGGGCGCCATAGCGGCCGAGGAAGGCCGGCTCCGGCTCCGCGTGGGTCAGGTTCATGCCGCCCTTGCCGGCCATCAAAAACTTGCGCCCGACCGACGGCATGGCGTCGTAGACGGCCACGCTGGCACCTTGCGCCGCCAGCACTTCGGCCGCCATCAGGCCGGCCGGACCGCCGCCGATGACGGCAACGTCGACGCTGGCTTGGGAAGGGGAGGAAGTGGCGGAAGAGGGCATCAGGAGGCTCGGCAGGGGGCGGGGTGTTTCCGCCGCGGATTATAGAGCCTGCGGCAGCGCTAGAATGACGGTTTGCCGCGCATCGCCATCATGACCTCCGCCACTCACTCCGCAGACACCGTCATCGCCGCCACCCGCCACTGGCTGGAGCGCGCCGTGATCGGGCTCAACCTGTGCCCGTTCGCCAAGAGCGTGTATGTGAAGGAGCAGGTGCGCTACGTGGTCAGCACCGTCACCGAAGCGCCGGACGTGATGGACGACCTGGAGCGCGAACTGCGCCTGCTGGCAGACGCCGACCCCGACCAGATCGACACCACGCTGCTGATCCTGCCGGATGCGGTGGCGGACTTCCTCGACTTCAACGACCTGCTGTATTTTGCCGAGCGCCTGCTCGGCAGCCTCGGGCTGGAAGGCACGCTGCAGATCGCCAGCTTCCATCCGCAGTACCAGTTTGCCGGGACCGAGCCGGACGATATCGAGAACTACACCAACCGCGCCCCGTATCCGATCCTGCACCTGCTGCGCGAGGACTCCATCGCCCGCGCGGCGGCGGCGTTCCCGGATGCGGCGGACATCTACGAGCGCAACCAGGCCACCATGCGCCGCCTGGGCCACGAGGGCTGGCAGCGCTGGATGGCGGGCGAGGACGAGCCCGGTAAAGTCTGACTACGCAGCCGACACCGGCGCGGTGAAGAAGCGCTCGCGCATCTCTTCCAGCCCCAGTCTTTCCAGCACCTCTTCCAGCCGCTCGGCCGGGCGGCGGCGCGGCAGGTCCTTGTACTGCGCGATGATCAGCTCGTTCTTCATCGAGTGTTCCCAGCCCACCAGCTCGGTCACGCTGACCTGGTAGCCATGCGCCTCCAGCTGCAGGCAGCGCAGCACATTGGTCACCTGGCTGCCGAACTCGCGCGTGTGCAGCGGGTGGCGCCAGATTTCCGTCAGCGGATTGCCCGCCAGCAGCTTGCCCTTGTGCTTGCGCAGCACGCTGGCCACCTCGGCCTGGCAGCACGGCACCAGCACGATATGGCGGGCCTGCTTGGCCAGCGCAAAGCGGATCGCGTCGTCGGTCGCGGTATTGCACGCATGCAGCGCGGTGACGACGTCGACGGTGGGCGGCAACTGCGGCGAGGTGATCGAATCCGCCACCGACAGGTTCAGGAACGACATCCCAGCAAAGCCCAGCCGCGCAGCCAGCGCCTGCGAGGTCTTCACCAGTTCTTCACGGGTTTCGATGCCGAAGATATGTGAGTCGTCCTGCAGCGCCTTGAAGAACAGGTCGTAGAGGATAAAGCCCAGATACGACTTGCCGGCGCCGTGGTCCACCAGCGTGACGCGGCCGCGCTCGGCCTTGACTTCCTGCAGCAGCGGTTCGATGAACTGGAACAGGTGGTAGACCTGCTTGAGCTTGCGCCGGCTGTCCTGATTCATCTTGCCGTCGCGCGTCAGGATATGGAGTTCCTTGAGCAGTTCGATGGACTGGCCGGGGCGGATTTCGTGGGTATTTGACATGAGGGGGACTGCGCAGGCTGCGGGACGCGGCGCGTCCCGGAATGCCGACAGTTTACCGAAAAGTCCCGCAGGGTCCCCGAGTGACGCTGGCCTCACCGGTGCGGGGCGTGGCGTGATTGGCGCTTCCGCATCGCCGGCACGGGCTCTCGGCGGGCTCGATCGAGCTTGCGAGCTGCTGTCGGATAAATGGTAAAAGTATTAAAACTGCTGCATTGTTACCGCCACGGGATGCCTGCGTTTCTCCGGGCTCCTGGCGCTCGGCTCCGGCAAAAGCGCGGCAAATGGTCAGAAACCGACTGCCTTTGGCCACCAGCGGGCGGCGTGTTGCATCTCGACCAAGGCTGAATTCCGAAATCGGCAATGATCCTGAAACAACATAATTGACACGATTTGTGTCATGAATTCGAAATACGCAAATTTGGCAGACGGGATTGTCGGGATGAGGTGCCGGGCTGGCGGCGCAGGCCCGCGCGGCGGGTCGTCCGGCGGCGCGGCGCGCCGCCGGAACAGTGCCCTCTACTGCAGGGAAGCGCATTTCCCGCCAAGAAATGCGAGGACTGAGGAAATGCCGTCGGTGGTGGCGGAGTAAATCATGAACCGCCCTTGCTGGCGGCTTTTAACCAACCCCGTCCTGACCAATTCCTTCAAATGGAATGTTACGGAAGAGGGAGTTAAATCGGAAGATGCGGAGATAATACCTGCCGGTATTCCTTCCGGTCCCGAATCGGCGAGCAGTAAAAATATCCTGAGCCGATTTTCCTGTGCTAACGCCCCCAGTATTTCCACTGCATTCTTTATATCCAGTTCTGCCATTTTTTTGCTTCTTTATTTTATGCCGCGGGCAGCTGGCAGGGGCGGTATGACTGCCCCGGTTCGCCTTGAAGTCCAGCAGGCAGGCCGCATGCGGCCTGCCGCCCGTGGCGCGGCTTGTCATCCGTAAATCAACGCTCAACAGCACCCCATTGCTGGCAATGTGCCGGTTCCGAGAATAGTTCGTATAACCTCCGTCCATTGTGAAGGATTACTTTTTGTTACATTCGGGGGAGTCCCTGGTAGGGTTATTTCAACGCTATTAAAAATATTGAAATTATTCCTCTTCGGCCCTAAGGAACCTTTTGATAGCATGCACGCCGCTGCTGCCGGATAACCGTTCGCATCAGCGTTTTCTTTACATATGGCTTCCATATGAGGCGCCTTTCATATGGCGCAACCGTTTCTGTGCATTCCCATGGAAGGAGTCGTTATGACATTCGCAAATCTGCGCCGCAAGGCGCGTCAGCAAGGTCAGGGCATGACCGAATACATCATCATCGTGGCACTGATCGCCGTGTCCGCGATCGGCGTCTATGCCATGTTCGGCCAGACCATCCGCAACCAGACCGCGGGCCTCGCCCAGGAAATGGCCGGCAAGAACTCGGCGTCCAAGCAGGCCATCAAGCAAGCCGGCAGCGCCGCGGACGATGCCAGTTCCAAGGCCAACCAGGGCAAGGGGCTGAACAACTACAACGTCGGCAACGACACGGGCAAGAACAACTAAGCGGCATCGCCGCCAGTTGCTTGCTGCGCTCCAGCACTCGCGATCCCGGAACATGGGCAAAACAGGTCTTGCGCATCGACGCAGCCGTCCCGGCCAGCGCGGTCAGGCACTCGCCTTCGCGCTGGTGTTCCTCGCCATCGGCGGGCTGGCCCTGTATCTCGCCTTCAATGCGAGCCAGCTGACCAGCGCCAAGACCAAGCTGCAGAACACGGCGGACGCAGCGGCCTATAGCGCCGCGGTGCTGCAGGCGCGCGACTACAACTTTGCCGCCTACGCGAACCGCGCGATGGTGGCCAACCAGGTGGCCGTGGCGCAGGCCGTGAGCCTCAAGTCGTGGATCGACGAGCTGAAGGGCACCTACACGGAAAACACCTGGATCGACACGCTGGTCAAGATCTTCTCCGACGGGCAGTTGCTGTGGACCACGCCCAAGCAACTGGGCAAGGCCGCGATCACGCCGGTGCGATCCGCCCTGAACACGCTGCTGCCGCCGCTGGTGACCGGGCTCGATGACATCATCGCCGCGCTCAGCATGGCGCAGCGCGCCTACCACGCGGGCACCATTGCCGCGGTGCCGCTGGTGACCGACGAAGTCGCCAAGCGCAACCAGCCTGATTCGACGGTCAGTTCCGGCTACTTCTTTGGCCCGCGCTATGGCGTGCAGCTGGCCCGCTGGACCAAGTTCACCACCGTGACCGATCCGCAGTATCCCAAGCAGGGTTCGGCCACCGGCAAGGACCGCTTTGCCGACGTCACCACCGACGGCACCACGCTCGACGGCTTTCTGAAGGACCGCGGCTCGCCGCGCTCGCCGACGGCGGTCCCGACTGCCTACAAGGGCTGCAAGGGCGCGGTGGTGGCCATCATGGTGACCGTCGTCACGCATGACGGCGGCACGCATCTGCGCCGCGACAAGAAGGGCTGGGAAGCACTCGATGCCTCGCAGGCCAACGGCACGCTTGCCTGTGTCTGGGCCACGCCGGCCGGCCCGGTCGGGTTTGCGATTCCCACGGTGTCCAGTGTCGGGCGCGGCGGCGCGGCCAATGGCCCGGGCGGGCGCTATTCGGGCCGCTCCGGCTACGGTGGCTACAGCAATTTCGGCGGTTCGCTGCTGAACCCGCTGACGCTGATCGCCGCGCAGATGCAGTACTCGTCGGGCCCGGGCAAGACCCTGCACAACAAGCCCGCGGGGCTGCAGGAGTACGCCGACCTGAGCAACCAGCCCAAGCCCGGCACCGGGCCCGTGGACGATTTCAACCGCGCGCCCTCGATCACGATCGAGGCGCAGCGCCAGGACACTTCAGTCGTCACCAGTTCGCGCGTGCTGCCGGGCGGCGATCGCCTGACGCTGGACGGGCGCATGGCCGGCGGCATGATGCGCGCGCTTGCCAGCGGCAGCGCGTACTTTATCCGCCCGACCGACAGCGGCGGCATGGCGGGCGCGCTGCGCAGCGCGGCGGGGTGGCGGCGCGCCGATTCGCGCATCGAATACCCGAGCCTCTTCAATCCGTACTGGCAGGCATCGCTGACGCAGACCAGCGATCTCGAACGCGTTACCGCGATCGCGGCACAGGGCAACTGAGGGAACGGACATGCGCATGCGCAGGCCAGCCAGGCCGAACCGGGCAGCCGGACAGGCAATGATCGAATTCGTGATCGCCGCGATGACGGTGCTTGGCGTGCTGTTTCTCGGCATGGCGATGCTGGGCAAGTTCAGCGACGTGCGCAACAAGGCGCTGATGGCCTCGCGCTATGCCGGCTGGGAGCGCACGGTCTGGACCGTCGACCCGGGCTGGCGCGCGTCGCACGGCAGCTTCGCCAGCAAGGGCGACGAAGAGATCCGCAGCGAATTCGTGCAGCGCGTACTGGGGCACGACCAGGCCGCGCTGGCGTCGAGCGACCGCACGGCGCGCCGCCTGCCCGGCGGCATGGCGCCGATGTGGAAAGACCATGCCGGCGTCGACATGCTGCGCAACTATGCCGACGCGACCCTGGGCAGCGGCGTCGACGAAACCCCGGCAGCCACGCTCAAGCCGATCACGGCTGCCATGGGTGCTGCCAACGCGGTCAACGCCGGCTTCGACCTGGCCACGCGCAACCTCTACCGGGCCGAGGTGGGGTTGTCCGTCGCCGGCGACAACGCGGCCCTGCGCGCGCTGTGGCCGGGCTGGACCGGCTTCGGCATGCAGGATCACACCGTGCTGCTGACCAACGCCTGGACGCCCGAGGGGCGCAACGGCACGCTCGCCGTGATCAAGGAAGCGGTGCCCACCAGCAAGGGCGGCGTGATCGACACCGCGCTGACCGTCGGGCTGGCCGCCTTCGGGCCGGAAATCCTGAAACTGGACCTGGGCCGCATCCAGCCCGACGTGGTCCCCGCCGACCGCCTGGGGAGCCGCTGAGATGAGAGCCTGCATGCATGGCGTGCTGATGCGCTGCCTGGCCGCGCTGCCGCCGGCCGCGCTCGCCTGGTCCGCGGCGGCAGCGACCGCGACGGACTGCACGCGGCAGCCGGTTGCGCCTGCCAGGGCGCATGCGGTCGGCACCGACATGGTGGTCAACGGCCTGCCCACGCGGGTGCTGACGATGGAGTTCGCCGGCACCGCCGAAGCGGTCTCGGACGCGTGGCGCCAGTACTGGACGCGCGAAGGCGTGCCGGCGCGCGGGCAGCGCGCCGGCGGCCAGTACGTGCTGAGCGCGATCGACGGGCTTTGCCACTATGTGCTGTCGCTGGAGCCCAGGCCCGCGCCGGGCGGGCATGTGGCGGGCATCTTCTCGGTCAGCAAGCTGGCGCCGGTGGCGTCCGGCACCGGGCTGGGCGACCTGGGCCTGCCGCCCGGCGCCAAGGTCCTGTCCGATGTCCAGAGCACGGACCGCGGCCAGCGCGGGCGCACCCTGGTGGTCCGGCTGCCCGGCAACGCGCAGGCGGCGCGGCAGCGCGCCGCCGAGCGGCTGGCGGCGCAGGGCTGGAGTTCGGTGGTGCAGATGCCCGCGCCCGTGGCCGACGGTTCGGGCCGCATCGAGGGCCTCACGCTGGCCATGCAGCGGCAGCAGGAACGCATGGATGCCACCTTTGTCGACCGCGCCGGCCAGACCGACGCGGTGATCACCGTGGCACGGCCGGAGTAGCGCGATGGCAATCCGTAGCAGGCGCCAGCGCGGGCAGGCCGCGTTCGAATACATCGTCATCACGCTGCTGGTCGTTGCCGTGCTGGTCGCCGGCGGCGACAACTCGGTCATCAGCATGCTGGCCGCGGCGTTCAGGTCCTTCTTTCAGGCGTACAGCTTTTCCCTGTCACTTCCCTGACGCACCGCCACCAGGCGGCGTCTGGCCATTGCAAGCACATTCATGCTGAAGAAAATCAAGATTCATTCAATTATCGGGAATCCCTGGGTCGTCCTTGTCATCGCCGTGCTGGTCGCCGGCCTGCTGACACTGTGGATCTACCGCTTCCTGAGCGGGCGCGAAGCGGCACTGAAAGAGCAGCTGGCCGCACAGCTGAACGAGGGCCGCCGCGTGGCCGTCATGGTGCCGGTGCGCAATGCCGCGCCGGGCACGGTGATCGACGGCAATGGCTTCGCGGCGCGGGAGATTCCGGCCGACCTGGTCTACGAAGACATGATCCTGGCGAGCAGCTTCGACAAGGTGGCGAACCTGCGCCTGGTGCGCCAGGTGCGGCAGGGCCAGCCGGTGCGGCGTGCCGACGTGGAAGCGCTGCAGTCGCGCGATTTCTCCGACCTGCTCAAGCCCGGCAAGCGCGCCTTCACCATCGAGGTCGACATGGTCAACTCGACGGCCAAGATGCTCAAGCCTGGCAACCATGTCGACCTGTTCCTGATCAGCTCCACCTCGCCCACCGCGGCAGGCACCGACAAGCAGACCGCGCGGCTGCTGATGTCGGACATGCTGGTGCTGGCCACCGGCCAGGACGTGCGCCCGCGCGACTATGGCGAAGCCATGGCGGCGCAGGCCGCGGAAGGCGCGGAGGGCGTGGACACCAACCCGGATTACGACAGCCTCACGCTGATGGTGTCGCCCGAACAGGCGGCGCGGCTGGCGCTGGCGCAGAAGGTCGGCAGCCTGCGCGCGGTGCTGCGCAATGCGGCCGACAAGACCGCGACCCCGCAGATCGCGGTCAGCGAGCACGCGCTCTTCGCCGGTGGCGACGAAGCGGCCATCGAATACATCGTCGGTGGCCGTTCCGCGGGCGCCAACATGATCTCCAAGCTGCCTACCGCGCAGGACATCGGCAACGCCATTTCTTCGGCGCTGGCCAATGGCGGATCCATGGGCGGTTCCGCGGGCGGCATCGCCCAGGCCCAGCAGGGCGCCGTTGCCAACGCCGCCAACGCCATGGCGGGCCGGCCGGCCTCGCGTTGAGCGCGGCGGCCGCACGACATCGGATTATCCAGAACACCAACTGACGGAACACGCAATGGATGGGTCTTTCGCGCAGCGCGGCGGCATCGCCGGGCGCCTGCAGGCGGTCACGGTACACAGAGCACCGGACGGGAAAACGGGTAAGGGGGCGCGCCATGCGGTGCGCGGGGGTATGGCAGCACTGGCGGCAGCCGCGTTGGCCTCGGGAGCCTGGGCCGCCGAGCCCGTGACCACCGCGGCCCGCACAGGCGCGCAGCCGCCGTCGTACGAGCTGCCGGCGCGCTTTGGTGCGATCGAGCTGTTCAAGGGCGAGGTGCGCGCGCTCGAGGTGCCGGGCACCATCAAGCGCGTGGCCATCGGCAACGGCGCGCTGGTCAGCAGCACCGTGGTCGACGGCCGCCTGCTGCTGCTGGCAGAGGAGATCGGCACCACCAGCCTGATCGTCTGGAACGAGCGCGGCGTGGCGCTGCAGGGCAAGCTGCGCGTGGCGCCGGCCGATACCGCCGACGTGGCCCAGCGCCTGCGGGCGTCGCTGGGCAGCGTGCGCGGCCTGAAGATCGAGGTGGTGGGCCCCAGCGTGGTGCTGTCGGGCATCGTCGATCCGCAGATGGTGCCGCTGATCAAGACCGCCACCTCGGGCCTGGACAGCGTGGTCAACCTGGTGCGCGCCGACGAGGGCGACGCCCTGAAGAAGACCGTGCACTTCAAGGTGCACATCATGGAGATCACCCGGCGCGGCATGGAGAAGCTGGGCATTGCCTGGCAGCAGAGCTTCAACGGGCCGCAGATCGCGTTCGCGGGCAATCCGGTGCACACCGGGCGCTATCGCACGCTGCCGTCCACCGATGCGGCCACCTTCACCGATACCCCGAGCCAGGTTGCCGGCGCCGCCAGCGGTTTCTATCTCGGCATTGCCACGACCATCTTCTCGCGCATCAACCTGGCCATCTCCGATGGCGATGCCTACGTGCTCGCCGCGCCGGAGCTCAACAGCAAGAGCGGCGGGCTGGCCACCTTCCTGGCCGGCGGCGAAGTGCCGATTCCCAAGGCCGGCGCGTTCGGCACCACCGACGTCGACTACAAGCCGTACGGCATCAAGCTCAACATCCGCCCGGCGGTGAACGTCGACAACGTCATCTCGACCACGCTGGAAACCGAGATCAGCCAGATCGACCCGTCGGTATCGTTCGGCGGCTTCCCGGCGTTCCTGACGCGCCGCACCACCTCCGAGACCTCGATCCGCGCGGGCGAAACGCTGGCGATCTCGGGGCTGGTCAATGCCGACGCGTCCAAGGCCGTCGACAAGGTGCCGCTGCTGGGCAGCATTCCCATCCTCGGGCGATTGTTCCGTTCCGACGAATTCCGCAACAACAAGAGCGACCTGGTGATCTTTGTCACCCCGGTCGTCTATGACCCGGCCAGCCCGGAAAACGCCGCGCTGCTGCAGCGTGGTGCGGATGTCGATGCCAACTACCGCCACCGCTTCGGCGAGCCGAGCCCGCTGCCCGCTGCGAATGCCGTGCGCGAGCAGGAAGTGATGGAGCAGAAGCGGCCGCCGCTGCCGCCGCCCGGCGTCGACCCGATGAACGGAGGCTGATCCGGCCATGCTCAATATCCGCCTGCAGCAGCGCAATGGCAGCGCCGAGGTGATCCATGTGAAGGGGCCAGGCTGCACCATCGGCAAGGATCCCGGCTGCGACGTCGTCCTCAAGGGCCTGCTGATCGGCAAGGTCCACGCCCGCATCGAAGGACACAACGGCGGCTGGTATATCGAGGATCAGGGCGGCATTGCCTCGACGCTGATCAACGGCGACCCGATCACGCGCTATGGCCCGCTGGCCGCGGCCGACCAGATCGAGATCGGCGGCTTCGTGCTGTCGGTCGTGGCCGAGCCGGGGCGTGCGGGAGCGGGCGTGGCGGCGCAGCCATCGCCGCTGCAGCACCACGCCCAACCACCACAGGATGCCGTGGCGCCTCAACCGGCGGTGCCGGTGCCCATGCCTGTGCCGCCTCCGTCGCCGCCGCGGGAGGCGGTGACCCTGTCGCCATCGCCCCAGGCAAGCGAGCCGGTGCCGCGCGAAGCCGTGCCCGCACCCAGGCCGCCGGCACCTGCGCCGAAGCCAGCGCCGGTGGCCGCCAAACCTGCGCCGGCGGCGCCGCTCGACGAGGCCTTGCGCGCGCCCATCAACTCGCCGCGCGGCGTGGAACTGCGCAAGCAGGCGCACCAGCGCCTGATCGCTGCGCTCGACCTGCGCCGCGTCAACGTCGCGCGCATGGCCGAGGACGAGCTATGCGAACTGGTCGGCTCGCTGCTCGACGACATCCTCAAGGAGAGCGTGTTCCGCAGTCAGGAGATCCCGCTGGACGCGCTCAAGCAGAGCGTCTTCGACGAAGTGATCGGGCTGGGTCCGCTCGAAGAGCTGCTGGACGATGACGCGGTCTCGGAAATCATGGTCAACTGCCATGACGAGATCTTTGTCGAGCGCGCCGGCAGGCTGACGCGTTCGCCGGTGATCTTTACCGACGACCGCGCCGTGCTGGGCGCCATCGAGCGCATCGTCGCGCCGCTGGGACGGCGCATCGATGAAAGCTCGCCGATGGTCGATGCGCGCCTGCCCGATGGCTCGCGCGTGAACGCGGTGATCCCGCCGCTCGCCCTCAAGGGGCCGAACATCACCATCCGGAAGTTCTCGCGCAAGAAGCTCAGGGGCGAAGACCTGGTCGGCTTCGGCTCGCTGTCGCCCGAGATGCTGGAGTTCCTGCGCACCGCCGTGGAGCGGCGCGCCAATATCGTGATCTCCGGCGGCACGGGCTCGGGCAAGACCACGCTGCTGAACGTGCTGTCTAGCTTCATCCCGGATGACGAACGCATCGTCACGGTCGAGGATGCTGCCGAACTGCAGCTGTCGCAGCCCAACCTGGTGTCGCTGGAGGCGCGGCCGCCCAATATGGAAGGCAAGGGCGCGGTGACGATCCGCGACCTGGTCAAGAACTGCCTGCGCATGCGCCCGGACCGCATCGTCGTCGGCGAATGCCGCGGCGGGGAAGCGCTGGACATGCTGCAGGCCATGAATACCGGCCATGACGGCTCGCTGACCACGGCCCACGCCAACTCGCCGCGGGACTGCCTGTCGCGTCTCGAGGTGATGACGCTGATGGCGGGGCTGGACCTGCCGGTGCAGGCCATTCGCGAACAGGTCTGCTCGGCGGTCGACGTGATCGTGCAGCAGACGCGCTTCTCCTGCGGTTCGCGCCGCGTGACGCATATCACCGAGGTCAGCGGCATGGAAACGGGCGTGGTGCAGCTGCAGGACGTGTTCATGTTCCGCGAGGAAGGCTACGGTGCCGACGGCAAGGTCAAGGGGCGCTATGTCGCCACCTCGTATATCCCGGATTTCTACCAGGACCTGATCCGTCGCGGCATCCAGGTCAATACGGGCATCTTCACCGCCCGCGACGAGTAAGGAGGCCATATGAACCTTGCCCTGGTGCTGTGCGGCGCCTTCCTGATGACTGTGCTGATTGCGTGGGCCGTGCTGTCGCAGGGCAAGCGCTGGTTCGTGCGGCACACGCAGACGCTGGCGACCGAGGTCGAGGCCTCGCTGGCCGATCTCTTCATCTTCATCAACATGCGGCAGGTGGCCGGCATCTCGGTGGTGGCGGTATTCGCGCTGCCGCTGCTGACCTGGCTGGTGTCGCAGAACGTGTTCTTCGCGATGCTCAGCATTCCGGTGAGCCTGCTGCTGCCGCGCGCGCTGGTGAAGAAGATGCAGCGCAAGCGCCTGATGGCCATCGAAGACCAGATGCCGGATGCGCTGCTGATGATGTCGAGCGCGCTGCGCGCCGGCGCCAGCTTCCCGATGGCGCTGGAAAGCGTGGTGGCCGAGTCGCGCCCGCCGATCTCGCAGGAGTTCGACCTGCTGATGCGCGAAGTCCGGCTTGGCGTGGACCTGATGGACGCGCTGCGCAATATGGAGAAACGCATCCCGGTGCCCGACTTCCTGATGGTGACCGCGGCCATCACGATCTCGCGCGAGGTGGGCGGCAACCTGGCCGAGACGCTGGAGTCGGTGGCGCGCACGCTGCGCGAGAAGCACCAGATGGAAGGCAAGATCCGCGCGCTGACCGCGCAGGGCAAGATGCAGGGCCTGGTGATGACGGGCTTGCCGCTGTTCCTGATCGTGGTGCTGAACCACATGGAGCCGGTGGCGATGGCGCCGCTGTTCAATTCGCCGATCGGCTGGGGCACGCTGTCCGTGATCGCGGTGATGGAGCTGCTTGGCTACAAGGCGATCAGCAAGATCACCCATATCGATGTCTGACCGGGGCCGACCATGATGCTTGTTGTTGCCTTCGCCCTCGCCGCCGGCCTGGTCGGCGTGCTCGCCGCCACCACCATGGCCATGCGCCGCCTCACCGTGGCCGTGCCCGACGAGGCGCGCGACTACCTCGACCCGCTGCCGCCGTCGCTGCGCGCGGTCTGGCCGGTGGTGCGCTTCTTCGACCACCATTTCGTCTGGATCACGCCGAAGTCGCTGCGCGCCGCGGTGGACGAGCAGTTGCGCCTGACGGGCATGTCGTTCCTGATGACGGCGCGCCAGTTCCTGTCGCTGTCGATCGTTTCGGCGCTGGCGTTCTGCCTGCTGGCGGGCATAGCCATGCTGGGGCTGGACGTGTTCTCGCCGCTGCTGTTGCTTGCCGCCGGCGCGCTGGGCTTCTTCTATCCGCGCATCTGGCTACGCGACGTGCGCAAGCGCAACCTGCTGCAGATCACGCGCCACCTGCCGGTGTTTCTGGATTTCCTGACACTGAGCGTGGAGGCCGGCCTGAACATCAACGGCGCACTGCTGCAGGCGGTGGAGAAGGGGCCTGAGGGCCCGCTGCGGCGCGAGTTCGAGCACGTGCTGCGCGACCTGAAGTCGGGCCTGAGCCGCGCCGATGCGCTGCGCCGCATGGATGACCGCCTGCGCGTGAAGGAGGTCACCAATTTCGTCGGTGCCGTGATCCAGGCGGAGCGCATGGGCTCGGGGCTGGCCGCCACGCTGCGCTTCCAGTCGGAGCAGCGGCGCACCGAGCGCTTCCAGCGCGCGGAGAAGCAGGCCATGGAAGCGCCGGTCAAGCTGATCTTTCCGCTGGTGGTGTTTATCTTCCCGGTCACCTTTATCGTGCTTGGCTTCCCGATCGTGATGAAATTCATGCAGGAAGGGCTGCTGTGAGGCAGGCGCGCCTCTACCTGCGGGCCAGCCACGGCACGCTCGACACCGGCGTGCGGGTGTCGGTGGCGGCCACTGCGCGCGAACGCATGACGGGGCTGCTCAGCCGCGATTCGATGGCACCGGACGAAGCCTTGCTGCTGTCTCCCTGCGGCGCCGTCCACACCTTTGGCATGCGCATGGCGATCGACGTGGTGTTTCTCGACAAGCGGCAGCGCGTGCTGGCGGTGCACCCGAGCGTGGGGCGCCAGCGCGTGCGTGCTCACTGGCGCGCGTGCCAGACGCTTGAGCTCGGCGCGGGGCGCGCGGCGGCATTGGGGATTGCGCTGGGCCAGACCCTGGAAATGCGGGAGGAGGGGCCATGACGCACCAGCAAAAGCACGCGGCGCGGCGCGGGGCACGGGGACAGTCCGCGGTGGAATTCCTGATCATCGCGCCGGCGCTGCTGCTGCTGTGCCTGGGCGTGATCCAGTTCGGGCTGCTGTACCAGGCCAAGGCCACGCTCGACCACGCTGCCTTGCAGGCCGCGCGCGAAGGCGCCGTCGACCACGGGCGGCTGGCCAGCATGCGCAAGGGGCTGGCGCTGGGGCTGACGCCGCTGTTCGTGCGCTCCGCCGACCGTACCGCGCATGCCACCGGCTATGCCAAGGCCCAGTTCGAAGCCCGCACCCAGGCCAGGATCGACGTGCTGAACCCGACGCCGGCGGCGCTGCAGGATTTCGGGCGAAGCGGCTACTACGCCGGCAAGACCACGCGGGAGATCCCCAACGACAGCCTGATGTACCGCGCCACCAGCGCGGGGCCGTCTTCTGGCGTCAATATCCAGGACGCCAACCTGCTGAAGATCCGGGTCACGTACTGCTATGAAATGTTCGTGCCGTTTGCCGACCGCACCATCTACTCGCTGGTCAACGGCATCCGGAATTTTGTTGCAACCGGTTCGTACGGCGGCATGGAGGTCCCGACCACGCCCAATTTCTGCACCGGACGGGCCACGCTGGCGTCGGAATGGCGCATCCCGCTCGAGTCCGAGGCGATCGTGCGGATGCAATCGCCGTATCGCGGCAACTGATGCTTCCGCAGCCGCCGTTTTTGTAAGTATTTGTGAAAATTTGCCGGGATAGGCCCGAAGACACCGATGCCAGAATCGACAAGGTCGACAAAATTGCCGAAGCGGGGTTGTTTGGCGTTGCTGTTGTTGTGTAACCTCGGGTTCGTGCCGCGACCGGCGCTGGCGGCGATGGAGGTTTCTCGCTCCGAAGGCGTGCAGATCATCACCACGCGGCGTGCGCCGCCGGCGGTGAGCGGCGCCGTGCCGGCGTCGGCAGCGCGGGCTCCGGCGGCTTCCGCGCCCCAGGCAGCGGCACCGTCCGCACGCGGCAACGCGCCCGACCTGGCGCAGGCCGCCGTCGCGGGCGCCGCGCAGGCGGCGATTCCGAGCGTGGCGGCCAGCGATGAGCGCGAGCTGGTCAAGCGTGCGCTGGCCGAAGAGCAGCGCGGCATGAACGAGGCGATCGCGAACTACGCGCGCGCCAGCAAGGCCGGAGCCAGCCCGGAAACACTGGCGCCGCTGGAGCGGGAAGTCCGCGCGCGGCTGCAGAAGATCGACATGCTGATGCGCGCCCCGCATTGAGGCGCGCACCGGACCGGCCGGCATCACAAAAAGAAGAAGGGGAAGTACCTTGAAGGGAATGACGTTTGGACTGACGACCCGCAAGGCCGCCATCGGCCTGGGCGTCGTGGCCCTGCTGGCCTTGGCGGGCTGCAAGAAGAAGCCTGCTGACAGCGCCGCTGTGCAAGGCGATGCGCAGCCCGCGCCTGCTGCGGCATCGGCGCAGCCCGTGGCATCGGCGCCGGCAACGCCCGCGCAAACCAACGTTGCCGGCCTGTGGTCGGGCGCGTTCGTGGTCAATCGCGACAAGGAAGACCGCTCGTGGTATCCGCTGCTCAATGAGATTCCGGACCATGCCGGCTTTATGCGCAACGGCAGCCGGCAGGAGCTGGTGATTGCGCTGGCGCAGGCCTCGTCCGTCGACGTGCTGCGCTTCCGCGGCCTGTCCGATGCCGGGGCGCGCAGCAATGCGCGCCATGCCCGCGTCGAAGCCTCGGCCGGCGGCACGCAAGGCCCCTGGACCGTGATCTACGATGCGGACCTGCCGGGGCAGGACGGCTACGATACCCGCGTGCCGCTGGCCCAGCCCGTCAAGGCCGGGGCCCTGCGCCTGACGCTTACCGGCAACCGCTGGTCGGGCGACCAGGACGAGGGCCAGATCGGCCTGCAGCAGTTCATGGCCTACGGCAAGCCCGAGGCCGTGGCCGACAAGGTGCGCCAGGTGGGCGGCATCTACCAGTTCCCGGTGGAATTCGGTTCGTCCGGCTACGTGCTGCTGCACCAGGACGGCGCTGCGGTGGAAGGCTGCTACGTGGAAGGCGACTACAGCAACAAGCAGATGAAGATCACGCAGGTGCTGGGAACGATTTCCGGCGGGCTGGAAAATGGCGCCCTGCTGGCTTTCCGGCGCACCACCGAGGGCGCGCCTGAGAAGGGCGCCATGGCCTTCAGCCCGGACGGCAGCCATGCCTACGCGGCGCTGGTGAAGGGCGATGCCCGCACCTTCGACAGCGTGCGCGAGGCCGGCGGCTGGCGCCTGGCGGACACGGCGCCGCCGTGCTTCCCGAAGGCCGAGGCCGCCCCCGATCCCATCGGCCAGGCGCTGGAAGGCGCGGGCCGCGTGCAGCTCTACGGCGTCAACTTCGAAACCGATTCCGATGTGCTGAGCGCGGCGGCCCGGCCGCTGCTGGACCGTGCCGCCAAGGCGGTGCTGGCGCACCCCGACTGGCGCCTGCGCGTCGAGGGGCATACCGACAGCACCGGCGGCGACGCGCGCAACCAGCCGCTGTCCGAGCGCCGCGCCGCCGCCGTCAAGCGCTACCTGGAAAGCGCTGGCGTGCCCGCCGACCGCCTCGATGCCAAGGGCTATGGCGCCACCCATGCGCTGATGCCCAACGACACGCCGTTCGGCCGCGCGCAGAACCGCCGCGTGGAGCTGGCCAAGCAGTGATGCCTGCGCTTGTGGCCGCGCCGGCGCGCGGTGTGGTGGCGGCAATGCTGCTGGCGGGCGCGGTGCCGGCCGGCGCCGAGATCGTGATGCATGCCGACCGCGGCAGCGGCGTGACCTTCCTCACGTCGCGCAGCGCCGCGCCGGCACGGCTGGCGTCCACCGCGGCGCCCGCGGCATTGCCAGCGCGGGCGTTTATCGGGCTGCCAACGCTGGCGGCGGCAAAGGCCGCGGTCGTCAGCGCCAAGTCCCCACCCTCTGAGCTGGTTGCCCTCGCGCACCGCGCGGCGCAGGCCGCGGCGGTGGACCCGCATCTGCTGATGGCCATGGTGGAGGTGGAGTCGGGCTGGAACCCGCAAGCCACCTCCGTCAAGGGCGCCATCGGCCTGACGCAGCTGATGCCGGCCACGGCTCGCATGCTGGGCGTGACCGATGCCTATGATCCGGCCCAGAACCTGCAGGCCGGTGCGTCCTACCTGGGCGGCCTGCTGTCGCGCTTCAACGGCGACACCAGCCTGGCCCTGGCCGCCTACAACGCGGGCGAAGGCGCGGTGCTGCGCCACGGGTCGCGCATCCCTCCGTTTGCCGAGACCCAGGCCTACGTGCCGCAGGTGCTGGGCCGCTATGCGCGCTTGCGCGGCGGCCAGGACGGCAGCACCGCGGCGCCCTTGCGCCAGCCGGCGTCGCCGGCGCAGCACGGCGGCCTTGCCATTGTCTCGTATCAGAACCCCCCGCCTCCGCGGTGAAGAAAAAGGAGAAGTCATGAAGTCGTACTGGATTCCGCGTGCCTGCCTGCCGGTCATGCTGGCGCTGGCTGTTGCCGGCTGTGGCAAGGAAGAAGGGCGTTCCGCCGCGGCCAGCGATGCCTTGCCGAAGGCTTGCCAGGAAGCCGAGGCCGCGCAGCGCGCCTGCACCGAGAACATGGCGGCCAAGCTCGACAAGTCGGGGCAGGCCGCGGCCGCCCAGACCCTGCGCGACGGGCTGCCCGGCGAGCTGGAATCGATCCGCACGCGCTGGGCCGGCGTCTCCGACAAGGATGGCCTGGCGCAGTCCTGTGCGACGGTGCGCGACAGCTTCCGCGACATGCCGCAATGCAAGGACTGACTGCCGGTGCTTTGCTGAACTGACCAATGGAGAGGCGACAGATGCCGAAGAATTCCGACCGCGCTGGCGCGCGTCAATCCCTGGACCGCCGCACGGCGCTTGGCGCAAGCGTGGCCCTCGCTGCGCTGCTGCTGCCGGCAGCCGCAGCGGCCGGCGTCTGCGATGCGCCGTGGATGCACGACGGCGGCGAGATCCGCATGACCATGCAGGGCGGTGCGCCGGGCACGGCGACCATGTCCGTGTCCGGCGTGCGCAAGTCGGGCAAGGGCCAGTGCAATGCCAATATCAGCGTCGTGTCGAAGGTGGCCGCGGCCGGCTCGGGCAACGAGACGCGGCTGGACTACACCATGGCGGTGATCGAAGACCGCCTGACCATCTCGCGCGGCGGCGCGCCGGGCAAGGTCGAGGGCAAGAGCGCCGCCGGCACGGCATCAGGCATGCTCGACAGCAGCGCGGTCGGCACGCTGGCCTACGGCGGCGTCATTGAAGCGGAAGGGCAGCGGCTGCCGGGCGAGTCGCAGACGGTGCGCATGGACCTGCAGATGACCGCCGCCGGCCAGAGCGCCGGCCAGGCCAGGATCCCGTCCGCCAAGGTCACCATCGGCGGCAAGGTCGTCGGCAAGCGCGCGACCATCCCCACCCGCCTCGGCCAGAAATCCTGCTGGCCGGTCCGCTACGAGCGCAGCACGACCATGGCGCCGGTCACGGTGGCGGGCCACACCGTGTCGGTGCCGCCGGCGAGCGCCAGCGTTACGGACTGGTACTGCCCCGACATGGGCCTGGTCATGAAGCAGGAGGTCGTGCAGAGCGGCCAGACCGGTACCATCGAGGTGGTCTCGGTCAAATAGCCCGGACATCGTCCGGATCGTCCCCCCAGGCGCTTGTCCACGAAGGCGATGGCAGCCCCGCCGACGCGGCAAGGTGTGCGCTAAAGTTCTCTGCGCTGCTGCCGTTGGTTTATGGATCGATAACAAGCGGAGCGCCGGCACCCGCCGCGCGGCTGCACAAGACGATTCAGGGGACGCATGACGCATGAGTCGGGTTTGCGCCTGGAGCTTGCCGAGCCAGGCGAGCAGGTGCATGCGCGCTACACGCCGCAGCCAGGCAGGCTGCCGCCGGACCAGGCCAGCCTGCGCCAATGCCTGGACAGCCTGGGCTGGGCCGGGGCGCGGCTGGATGCGCGCGCGATGGCGCAGTTCCTGGCGCAATGCCAGCGCGCCGAGCATGAGATCGATGCCACCATCGGTGCGCTGATCGACGGCGCGTTCGAGCTCGACATCGCCGCCGACGGCCTGGCAGTGCGGCTGACGCTGCTGCCAGCCGAAGGCGGCCGCCCGGTCGGCGCCGAGGACATCCGCCGTGCCGCGGCGGCGCGCGGCGTGGTGGCGCCGATCCAGACCCTGGCACTGGACGCCGCGCTGGCCGAAGGCCGTTGCGAGCTGCGCACCATTGCTGCCGGCGTCGCGCCGCGCCAGGGTGAGCCGGCGCGCTTCATCAACCTGCTCGAACCGCGCAAGCCGGCGCAGCCTGACGACGAGGCCGGCAAGGTCGACCTGCGCGACCTGGGCAATCTGCTGCTGGTCAGCCCCGGCACGCCGCTGATGCGGCGCGTTCCGGCGGTGCGCGGCAATGACGGCGTCGACGTATTTGGCAAGCCCGTCGCCGCCGATCCGGTCGATGATCCGCCCTTTGCCGAAGGCCTGACCGGCGCTGCCGCCGATGCCGACGATGCGGAGCTGCTGCGCGCGGTGATCGCCGGATCTCCGGTGGTTGGCGTGCACGGCATCTCGGTCAGCCCCGTGGTGCAGGTGGAATCGGTCGACCTGCACTCGGGCAACGTGGCGTTCGACGGCACGCTGCGCGTGTCGGGCGACATCCGCACCGGCATGTCGGTCAACGTCAGCGGCGACGTGGTGGTCGAGGGCACCATCGAAGCCGCCAATGTCGAGGCCGGCGGCAATGTCATCGTCAAGGGCGGCATTATCGGCAAGGCCGACACCGGCCGCGCCGAAGGCGGCATCAGCCGCGCCAGCGTGCGCTGCAAGGGCGCGGTGAAGGCGCGCTTTATCGAGAACGCCGTGGTCGAGGCCGGGACCGAGGTCAACGTCGAAAGCGGCATCCGGCAGAGCGATGTTGCTGCCGGCGAGCGCATCGTGGTGGGCGGCACCGGCGCGCAGGGCAGCATCAGCGGCGGCCGCAGCCGTGCCTTGCTGGCGGTGCGCGCCGCGGTGCTGGGCGCGCCGGCCGGCACCGCCACCAGCATCCAGGTCGGCCTGAATCCATTTGCCGACGCACAGCGCGCCGCGCTGGAAGCCGAGCGCCGCCGCATGCTGGCAGAGCAGAACAAGGTCAGGCAGCTGGTGGATTTCTTTGCCAAGCATCCCGAGAAGGCCGTGGGCGACCTGCGCGAACAGGCACGCGCGACACTGTTCAAGCTGTCGCGCGACCTGTTCGAGCTGGAGGCCCGCCTGGCCGAGCTGGGGCAGCAGATGCAGCCGGCCGCCGAGGCCGTGATCGACGCCGCGCGCCGCATCCATGGCGGCGTCACGCTGCAGGTAGGCAGCCGCGTGCTCAAAGTGATGGAAGACAAGCCTGGCGGCCAGATCCGCCTGGTCGACGACCGCATCGCTGTCAGCTGAACGCGCGCTGTTATCCGCGGGGATTTGTACTATGCTGCAGTTATGTCCTGGGGTGCCGCAGGATGGGCGAGTGAGCTAGAGTCGGGCAGTGAATGAAGAAGCGGATCAGCACTCTGCGGAAGCGTTACACGGAACCAACTCACGTGGCACTGGAATAACCGGAAGGCCAGCCATCAAGGCTGGCCTTTCTGCTTTCCGGGACGGCTGCCGGGCGAACTACACTGAAGGTGCAACCATTATCCAAAGGAGGTTGCGATGGCCGCCACCTTGATTACCGCGCTGGTCCTGATCGCCCTTGTTGCGTGCGCCGCATTTACCATCTGGATGTTGCGGGAAAAGAACCCGACGCTGCTGCAGCAGCAGGAGCAGTCGGTGCGCACCTGGTTTGACCACATGATCCATCGCCACTGACGCGTGGCGATTGGCTTTCGGGCAGCCCGCCGCAACGGCGGGCTTTTTCATGGGCTGAGGCTCAAGCCGCCCACAAGCGCAGTTCGTGCAAGCCGCTGCGCTCCACCCGGGTGCCGAGTGCCCGTCCCTCGTCTTCGAACATGGCCTGCAGCCACGCCATATCCACTTCGCGCGCATAGGCCAGCCGGAAATGGCTGCGCCGCAACGGCACCAGCCGCAGGTCGGCGCTGCCGCCGGCATCGAAGCTGACAAAGACCATCAGCGCCAGGTCCGGCCGGTAAGCGTCGTAGCCGCCGATGCCTTCGTAGTCGTTGATGAAATCGCCGCAGCCGTACAGGATCGGCTTGCCGGCATGCAGCTCAATCCCGAGCGGATGATGCGAGGAATGCCCGTGCACGATGTCGATTTCGCCGCCCTCCACCAGCGCGCGGGCGAAGGCGCGTTGCGCGGGGTCGATGTGGTAGCCCCAGTTCGGGCCCCAGTGGATCGATACCACCACGATGTCGCCGGCACGCCTGAACTTGCGCACCTGCGCGGCAATGCGTTCGCGCGATGCCACCGACCAGTCTTCCAGCAGGTTCACGCCGGAATGTCCGGCGCTGGCGCGCCAGGCCGCGGGGGTGCCGGCATTTTCCATGGCGAGGGCCAGCACCAGCACGCGGCCGCCGCCGGGCCGCTGCAGCAGTGCGGCGTGCGCCGCGCTTGCCTCGTCGGGGCCGGCGCCGGCATGCGCGATATGCGCGCCGTCCAGCGCTGCCAGCGTATCCGTCAGGCCCGCGCGTCCCCAGTCCATCACATGGTTGTTGGCCAGCACTGCGCAGTCGATGCCGGCGGCCTGCAGGCAGGCGACATTGTCCGGATGCATGCGATAGTGCACCGCCTTGCCGGGCCAGACATCGTCGCTGGTGGTGACGGCGGTTTCCAGGTTGACGATGCGCGGCCGCGCAGCGCGGCTTTCCAGTTCCGCCAGGGCATCGCCCCAGGGGTACTCCGGCGCGGCGGGGCGTGCGATCGGGCCGGCCTTATGCTCGGCCAGGCGCACGTAGTCGAGCGCCGAATGCACATACGATTCATGCAGCAGCGGCTGGCTGGGATGCGCGAGGATCTGGTCGATGCCGCGCCCGGTCATCACGTCGCCGCACAAGAACAGGGGAGGGTGGCTGGCTGTGTTCATGGTGCAGACGGACGGCGCGAGGGCGCCGTCCCGGCTGTTCATTCATGATAGGCCGGCAGGGTGGCGGGGCGGCATGAACGCGTTGCGGCACTTGCCATGGGGATTGTGCGCGTGGGGCCAAAGGCCCATTTACATTCAAGCGGTGACTGCCTTAAATGATCTAGTCATCGGTCCTCGTGGCCATTTCCCTGCACCCAGACGCCGCGCGCCGTCCGATGTTTCCAACCAGCATCGGGAGGCACACTATGGCCCAGCCATCGCAGGAACACATTGAGGCACTCAAGGCGCAGCTGCGCGGGCGCCTGCTGCAGCCGGACGACAGCGGCTACGACGAAGCGCGCCGCATCTGGAACGCGATGATCGACCGCCGTCCGCCACTGATCGTGCAGGCCGCGGGCGCTGCCGACGTGATCGCCGCGGTCAACTTCGCGCGCGACCATGGCGTGCTGCTGTCGATACGCGGCGGCGGCCACAATATCGGCGGGCTGGCGATCTGCGAGGACGGCATGGTGCTGGACCTGTCGCAGATGAAATCCGTGCGCATCGATCCCCACGCGCAACGCGGCTATGTGGAGCCCGGCGCCACGCTGCGCGATTTCGACCACGAGGCGCAGGCCTTTGGCCTCGCCACGCCACTGGGCATCAACTCCACCACCGGCGTGGCCGGGCTGACGCTCGGCGGCGGCTTCGGCTGGCTCAGCCGCAAGTTCGGCACCACCGTCGACAACCTGGTGGCGGCACAGGTCGTGACCGCCGACGGCAAGCTGGTGCGCGCCAGCGCCGGCGAGAACGCCGACCTGTTCTGGGCGCTGCGCGGCGGCGGCGGCAACTTCGGCGTGGTGACGATGTTCGAGTTCCGGCTGCACCCGGTCGGCCCCGAGATCTATGGCGGGCTGATCGTCTATCCGCTGGAACAGGCCGCCGCGGTGTTGCCGGCCTACCGTGAACTGTTCAAGTCGATGCCTGACGAGCTGACCGTCTGGGTGGTGCTGCGCCAGGCGCCGCCGCTGCCGTTCCTGCCGCCCGAGACGCACGGCAAGCCGGTCGCGGCACTGGCGATCTGCTATATCGGCCCGCCTGACAAAGGCCCCGAACTGGTCGAGCCGTTGCGCAAGCTCGGCACACCCTATGGCGAGCATCTCGGCCCGATGCCGCTCACGGCATGGCAGCAGGCGTTCGATCCATTGCTGACACCGGGCGCGCGCAACTACTGGAAATCGCACAACTTCGCCGGGCTGGACGACGGCCTGATCACGATGCTGATCGAACAGATCGGCAAACTGCCCTCGCCGCAATGCGAGGTCTTTATCGGCGCCATGGGCGGGCAGACCAACCGCGTCGCGCCCGATGCCACCGCCTACGCCAGCCGCGACGCCAACTTCATCATGAACCTGCACGGGCGCTGGGACGCGCCCACTGACGACGACAAGTGCATCAGCTGGGCCCGTGAAGTGTTCCGCGCGGCAGCGCCCTTCGCGCTGGGCAGCGTCTATGTGAACTTCCTGACGCAGGAAGAAACCGACCGCATCGGCGCGGCCTACGGGCCCAACTACGACCGGCTGGTCGAGGTGAAGCGGCGCTATGACCCGGGCAACCTGTTCCGCCACAACCACAACATCAATCCGGCGGCGTAACTGGCGTAATCTGCAGGGGCAGGCAGGAAGGCGGGGCAGGGCGGTTGGCCTGCCCCGCCTTCACGCGGCTGCAATACCGGCATGCGAGTATCGGCGCGACCGCGTTGTATCCACAGGGAGAGCAGATCAGATGAGACCGGGCGAAGCAGAATTGGTGCGGCGCATCCACAACGAGGTGGCCGACTACTACGACGAAGAGATCGAACTGGAACTGGACGACCGCGAAGCCAGCGAGGCCTTCGGCGATCCGGTGCACCTGGACGACGAGGCCGAGCAGGACAGCCGCCGCCACTATTTCCGCGAGCTGTTCCGCCTGCAGGGCGAACTGGTGCGGCTGCAGAGCTGGGTGGCAGCCACCGGACACAAGATCGTCATCATCTTCGAAGGACGCGACGCCGCCGGCAAGGGCGGCGTGATCAAGCGCATCACGCAGCGCCTGAACCCGCGCGTCTGCCGCGTGGCGGCGCTGCCAGCGCCCAACGACCGCGAACGCACCCAGTGGTACTTCCAGCGCTACGTGGCGCACTTGCCCGCCGCCGGCGAGATCGTGCTGTTCGACCGCAGCTGGTACAACCGCGCCGGCGTCGAGCGCGTGATGGGCTTCTGCTCCGACGACCAGTACGAAGAGTTCTTCCGCTCAGTGCCCGAGTTCGAAAAGATGCTGGTGCGCTCCGGCATCCAGGTGATCAAGTACTGGTTCTCGATCACGCACGACGAACAGCGCCTGCGCTTCCTCAGCCGCATCCACGATCCGCTCAAGCAGTGGAAGCTGAGCCCGATGGACCTGGAATCGCAGCGCCGCTGGGAGGACTACACCAAGGCCAAGGAAATCATGCTCGAGCGCACGCATATTGCCGAGGCGCCGTGGTGGGTGGTGCAGGCCGACGACAAGAAGCGCGCACGGCTGAACTGCATCCATCACCTGCTGAGCCAGGTGCCCTATGCGGAAGTGGAGGCACCCAGCGTGGTGCTGCCGGGGCGCGAACGGCATGAGGACTATGTGCGGCAACCGGTGCCGAAGGAGATGATCGTTCCGGATGTGTATTGAGGGAACAGACCCTAGGGTTTGCACGGGTGCGCCATCGTCCCCCTGGGGTAGGCGGCTACCTATAATGAAAACAGCCGCCTGTAAATCCAAGGGTGGCCGTTATCGTGGAACTGCTAGTTTTTTGGGCGGCCATGCTTGCTGCCTACCTCCTGATGAAGCGTGCCGGCTGCTTCAGCCAGCCGGTGCTTTATCCCGACTTCGATCATCCCTTCCGCTACTGGTGGGCGCACCGGCTGGGGCGCCCGCTGCCACCGCCGGCTTTGCCCGATCACAGGCAACAAAAAACCCGGAGAGCGTGACGCTGTCCGGGTTGGCTTGTGTGGGCGATGCCCTGGAATTCTGTGGTGCCGAAGAGAGGAATCGAACCCCCGACCTTCTCATTACGAATGAGCTGCTCTACCGACTGAGCTACTTCGGCAACATGTTCCGGTGAACTGGAACAGCCCGCAATAATAGCAGCGTTTTTCCGCCCTGTGAACCCCTTTTGTGTCGCCCGTGCCATCCGGCCGGGGCCGAAAGAAAACGGGGCGCCACCTGGGCGCCCCGTGCTATTGCCGCGCGGCCGGAATCAGGCCTTGCCTTCGGCTTCCAGGTGGTAGCGCGTGACGCGTTCCACTTCGTTCTTGGAGCCCAGGATCACGGAGACGCGCTGGTGCAGCTTTTCGGGCTGCACGTCCATGATGCGCTGGTGGCCGTTGGTGGCGGCGCCGCCGGCCTGCTCGACCAGCATCGCCATCGGGTTGGCTTCGTACATCAGGCGCAGCTTGCCCGGCTTTTCCGGCTCGCGCTGGTCCCACGGGTACATGAAGATCCCGCCG
This sequence comes from Cupriavidus sp. CPT47-8839-RL05A, assembly GCF_058792255.1. Classification (NCBI taxonomy): domain Bacteria; kingdom Pseudomonadati; phylum Pseudomonadota; class Betaproteobacteria; order Burkholderiales; family Burkholderiaceae; genus Cupriavidus; species Cupriavidus sp. CPT47-8839-RL05A. Next base: position 81,032 of record NZ_JBYTEG010000025.1, on the reverse strand, counting down.
CGGGTCAGGATGCGGTGCACGTCGGCGACCATCGAGGCGACCCAGCGCATGTTGAAGTTCTTGCCGCGCGGGCCTTCTTCGCCGGCCAGGCATTCGTCGATGTAGCGGCGCACGGGCGGGGCCCAGTGGCGCATGTTCGACATGTTGATGGCGAATTCCTTGGTGTCGTCCGGGATCGTCACATTGGAGTGCGTCAGCACGAAGCTGCCTGCCTCGCGGTCGAGCGTGAACATGTGCACGCCGTTGCCGACGGTCAGCACCAGGGTGGTCTGCGGGCCGTAGACGGCGTAGCCGGCGGCGACCTGGTGGGTGCCGGGCTGCATGAAGTCGGCCTCGGTCACGGTCTGGCCCGGCTTGGGCATGTGCAGCACCGAGAAGATGGTGCCGATCGAGACGTTGACGTCAATGTTCGACGAGCCGTCCAGCGGGTCGAACATCAGCAGGTATTCGCCCTTCGGGTAGCGGTTGGGAATCTCGTAGAACGATTCCATTTCTTCCGACGCCATCGCGGCGAGGTGGCCGCCCCATTCATTGGCGTCGAGCAGCACTTCATTGGCGATCACGTCCAGCTTCTGCTGGGTTTCGCCCTGGACGTTGCCGGTGCCGGCCGAGCCCAGCACGCCGGCGAGGGCGCCCTTGCTGACGGCGTTGGAAATGGCCTTGCAGGCGCGCGCGACCACTTCGATCAGCAGCCGCAGTTCGGGCTGGATCGTGTTGTGCTTGCGCTGCTCCTCGACCAGGTAGCGGGTGAGGCTGATGCGAGTCATGGTTGGTTCTCCTTGGATGGCCGCAATTCTACATGCCCGGCCGCGCTTGGCCGGGCAAAGGGGGCGTTGGCGGGCCTCCTTGTGTCGTTCCCGCCGCTCAGGCGGCCAGCGCCTTGCCGACGATCTCGCGCACGTCGCGCGACAGCGTGCTGCTGGCGGCGACGCGTTCCAGTTCGGCGCGCATGCGGTCGCGCAGCGCCAGTTCGTACTTCTGCCAGCGGTCCATCACCCGCGCCAGGCGCGCCGCCACTTGCGGGTTGATGGCGTCGAGCGCCAGCACCTGGTCGGCCCAGAAGCGGTAGCCCGAGCCGTCCTGGGCGTGGAACTGGGCCGGGTTGCCGGAGCAGAAGCTGAAGATCAGCGAACGCGCGCGGTTGGGGTTGCGCAGGTTGAAGGCGGGGTGCTCCATCAGCGCGAGCACGGTGTCGATGGTGCGCTTGCCGGCGTGCGGGCCGACTTCACCGCGCTGCATGCCTTGCAGCGAGAACCATTTGTCGATCACCAGCGGGTCGTCCTCGAAGCGCTCATAGAAGTCCGCCAGCGCGTGCTCGCGGCCGGGGGCGAAGCTGTTGACCAGCGCCGACAGCGCGGCGAAGCGGTCGGTCATGTTGTCGGCGTTCTGGTACTGCTGCTCGGCCAGCGCCTGCATCGCGGCATCGCCGCCGTCGGCCAGGTAGCCGAGCGCAAGGTTGCGCAGTGCGCGCCTGGCGGCGGAGGTGGCATCGGGCGAGTAGGCGCCCGGCGTGGCATTGCCCTCGTAGGCGGCGAGCCAGTCGGCCTGCAGCGCGCGCGCCAGGCCTTCACGCATGAACTGGCGGGCGCGGTGGATGGCGGCGGGATCGGCCACGCCCATGCGCTCGGCCAGGTAGGCCTCGGCGGGCAGCACCAGCGCCTGTTCGCGGAAGGCGGGGTTGAGCGTGTCGTCGGTGAGCACGGCGCGCATGGCCTGCACCAGCGCGGGATCGAGCTTGAGCTCGCGCCCGGCCTGGACCTCGGCCACCAGCTGCAGCAGCGCGCGCGTGGCCAGGCGCTGGCCGGCTTCCCAGCGGTTGAAGGCATCGCTGTCGTGCGACAGCTGGAAGGTCAGCTGCGCGTCGGTGTACTCGGCATCGACGATCACCGGCGCCGAGAAGTTGCGCAGCAGCGAGGGCAGCGGGGCACTGGCGCCGCGCGGCAGGTTGATGAAGCGGAAGCTCTGCTCGGCCTGCGTGAAGTCGAGCACGCGCGTGGTCGTCCCGGGCGTGCTTTCGCCTTCGAGCTGCAGCGGCAGGTCCTTGCCGTCTGCGCCAAGCAGCCCGAGCGCGAACGGGATATGGAAGGGCTGCTTCTCGGGCGTGCCGGCGCGGGTCTCGATGCCGACCTTGGGGCAGCGCTGCGACAGCGTCAGCGTCAGGCTGCCGTCGTCGCCGTTCCAGTCCGTGCGCGCCGTCACCACCGGGGTGCCGGCCTGGCTGTACCACAGGCCGAACTGCGTCAGGTCGCGGCCGTTGGCATCGGCCATGGCCGCGCGGAAGTCGTCGCAGGTGACGGCCTGGCCGTCATGGCGCTGGAAGTACAGGTCCATGCCCTTGCGGAAGCCGTCGCGGCCGAGCAGGGTCTGGTACATGCGCACGACTTCGGCGCCTTTCTCGTACACGGTGACCGTGTAGAAGTTATTGATCTCTTCATAGCTGTCGGGGCGCACCGGGTGCGCCATCGGGCCGGCGTCCTCGGGGAACTGCACCTGGCGCAGCACGCGCACGTCCTCGATGCGCTTGACCGCACGGCCGGATTCCGAGCCCATCATGTCGGCCGAGAACTCCTGGTCGCGGAACACCGTCAGGCCTTCCTTGAGCGAAAGCTGGAACCAGTCGCGGCAGGTCACGCGGTTGCCGGTCCAGTTGTGGAAGTACTCATGGCCGACCACCGCCTCGATATTGGCGAAGTCGGTGTCGGTGGCGGTCTGCGCGTTGGCCAGCACGTACTTGGTGTTGAAGATGTTCAGGCCCTTGTTCTCCATTGCGCCCATGTTGAAGTCGCCCACGGCGACGATCATGAAGCGGTCCAGGTCCAGTTCCAGCCCGAAGCGGCGCTCGTCCCAGCGGATCGAATGGATCAGCGAATCCATGGCGTGGCGGGTCTTGTCGAGGTCGCGCGCCTCGACCCAGACCTGCAGCAGCTTGTCCTTGCCGGAGGCGGACTGGATCCGTTCCTCGATGCATTCGAGCTTGCCCGCGACCAGCGCGAACAGGTAGGCCGGCTTGCGGAACGGGTCTTCCCATACGGCTTCATGGCGGCCGTCGGGCAGTTCGCGCTGGCCCACCAGGTTGCCGTTGGACAGCAGCACCGGATAGGCGGCGCGGTCGGCGCGCAGCGTGACGCGGTAGGTCGCCATCACGTCGGGGCGGTCCAGGAAGTAGGTGATGCGGCGGAAGCCCTCGGCTTCGCACTGGCTGAAGAAGTTGCCGTTGGACACATACAGGCCCGACAGCGTGGTATTGGCCGCGGGCTGGCAAGCGGTGGTGATCTCCAGCGTGCCCTGCGCCGGCAGGCCGGGGATGGTCAGCGTGCCGGCATCCTGGGTCGCGTTGGCGACCGGCTTGCCGTCCAGGCTGACGCCGATCAGTTCGAGTTCCTCGCCGGCCAGCACCAGCGCTGCGTCGGGCGCGCCGGCCTGGCGCGCGAAGCGCAGCGTGCTGGTGACCACGGTGCGCTGGGGATCGAGGTCCAGCACCAGTTCGGCGTGGTCGATGGCGAACGGCGGCGGGGTATAGTCTTTGCGATAGACGGTAACGGGCGTGTCGGTGCGCAGCATGGAAAGATCCTGTCTTCGGAAGACCGTTAGGAAAGGGGGCGGGCCATGCGCGCGGCAGCGAAGCATGGCGCTGAAGTCCTCATTGTAGCCAAGGGGTCGGGGCGCGGCCCGGCGCAGCACGGCATCGGCAAGCTGCGGGGAATTCCGCGCCGGCGGCGTGGTCTCAGAGACACGTGGGTATTCAGCGGAAAGCGAGGTAGCACTATGTGGCAGCGCGCAGGCGGTGTCGGCAAGGCAGGAGCGGCGGGGCCGCGCAGGTGGTGGGGGGCGATGGCGTTGCTGGCGGCGCTGTTGCTGTCAGGGTGCGCCAGCACGGTGGTGACCGATGTCACGGCGTTCCGCCAGCCCGGCTGGCAGAACGATGCGCCGCGCACCTACAGCTTCGAGCGCAGCGCCGAGCAGGCGGCGCAGCTTGACCGCCAGACCTATGAGCAGTGGCTGGCCGCGGCGCTGGCGGAGATCGGCTTCGAGCAGGCGCCGGCGAAACAGGCGCGCTATCGCGTCAGCATGGACTTCGATGCCGCGCCCGGCATCGTGCGCGTGGCCGAGACCGTCTATCCGGACCCGTGGTACGGCCCGTGGGGCCCGTACTGGGGGCCTGGCTACTACCGCCCGTACGGGCCCTGGGGTCCGTGGGGCCCATGGGGGCCGGGCTACTGGCCGCCGCAGACCGTGGTGCGCGACATTCCGGTGACGTTCTCCAGCCTGCGGGTGTATTTCAGGGATGCGGCCAGCGGCAAGCGGGTCTACCAGGTCACCGCGCAGAACCAGACCGAGAACGGCAGCCTGCCTGCGGTCATGCCCTACCTGATCCGCAGCGCCTTTACCGACTTCCCGGCCGAGAGCGGCCGTCCGCGCCGGGTGACGCTCGAGGTCGAGAAAAACGCAAAGTAGGGCGGCCGGGGCCGGCCGCGCGGTCCCTGCCAGGCGATGCGTGCGGATGCATGCACGGGCATGCGTCTGCACCTGCATTGCATACGCAATGGTAAAAGCTGTTTAACTGGAATAATCCACCCAAAAAGCGGCCTGCAGGCGGGCTCTGGTGGTACTTTGCGCGGACACGTGGGCTAGAATGGTTGCTCGATTTTTCCGGCCTGTCTGCCGGGATCGCCAGTTTCGCTGCCAGGCGTTGTCCTTCGCTGCCGGCCCGTATCCTGAGATTTCTCGATCGGGGCTGAGCCGGATCTTGGCGGGAGAGGGGCGCTTCCGGTTCGGGCCATTTTCCGGACGAGCCAATGAGCAGCAAGAATAGCGGTGATGCACCGCAACATGCCCCGAACAGTCCTGAAGCGCAATTGCGCCTCGCCGCGCTGGAATACCACCGCAGCCCCACCAAGGGAAAGATCCAGGTAACCGCGACCAAGGCGCTGTCCAACCAGCGCGACCTGTCGCTGGCATATTCGCCGGGCGTGGCCTATGCCTGCGAGGAAATCGCCAAGGACCCCGCCACCGCCGCCGAGTACACCTCGCGCGCCAACCTGGTGGCCGTGGTCACCAACGGCACCGCCGTGCTGGGCCTGGGCGATATCGGCCCGCTGGCCGGCAAGCCGGTGATGGAGGGCAAGGGCTGCCTGTTCAAGAAGTTCGCCGGCATCGATGTGTTCGACATCGAGCTCGACGCGCGCGACCCGGACAAGATCGTCGAGATCGTTGCCGCGCTCGAGCCCACGCTGGGCGGCGTGAACCTGGAAGACATCAAGGCGCCGGAATGCTTCTACATCGAGCAGAAGCTGCGCGAGCGCATGAACATCCCCGTCTTCCACGACGACCAGCACGGCACCGCGATCATTTCTACCGCGGCGCTGCTCAATGGCCTGAAGGTGGTCGGCAAGGACGTCGCCAAGGTGAAGCTGGCCGTGTCCGGCGCCGGCGCGGCCGCCATTGCCTGCCTGGACACCATGGTCAGCCTCGGCGTGAAGCGCGAGAACATCTCGGTGGTGGACTCCAAGGGCGTGATCTATGTTGGCCGCGACGCCAACATGGAAGCCAACAAGGCGCGCTATGCGCAGGACACCTCGGCGCGCACGCTGGCTGACATCGTCAAGGACGCCGACGTCTTCCTGGGTTGCTCGACCGCCGGCGTGCTGACCGCCGAGATGGTCAAGACCATGGCCGACAAGCCCATCATCCTGGCGCTGGCCAACCCCGAGCCGGAAATCCGCCCGGAAGTGGCCAAGGCCGCGCGACCGGACTGCATCATCGCCACTGGCCGTTCGGACTACCCGAACCAGGTCAACAACGTGCTGTGCTTCCCGTACATCTTCCGCGGCGCGCTGGATTGCGGCGCGACCAAGATCACGGAAGCGATGAAGCTGGCCTGCGTCAAGGCCATCGCCGAGCTGGCCGAGGCCGAGCTGAACGACGCCGTTGCCGCCGCCTACGGCGGCCGTGAGCTGAAGTTCGGCCCGGACTACATCATCCCGACGCCGTTCGACCAGCGCCTGATCGAGAAGATCGCGCCGGCGGTGGCCAAGGCCGCGGAAGAATCCGGCGTGGCCACGCGCCCGATCAAGGATCTCGAGGCGTATCGCCAGCAGCTGTCCACCTATGTCTATCACACCGGCCTGATCATGAAGCCGGTGTTCTCGGCCGCCAAGGCCGCGCCCAAGCGTGTGGCCTACGCCGAGGGCGAGGAAGAGCGCGTGCTGCGTGCCGTGCAGACCGTGGTCGACGAAGGGCTGGCCCGCCCCACCCTGATCGGCCGCCCGCACGTGATCCAGATGCGCATCGAGAAGGCCGGCCTGCGCCTCAAGGCCGGGGTGGACTTCGATCTGGTCAATCCGGAAGAAGACCCGCGCTATCGCGCCTACCACGAGGCCTACCACGCGCTGCGCGGCCGCGACGGCGTGACGCCGGACATGGCCAAGGTGGCACTGCGCCGCTCCAACACGCTGATCGGCGCCATGCTGATGCACATGGGCGATGCCGATGCGCTGCTGTGCGGCACGGTGGGCCGCTTCGAGGCACACCTCGAGCACGTGCGCGACGTGATCGGCCTGGCGCCGGGCGCCAAGGTGTTCGCCGCGATGAACGCGCTGATGCTCGAAAAGCATACGCTGTTCATCACCGACACCTTCGTCAACGACGATCCCACCGCCGACGAACTGGCCGCGATCACGCAACTGGCCGCTGAGGAAATCGCGCGTTTCGGCCTGGTTCCCAAGGTCGCGCTGATGTCGCACTCGATGTTCGGCTCTTCTACCCGTCCGTCGGCGCGCAAGATGCGCGAGGCCGCGGGGATTCTGGCCAAGGTGGCTCCGCACCTGGAAGTGGAAGGCGAGATGCAGGGCGACGCTGCCCTGGACGAAGACGTGCGCCGCCATTTCCTGCCGTCGACCAAGCTGGCCGGCAGCGCCAACCTGCTGGTGATGCCGACGCTGGACGCCGCCAATATCGCCTTCAACCTGCTCAAGATCACGGGCGGGCAGGGCGTCACGGTGGGCCCGATCCTGCTGGGCGCGGCCAAGCCGGTGCATATCCTGAACCCGCAGGCCACTACGCGCCGGATCGTCAACATGACGGCCGTGGCGGTGGCGGAGAGCAACGCGGTGCGCTGATGCGCTGAAAGGCGTGAGCCAATGTAAAAAGCCGGGTCTGATGATCCGGCTTTTTCTTTGATGGTGCCCCGCGGCAAGCGCGCAGGGCACGCTGCTGGTTCGGTGGCTATTGCAGCACGTTGTACTGCTCGCGCATTACGACAATGATCGACTTGGCCGCGGCGAGCTGCGTGCCCAGGTTGTCGACGGATTCTTGCGGGAAATCGACCTCGGCGCTCCAGTTGCATCCGGTATGGTCAGGCTGGTGCATTCGCACCGCGTGCAACTCGCATTCGCCGCACTCGGGGTTGTTGTCGAGGCACTGGTTCAGGATGGCCATCAGTTCGGAACGGGTCTTCGGATATCGCCGCATGAATCACCTCTCTAGGATCGTTTTTTGAGGCCTGGAACACCAATCTAGGTAGCGGGCGGGGGCCGTTCCAATTGAATCCGACTATGGAGCGCGGGCTTCCGATCCGGTGTGAAGCTTAGCAGGGAATGGCGCGCCGCAGCATTCCGGGGCAAAAGTCTTGCCTAAAGTGACGCGTGCGCGGCAATGAAAAAGCCCGCCGGGAAGGCGGGCTCCAGTGCTGCCGGTGAGGCGCTTACGCCATCAGAACTTGTGACGCATGCCCACGCCGAAGGTATCGCCGTGCTCGATGCCGGTGATCTTGTCGTAGTAGTAGGCGGCGTAGACGTCGGTGCGCTTGGACAGGTTGTAGTCGTAGGCGACGGCAAACGTGTTGCGCTTGAAGTCACCGATCGCGTTCTCGGTCTTGCCATAGGCGTAGGACGCCAGCACGTTGCCGGCACCGACCGGTACCGAGGCCCCGACCTGACCGTTGGTGTGCTTGATGTCGCCGCTGGCGGCCGTGCTGGCCTTGGTCTTGATGTACTGGCCCTGGGCGAACAGCTTGACCACCTTGAAGTCGTACGTGATGCCGCCCAGCACAGCGTCCTGGCGGCTCAGGCCTGCTACCGACAGGTCGTCGGGAACGGCGTTGAAGCGGACCTGCTGGAACGCGACGGTCGCGGCGAACGGCCCGTTGAAGTACATCAGGTTGCCGCCCCACTTGTTCTGGCCCGCGGCACCTGCCTTCTCGCCTGCCGAGTAGATCAGGTTCGCACTCAGGCCGCCGAAGTTCGGGGTGGAGTACAGCACCGAGTTGCTCCAGCCCGAGTCGCCGATGATGCCCGGATCCACCACGCCATTGCTGGCCGCACCGAAGTAGGTGTGGAAGATGGTCGGCGAGAACACGTACGAGTCGACCAGCGGGTTGAACAGGATGGTCGAGATGAAGTACGGGGTGGTGTTGCGGCCCAGCTTCAACGTACCCAGCTTGTCATTCTGCAGGCCGACGTACGCGTTGCGGCTGAACATCGAGTCGCCGGTGAAGCGGCCGCTGTTGCCGCTGTCCGTGCGGAAGAACCCGTTCAGGTCGAAGATGGCCTTGGTGCCGCCGCCCAGGTCTTCGGTGCCCTTGATGCCCCAGTAGGACGTCTGCATACCGCCCGAGTTGGCCACCCATGCGCGCTCGCCCGAACCCGGGCTCTTGACGCCGCCGATGAACATGTCAGCCTGGCCGTACAGCGTGACGCTGGACTGGGCCATGGCCGCACCGGAAAAAAGGGTAGCCGCTACTGCCGCCAGCTTTAGTGCCGGCTTGTACTGCTTCTGCATTGTTAGACCTCCGTGGTTTTTGATCCTGCTTGGAACGTTGTGTACTGGGTCCCTGTCGGGTTCTTCTAATGTCTTGGTGCTTTTATTCGTGCCGCCTGGCTTGGCTCGGTGAGGGGTGGTGCATGGGTGCCGGCGGCATCGGGTACAGCGTTTTTTGTTATACAGGTGACGCTTTTTTGCTCAGGCGGATACTAAGTCGTCAAGCCGGAACTGCGCAATGCGATGGATCTGGTTGATGCAAGTTTGCAACTCTTGCTGCGGCGTGTTTTCCAGTCGGCGCGCGAACTCCGCGATGATCCCGTGACGGTCGTAGCCGCGCACGGCCAGGATGAACGGGAAGCCGAACTTGTGGTTATAGGCCGCGTTGAGCGACTGCAGGCGGTCGAACTCCTCGGGCGTGCACAGGTTCAGGCCGGCGCCGCTTTGTTCGCGCGTGGATTCGGCGGTCAGCTCGCCGCGCACGGCGGCCTTGCCGGCCAGCTCCGGGTGGGCGCGCACCAGCTTGAGCTGGGCCGCCTCGCCCGCTTCATCGACCGCCTTGCGCAGTGCCTGCGCCAGCGCGGCGCCGTCGGCGAAGGGCCGCTGCGCGGCTGCGGTCTCGGCAAACCACGGCGAGTGTTCGTAGATGCCGCCCAGCACCTGCACGAACTCCGCGACAGGCATGGTGTTGAGTTGGGCGATGGTGTAGGTCTGGCTCATGCTTGGTTCCGGGGGGGGGTAGGGGTGGGTATCGGCCCAGTGGCGGGCGATGTCGACACGGCGGCAGATCCACACCTTGTCGTGTCCCTGCACATAGTCGAGGAAGCGCTGCAGCGCGCGGAAGCGGCCCGGGCGGCCGAGCAGGCGGCAGTGCATGCCGATCGACAGCATCTTGGGGCTGTCCTGGCCGCTCGGGTCGCCTTCCTCGTACAGCACGTCGAACGCATCCTTCAGGTACTGGAAGAACTGTTCGCCGGTATTGAAGCCCTGCGGCGTGGCAAAGCGCATGTCGTTGGAGTCGAGCGTGTACGGCACCACCAGGTGTGGCTTCTTCTCGCCGCCGGTGACTTCGACCTCGGTCCAGAAGGGCAGGTCGTCGCCGTAGTAGTCCGAGTCGTACAGGAGGCCGCCGTGCTCCACCACCAGGCGGCGCGTGTTGGGGCTGTCGCGGCCGGTGTACCAGCCCAGCGGCAGTTCGCCGGTCAGGTCCTTGATGATCTGCATGCCGATGCGCATGTGCTCGCGCTCGGTGGCTTCGTCGATGCCCTGGTAGTGGATCCAGCGCCAGCCGTGGCAGGCGATCTCGTGGCCCAGTTCGACAAAGGCGCGGGTCAGTTCAGGATGGCGTTGCAGCGCCATCGACACGCCGAAGATGGTCAGCGGCAGGCCGCGCTTCTCGAACTCGCGCAGCAGGCGCCAGACGCCGGCGCGCGAGCCGTATTCGTAGATGCCCTCCATGCTCATGTGGCGGTCGGGGTAGGCCGCGGCGCCGACGATCTCGGAAAGGAACTGCTCGGAGGCGGCATCGCCGTGCAGCACGCAGTTTTCGCCGCCTTCTTCGTAGTTGAGCACGAACTGCAGCGCAACGCGCGCGCCGCCCGGCCAGCGGGCGTGCGGCGGCCGGGCACCATATCCGATGAGATCGCGTGGATAGTTATCTTTTGTCATGTGTCTTTGCTTGCTTCAGGAAAACGCCCGGCACCGCCGCGCCGCCCGCAAGCGCCGACCATCACGCAATGAACGTGCCAGTCGTGCCGGCGGCGGTGCCGGATACTTCGATACCGTTGCTTCAGTTACTCGGTGCCGTGCGAGTTGGCGGCGGCGTTGCGCATGGCCTCCTCGCGCGACTGGATGCCGTTGTAGAACAGGTTCAGCGCCACGGCCACGATCGTGCCCAGCACGATGCCGCTGTGGGTGAACGGACCGGTCCACTTCGGCAAGTACTGGAAGAAGGTCGGTGCCAGCGTCGGGATCATGCCGGCGCCGATCGAGATGGCGACGATGAACAGGTTGTGGCGGTTGCGGTTGAAATCGCACGAGCCCAGGATGCGGATGCCGGTGGCGGCCACCATGCCGAACATCACGATGCCGGCGCCGCCCAGCACGAACTGCGGCACCGAGGCCACCACGTGGGCCATCTTGGGGAACAGGCCGAAGGCGATCAGGATGATGCCGCCGGCAGCCGCCACGTAGCGCGAGCGCACGCCGGTCACCGTCACCAGGCCCACGTTCTGCGAGAACGAGGTGTACGGGAAGGTGTTGAAGATGCCGCCGATCACGGTGCCGAGGCCGTCGGCGCGCAGGCCGCGGGTCAGGTCCTCGTTGCTCAGCTTCTTGCCGGTGATGTCGGACAGCGCCAGGAACATGCCGGTGGACTCCACCAGCGTGATCAGCATGACGATGCACATCGACAGGATGGCGGTCACTTCGAAGGTCGGCATGCCGAAGTGCAGCGGCGTGATGACGGCGACGAAGCTGGCTTCATCCAGGCCTTCGAACGACACCTTGCCCATCGCCATCGCCACCAGCGTGCCGGCGATGATGCCCAGCAGCACTGCGCAGTTGGCCACCAGGCCGCGGCCGTACTTGGTCAGCAGCAGGATGATCAGCAGCGTCAGGCCGGCAATGCCGAGGTTGGCCAGGTCGCCGTAGGCGAGGTTGGGCACCTCCTTGACCACGCCGTCGATCACGGCACGGGTGGTGGGCTGGCCGCCGGCCGCCCAGTTGATGCCCACGCGCATCAGCGACACGCCGATCAGCGTGATCACCGTGCCGGTCACCACCGGCGGGAACAGCCCCAGCATGCGCCCCATCATCGGCGCGATCAGGATGCCGAATACCCCCGATGCGATCACCGCGCCATAGATGCCGAGCAGGCCGACATTGGGATCGGTGCCGATGGCGATCATCGGCGCCACCGAGGCGAAGGTCACGCCCATCATCACGGGGAGGCGGATGCCGAACTTCCAGAAACCAAAGGCCTGGATCAGCGTGGCCAGGCCCGCGGCGAACAGGTCGGCGTTGATCAGGAACGCCAGCTGGTCCTTGGGCAGCTTGAGCGCGCCACCAACGATCAGGGGCACGGCAACCGTGCCGGCGTACATCACCAGAACGTGCTGCAACCCGAGCGCGAGCAGGCGCCCGGAAGGCAAACGCTCGTTGGTGAGGTCCGTCGGGACCGTGGTGCTTGCGGAATTCATGGGTGCGTCTCCTCTCCTTTGGTTTGATGGGAACACCACTGCCATGGCCCCGGTCCTGGATCCCGGAAGGTCTCCGGACCGTTATCTGCCTGTCGTCTCAGCACTCTCGTCGGTGAGCCGGGTGCTGTTTGCCGACCGGGTCTGGCCTTGTAGTTGGGGGCAGGGGCGGGAACACCGTGCTAGGTGGAGCGGCCTAGTACGCTGCGAAGATCGAAGTTGCCCGGCTCGTCCGGCTGCACGCGGTCGGCGCAGGCGCCAAGGTGGTGCGCCATGCGCGACTGGGCCAGCGCGGCATTGCCCTGTTCGAGTGCGTCGAGAATCTCTTCGTGTTCATCGAACGAGCAGGCGTTGTTGCCCGGGGCTTCCACGCTGGCGATCATCAGCGTGGTGCGCGACACCAGCCGGCGCATCATGTTGACCAGCAGCGCATTGCCCGACAGTTCCGCCAGCGCCGTATGGAACTCGGCGGACAGGCGGATCCATTTGGGCCGGTCATGCGTGAGGAACGCCTGGCGCTCGCTGGCCACCATCTGGCGCAGCGGCGCGATCACGGCCTTGACGTCGGGCATGCCGGCAAGCTTTTCCAGCACCGCGCGTTCCAGCATCTGGCGCAGCTCGAACATGTCGTGCGCTTCGTCGGTGGAGGGGCTGGCGATAAAGGCGCCGCGGTTGGGTTCGAGATCGACCATGCCGTCGGCTGCCAGGTGCGACAGCACCTTGCGCACCGTGTGCCGCGCGGTGGCATAGATCTCGCAAAGGGAATGCTCGGTCAGCTTGGTGCGCGGCGGCAGCCGGTGCTCCATGATCGCGTCGTAGATCTCGTGATACATGCGCTCTTCGACCGAGCCCTTGCGTGCGGGCTTGGCGGGCTTGCCCGCTTGGATCTCGGTCAGCTCGGCGTCGGCCTTGGTTTCGGCGTTGGCGGCAATCAGCTTCAGGCTCTTGGACATCGTGGCACCAGCAGTCAGGCAGGGCACCGCAAATCCTGGACATCAGGCAGCGGTGATCCAAAAATTGTTGACAATTATTTGGTTACTGCTTCAATATTGTCAACAAAACCGACTCAGGTTTTCGACAACTCAGGGAAATCCCTGAATTGCCAACCGGGTAGTGCAGGCGCATTGTCGCCACGCACCACCCAGCGCCGGGATGCGTTACCAGACGTACCGAGCGGGCACCATTCCCACAAATGGTGCTAGTGAAGGCAGCGGCGCCCCTCACAACCCAATCGCCTAAGGAAAAACACGATGGGACGCTTGACCACACACGTACTTGACACCGCTGCCGGCACGCCCGGCAAGGGCATGTCGGTTACTCTTCATAAGATTGTCGACAATCGTCGCGAAACCCTGAAGACAGTCGTGACGAACCACGACGGCCGTTGCGACCAGCCGCTGCTGGAAGGCGCGGACTTCGCCGTTGGCGTGTACGAGCTGGAATTCGCCGCGGGCGACTACTTCCGCGCGCAAGGCACGCAGCTGCCCGAGCCGGCTTTCCTGGACGTGGTGCCCCTGCGCTTCGGCATTGCCGATGTCAACGCGCACTACCACGTGCCCCTCCTGGTCTCGCCCTGGTCGTACTCGACCTACCGCGGCAGCTGAAGCGGTGGCATAGGGAAACAGGAGACAAGACATGGAAGGCTACATTCTCGACTGGGCCAATCTGCTGCTGCGCTGGGTGCACGTCATCACGGCGATCGCGTGGATCGGCTCCTCGTTCTATTTCGTCTGGCTCGACAACAGCCTGACCCGTCCCACCGATCCTGACCTGCAGGAGAAGGGTGTCGGCGGCGAGCTGTGGGCAGTGCACGGCGGCGGTTTCTACAACCCGCAGAAATACCTGACCGCACCCAAGACGCTGCCTGAGAACCTGCACTGGTTCTACTGGGAGTCGTATTCCACCTGGATGACCGGCTTCGGCCTGCTGGTGGTGCTGTACCTGTTCAACGCCAGCACGTTCCTGATCGACAAGAACGTCTACGACATGTCGCCCGGCGCGGCGGTCGGCCTGGCGCTGTCCTACCTGGCCGCGGGCTGGGTGGTCTATGACGTGATCTGCCGCGTGTTCGGCAAGAGCGACAAGACCGTGGGCGTGCTGGTGGCGATCTACGTGGCCGTGGCTGCCTACGTGGCGTGCCACCTGTTCTCGGGCCGTGCGGCGTTCCTGCTGACCGGTGCGATGATCGCCACCATCATGAGCGCCAACGTGCTGGTGTGGATCATCCCGGGCCAGCGCAAGGTGGTTGCCGCGCTGCGCGCGGGCCAGCCGGTCGATCCGGTCCATGGCAAGAACGCCAAGCAGCGCAGCGTGCACAACACGTACTTCACGCTGCCGGTGCTGTTCGCGATGCTGTCGAACCACTACAGCATGACCTACAGCTACAAGTACAACTGGGCCGCGCTGATCCTGATCATGCTCGCCGGTGTGCTGATCCGCCAGTTCTTCATCCTCAAGCACAAGGGCAAGATCAACGTGGCCTGGCCCGCAGCCGGCGTTGCCGTGCTGGCCGTGGTCGCCGTGCTGATCGCGCCGCAACCGCGCCCGGCCGTGGCCAAGGCAGAAGGTGGTGAAGCCGCCACCGCCGTCAGCTTTGCCAAGGTGCAGGAAGTGATGAACGCACGCTGCGTGCAGTGCCACGCCGAGCAGCCGAAGATGATGCCGACCGCAGCCAAGGGCATCAAGCTCGATACCGCGGAAGACATCAAGGCCCACGCGCAGCTGATCTACCAGCAGGCCGTGCAGCAGAAGGCGATGCCGCTGGGCAACGTGACGCAGATCACCGACGACGAACGCGCCCTGCTGGGCCAGTGGTTCGAAGGCGGTGCCAAGACCACCAACTGAGGGTGGCTTGATCTGAAAAGCATCAGGGCCGGCGCGTGCCGCCGGCCCGCGAAATCCGAGCATCGGTGATCGACGGTCCGGAGGGTTGTGCAGTTGGCAACCATCAGTACCGGACCGGCGAGGGTTTGAACGGGGCCTTGTGCCCCGTTTTTTTTCGGCGACTTATCCGCCGATATTCAGCAACGCCAGCACCCCCAGCACCAGGAAGATCCCCGCCGCGATCTTGTGCACCAGTCCGATCGGCATCTTGTTGGCAAACTTGTCGCCAAGCAGGACCGCCGGCGCATTGGCGACCATCATGCCGAAGGTGGTGCCGGCCACCACGGCAATCACCGCATCGCTGAAGCGCGCGGCCAGCGCCACGGTGGCGATCTGGGTCTTGTCGCCCATCTCGGCAAAGAAGAAGGCCACGATGGTGGTGCCGAGGATGCCAAGGGCGCCCTTGACCGGCCTGGCCTGTTCGGCGTCGTCGAGCTTGTCGGGGATCAGCATCCATGCCGCCATCGCGATAAAGCCCAGGCCCAGGATCCAGCGCAGCAGGCTTTCGCCCAGCACATGCGTGATCCAGCCGCCGAGCGCACCGGCAAAGCCGTGGTTGAACAGCGTGGCGATCAGGATGCCAACGATGATGGGAACGGGCTTGCGGTAGCGCGCGGCCAGCACCAGTGACAGCAATTGCGTCTTGTCGCCCATTTCAGCGAGGGCGACGATGCCTGTGGAGACGAGGAAGGCTTCCATATTGGTGTTGTGGGGTAACCGGGCCGCAATGCATCGCGAGATGCCAATGACGCACACCTTTCCCGGCCCGGCCAGAAAGGTATGGTCATCGGTCTCGCCAGGCTGGACGCTGCCGGGTCCGTATCAGTACGGCCGGGCGGGTCCGGAGCTGCGCACGCCATAACCGCAAGCGGTCAAGTCTGTTGACGTACGCCCCTGTCCCCCGGAGTCCGCATTGCGCGGCGCGGTGAGAGCAGGGCGGCTACTCCCCAATGGAAGCGGCAATTATAGCGGCGGGGGGGGCAGGCGTCCACCTGCCCCCGCCACAAGGCCTGACCCCTCAGACGGGTACAGGCGCGTTGTCGCTGGTCTGGCGGCCGCGGAAATCGGTCCAGCACAGGGCCTTGAAGTCATAGAGCTTGCAGCGGCGCGCGGTATCGAAATACCAGCGCCAGGAGAAGTTCTCGATGATGATGCGGCCCGGCAGCGCGTGCTCCAGCAGTGCCTGGGCGCGCTTGAGGCGGTACAGCGGCACGCTCATGTCGACGTGGTGCGCGGTGTGTTCCATGATGTGGTGCAGCGCCGCGCCGATGCCGTGGCGGAAGCGCAGGTGCACGGTGGTCGAGACAAAGGGCTGTGCCTTGGCCCACATGGCCTTGGTGTCATACCAGGCGACGCTGGTGTGGGTGTGGTGCACATACAGCACGAAGCCGACGGTGACATTCCAGACCAGGAATGGCAGCACAAAGCCCGCGCCGATCAGCAACCACACCGACTGCTCCGTGGCCAGCGCCAGGCCCGCCAGCGCGCCGATCCAGGCCAGCCCGAAGGCGGCTACCAGCACACAGTCGCCGGTGAAGATCGGGCGGCGCGTAGCCATCTGGCGCTTGCTGGGGAAGAACATCTTGCACCACCAGATTTCCACCAGGTAATACAGGCCCGGGCCGAAGCCGGTGCGGTAGATGCGCTCCATCACGCGGCGCCAGCGCGGCAGCGCGTTGAATTCTTCCAGTGAGTAGGGCGCCCAGACGAAGTCGAAGCCCTTCAGGTTGGTATAGCCATGGTGCACCACGTTGTGGCCGACTTCCCACAGGCTGTACGGCGTCAGCGAGGGCAGGAAGGTGAGCCGTCCCAGCCACTTGTTCAGGCCGCGGCGCGGGGTCAGGCTCTGGTGGCAGGCATCGTGGCCGATGATAAACAGGCGCGCGATGATCAGCCCGGCCAGCACGCCCAGCGCCAGCTTGGCGGCCCAGTGCTGCGCCAGCACCACGCCGGCCAACACGGCGCCGAACAGCAAGTAGTCGAAGGCGAACAACAGCAGTGCGCGCGGCGTGCTGCGCTGGCCCAGCGGGATCAACCAGCCGCGGATGATCTTGCGCGAGGGCAGCGGGGCGTCCGGCGCGATCGGCTCCGGCAGCGGGGCGTGGTTGGGCGCGCCCTTGCGCGCGGCATGGGGCACGCCATGCGGGCCACTGGCGCGCTCAGGGGCGTGAGCGGCGGATTGGGAAGCGGTCATGCGGAACCTTCTGATTGCGGTCGGATGGGTATGGGCGCACGGCACGCAGACGGCCGCGGCGGAACCGCAAGGTTAGAAGGCTTTGTCGAAGGCGGCCTTGACGGTCGTCAAGCCGGAGGCGGGGGCGAAGCGGTAAAAGCGCGCCCGCCGCATGGGGGCGGGCGGCTGCTGGCCAGGTGACGGATCAGGCGGCTGGCACGTGGGCGGCCTCGCCCATCACATAGACGCTGTCGATGACGCGGTCGTCGCCCAGCATGGCAAAGGCGAACAGCTCTTCTTCCAGCGTTTCCGAGCGGTTGCTGCGGCGCGCGATCAGCGGCGTGGCCTTGGGGTCCAGCACGATGAAGTCGGCCTCGCAGCCAACGCTGAAGCTGCCGACGCGGTCGGTCCAGCCCAGCGCCTCGGCCGCGGCGCGGGTGGCCAGGTAGAACATGCGCAGCGCGGTCAGGTAGTAGCCGCCCATGCGCGCCACCTTGTGCGCCGCGTTCATGGTGCGGAACATCGAGAACGAGGTGCCGCCGCCGACGTCGGTGGCCAGCGTCACGTTCAGGCGGTTGGCGTCGGACTGGTGGAAGTCATAGAAGCCGCTGCCCAGGAACAGGTTGGAGGTGGGGCAATGCGCCACCGCGGCGCCGCTGTCGGCCAGGCGCCGGCGGTCGTCCTGGTCCAGGTAGATGGCGTGGCCATACATCGCGCCCGGGCGCAGCAGGCCGTAGCGGTCGTACACGTCCAGGTAGCTGCGCGCGTCCGGGAACAGCTCGGCCACCCATTTGACCTCGTCGCGGTTCTCGGCCACGTGGGTCTGGATAAAGGCGTCCGGATAGGCGCGCGCCAGCTCGCCGCAGGCGGCCAGCTGCGCCTCGGTCGAGGTCGGGGCAAAGCGCGGCGTGATGGCGTAGGCCAGGCGCCCCTTGTTATGCCAGCGCGAGAGCAGGTCGGCGGAGTCCCGGGCGCCGGTCTCGGCCGTATCGCGTAGGAATTCCGGGCAGTTGCGGTCCATCATCACCTTGCCCGTGACCATGCGCAGGTTGCGCGCCTCGCTTTCGGCAAAGAGAGCCTCGGCCGAGGCCTTGTGCACCGTGCTCCAGACCACCGCGCTGGTGGTGCCGTTGCGCAGCAGTTCCTCGGTGAAGAAGCCGGCCACGCCGCGCGCGTAGTCGGGGTCGGCAAAGCGGCGCTCTTCGGGGAAGGTGTAGGTGTCGAGCCAGTGCAGCAGGCCCGGCGACGGCGACGCGATCATGTCGGTCTGCGGGTAGTGCACGTGGGTGTCGATAAAGCCGGGCACGATCAGCTTGCCGCGGTGGTCGACGATCTCGGCATCAGCCGGAATGCGCGCAGCCAGCTGCGTATGGTCGCCGGCGGCGGCGATGCGCCCGTTGGTGACGATCAGCACCCCGTCGTCCCAATACTGATACGCATCCTCATGGAATTGCGGATCGCGCAGGAAATGCAGCACGCGGCCGCGAATGGCACGGGTGAGGGAGTCAGTCTTGGGGTTGGTCGTCATGGTTTGTCTCTTGTGGCCGGCCCGCGCGGAACGGCATGGTTCAAGCAGCGGGCCGGGCTATTGGCATGCGCCGCGCTCAGGCCGCTGGGGCCGTTGCGGGCGGGGACTTGGGCGGGCTCGACCAGAAGTGGTCGACTTCCGCCAGGAATTCGGCCTTCTGCATGGCAGGCAGGAAGGCCGCTTCAAAGCTGTTGCGGGCAAGCTTGTGGGCATCGGCCGCGTCCAGCGGCAGCGCCTCGAAGGTGGCTTCCCAGTTGGCGTTCATATAGCCGCCGAAGTAGGCCGGATCGTCCGAATGCAGCGTGATCACCACGCCGGCATCGAGCATGCGCTTGAGCGGGTGGTCGCGCAGGTCCGGGTAGACCTTGAGCTTGACGTTGGACAGCGGGCACACGGTCAGCGCCACGCGCTCGCGCGCCAGGCGTTCCACCAGTGCCGGATCGTCGATGGCGCGCACGCCGTGGTCGATACGCTGCGCCTTGAGGATGTCGAGGGCGTCGGTGACGTATTGCGCCGGACCTTCCTCGCCCGCGTGGGCCACCAGGTGCAGGCCCAGCTCGCGCGCCCTGGCGAACACGCGCGCGAACTTCTCGGGCGGGTTGCCTTGCTCGGACGAATCCAGGCCCACGCCGACAAAGCGGTCGCGGTAGGGCAGCGCCGCTTCCAGCGTGGCGAAGGCGTCTTCCTCCGGCAGATGGCGCAGGAAGCACAGGATCAGGCTGCTGGAGAAGTCATATTCGGTGCGCGCCTGGGCCAGGGCATCGGCGATGCCGTCGATCACCACGCCGATCGGCACGCCGCGCGCGGTATGGGTCTGCGGATCGAAAAAGATCTCGGCGTGGCGGACGTTGTCGGCGACGGCGCGCTTGACGTAGTCCATGGTCATGTCGAAGAAATCTTCCTCGGTCAGCAGCACGCTGGCGCCGGCGTAGTAGATGTCCAGGAACGACTGCAGGTCGGTGAAGGCGTAGGCGGCGCGCAGCGCCTCGACGCTGGGATAGGGCAGCGCCACCTGGTTGCGCTGCGCCAGCCGGAAGATCAGTTCCGGCTCAAGCGTGCCTTCGATATGCACATGCAGTTCGGCCTTGGGAGTGCGGCGGATCTGTTCCGCGAGCGCGGCATCGATGGTCATGGGGGCCTCGTTTCTGGGCATTTCTGTGCCTGCCGGCGGGGCCGGCGGCACGGGTTCAGGGATGCACCGCCTCCGGGCGGCCCAGACGCAGCGCGGCAAGGCGCTGTTCGCGGACCTGGAGCAGCTGGGCGACGATGGCTACCGCAATCATAGCCGGAGCCTTGTCGGTAATCCCGGGAACCCCCATGGGGCATGTCATTTCCGCAAACCGGGCCGGGTCGATGCCGTGCTCGGCCATGCGGTGTTCAAAGCGCGCGCGCTTGGTCTTGGAGCCGATCAGCCCGAAGTAGGCGAAATCGGTGCGCTTGAGGATTTCCTCGCACAGGGTCTGGTCCAGCGCATGGCTGTGCGTCATGACCAGGAAGTAGCTGCCCGCGGGCGCCTGGGCCACTACCGCTTCGGGCGTGTCGCTGGCCTCGGCCTCGACATTGTCGGGCAGCCCGCCGGGGAACAGCGTGTCGCGCTCGTCGACCCAGTGCACGCGGCACGGCAGCGTGGCCAGCACCTTGACCAGTGCATGGCCGACATGGCCCGCGCCAAACAGCACCACGTGCATGGTGTCGGGCACCAGCGTATCGGTCCAGCTGCCGTCGGCGTGCAGCGTTACGCCGGGGATCACGGCATGGCTGTCGCCATGGGTGATCGCGCCGCTGGCCGGCACCTGCCGCTGCACTGCCTTGCCGGCGGTGAAATTGCGTTCGACCGCGTCAAGCCAGTGCAGGTCGCTTTTGCCCAGTACCTCGAACGCCAGCTGCACCACGCCGCCGCAGCACTGGCCCAGCGCCGGCCCGAGCGGAATGCGCTCGATCCGGCGTTGTTCACCGCGCACCAGCATCTCGCGTGCGATATCCATGCCGCGCCACTCCAGGTGGCCGCCACCGATGGTGCCGACCAGGTCGTCGGCGCTGACCAGCATGCGGATGCCGGCCTCGCGCGGGGCCGAGCCCTTGACTTCGACGATGGTGACCATCGCCACCGGCACGCCGGCGTGCACCATGCGGGCGGCGTCGGCGAAGCGGAAGGGTTTGAGCGGTGCGTCCTGCATGTCGGGGGCCTTGTCGGTGTTGCCTGGTTGCTGCTTGATGCTGTGGTGCTGCCTGCGCTGTGTCATCGCAAGAGTGGCGCGCGCCTGCTTCTGCCACCGGCCCCTTGCCCGTCAACGCGGCCAAGGGGGGAAAGTCCGGGGGCGCCCGCAGGCGCGCGCTTCCTGCGATCGTTCCGCCAGCTCAGGCTGGCTGCTCCGCGGCTGCGCGCACGGCGTCGACGGCGTCCAAAATCGCTTCGCTGGTGGCCGGGGCCTTCAGCGGCGGGTTGATGCGGTAGTCGCCAACGGCAGCCACGGCGTCGCGGATCGCGAAGAACACCGAGAACGGCAGCAGCAGCGGCGGCTCGCCCACGGCCTTGGAGCGGTGGATGCTGTCCTCGACGTTGCGGTTCTGGAACAGGCGCACGTTGAATGCCTCCGGGCAGTCGTTGACCGTGGGGATCTTGTACGTGGACGGGGCGTGCGTCATCAGCTTGCCGTCCTTGTTCCACCACAGTTCCTCGGTGGTCAGCCAGCCCATGCCCTGGATAAAGGCGCCTTCGACCTGGCCGATGTCGATCGCCGGGTTCAGCGAGCGGCCGGCGTCGTGCAGCGCGTCGGCGCGCAGCAGCTTCCATTCGCCGGTGAGCGTGTCGACCAGCACCTCGGAGCACGCGGCACCGTAGGCGAAGTAGTAGAACGGGCGGCCCTGCAGCCTGCTCTGGTCCCAGTGCAGCTTGGGCGTGGTGTAGAAGCCGTCGGACCACAGCTGCACGCGCGCCACGTAGGCTTCGCGCGCCAGCTCGCCGAACGACACGCGCA
Organism: Cupriavidus sp. CPT47-8839-RL05A; assembly: GCF_058792255.1. Classification (NCBI taxonomy): domain Bacteria; kingdom Pseudomonadati; phylum Pseudomonadota; class Betaproteobacteria; order Burkholderiales; family Burkholderiaceae; genus Cupriavidus; species Cupriavidus sp. CPT47-8839-RL05A. Next base: position 59,516 of record NZ_JBYTEG010000025.1, on the reverse strand, counting down.
GTTCGCCGGCGCTGACCAGGTCATCGTTGAAGCGCACCTCGGACGGCTCCACGCCGGCCTTGCGCGCGGCAAACACGGCCAGGCGCTCGCGGATCTGGCGGGCGGCATCCTGCGCGGCCTTGCCGTTCAGGTCGGCGCCGGTGGAAGCGGCAGTGGCCGAGGTATTGGCCACCTTGCTGGTATCGGTCGCGGTCACGCGCACGCGTTCCATGCGGATGCCCAGTTCATGCGCCACCACCATCGCCACCTTGGTGTTCAGGCCCTGGCCCATTTCGGTGCCGCCGTGGTTCACCAGCACTGAACCGTCGTTGTAGACGTGCACCAGCGCGCCGGCCTGGTTGAAGTGGGCCACGTTGAACGAGATGCCGAACTTCACCGGGGTGATGGCGATGCCCTTCTTCAGCACCGGGCTGGTGGCGTTGAACGCGCGTGTGGCCTCGCGGCGGGCGCGGTATTCGCTGCTGGCCACCAGTTCGTCGATCAGCTCGTGGATGACGTTGTCTTCCACGGTCTGGCCGTAAGGCGTGACGTTGTTCTCGGTCTTGCCATAGAAGTTGGCGCGGCGCACGTCCAGCGAATCCTTGCCGACCGTGCGGGCGACATTGTCCAGGATGTATTCGACCGCGAACGCGCCCTGCGGGCCGCCGAAGCCGCGGAAGGCGGTATTGCTCTGCGTGTTGGTCTTGCCGCAGTAGCCGTCGATCTGCACGTTCGGCAGCCAGTAGGCATTGTCGAAGTGGCAGATGGCGCGGGTCATCACCGGGCCCGACAGGTCGGCCGAGAAGCCGGCGCGCGACACCATCTCGACCTTGACGCCCTCGATGTGGCCTTCGTCGTCGTGGCCCACGGTGTAGTCGAACACGAAGTCATGGCGCTTGCCGGTGATCATCATGTCGTCGTCGCGGTCCGGGCGCAGCTTGACCGGGCACATCAGCTTCCAGGCAGCCAGCGCGGCGCAGCAGGCGAACAGCGCCGACTGCGATTCCTTGCCGCCGAAGCCGCCGCCCATGCGGCGGCATTCGACCAGCACCTGGTGCGCCTGCCAGCCGAGCATATGGCACACCGCGTGCTGCATCTCGGTCGGGTGCTGGGTCGAGCACCACACTTGCATGCCGTCGTTCTCGCGCGGCGCGGCGTACGAGATCTGGCCTTCCAGGTAGAACTGCTCCTGGCCGCCCAGGTGGATCCTGCCGCTGTCCTGGTGGGCCGCGCCGGCAATGCGCGCGGCGGGCTCGCCGCGCGTCAGGTGCATCGGCGGCAGCACATAGCTGCCGGCCTCGTGCGCGGCTTGCGGCGACAGCACCGGGGGCAGGTCTTCGTAGTCGATCGTGCCCAGGCGGGCGGCGCGGCGCGCGGCGTCATGCGAGGTCGCCACCACGATAAAGACCGGCTGGCCGACGAACTGGACCACGTCGCGCGCCAGGATCGGGTCGTCGTGGATGATCGGGCCGCAGTCGTTGGTGCCGGGGATGTCGTCCACCGTCAGCACGTCGACCACGCCGGGCGCGGCGCGCACCTTGTCGAGCGAGATCGACTTGATGCGGGCGTGCGCGCGGGTGCTCATGCCGAGCGCGGCGTGCAGCGTGCCGGCCAGCTCGGGGATGTCGTCCGTGTAGGTGGCGGTGCCGGCCACGTGCAGGTGGGCGGATTCATGCGGACGCGAGATGCCGACCTGCGAGACCTGTTCGGCGGTGGCGTCGAGCAGGAAGGGTTCGGTTTGCTTGTTCATGCCGATGCTTTCCTTTTTCTCTGGCTCAGGCCGTGGCGGTTTCAGTGGCGCCGGCGCCGATGGCGCGGACGTTGACGGCTGCCGCGGGCAGCGCTTCGGCGCGGGTCTCCAGCCAGAAGCGGTACAGCAGGTTGGCGGCACCGCGGCTGCGGTACGACGCGGTCGCGCGCATGTCGGACAGCGGCGTGTAGTCCTGCGCCAGCGCGGCCATGCCGGCGCGGGCGGTGGCTTCATTCCACGGCTGGCCGGTCAGGGCCGCTTCGGTGGCGGCGGCGCGCTTGGGCGTGGCGGCCATGCCGCCGAAGGCGATGCGGGCCTGCGTGACGATGCCGTCCTGCACGGTGATGCCGAATGCGGCACACACGGCGGAAATATCCTCATCAAAGCGTTTGGACAGCTTGTAGGTGCGGAAGTGCTGCGGGCCGGCCACCGGCACGCGCAGCGCGGCGACGAATTCGCCCGGCTGCATCGCGGTCTTCTGGTAGGCCAGGTACAGGTCTTCCAGCGGCAGCGTGCGGCGCGTCTCGCCATGCTGCAGCACCACTTCCGTGCCCAGCGCGATCAGCGCCGGCATCGAGTCGCCGATCGGCGAACCGTTGGCGATATTGCCGCCCAGCGTGCCGGCATTGCGGATCGGCAGCGAGGCAAAGCGCTTCCACATCTCTTCCAGCTCGGGGTGTGCGGCGTTGAGTGCGGCGTAGGCCTTTTCCAGCGTCACGGCGGCGCCGATCTCGACCATGCCGTCGCGTTCCTCAATGTGGCTCAGGTCTTCCACCTGGCCCACGTAGAGCAGGTTGCCCAGCTCGCGGAACTGCTTGGTGACCCACAGGCCCACGTCGGTGCTGCCGGCCAGGATGCGGATATCGGGCTGTGCCGCCTTGATCGCGCCGAACTCGGCCGCGCTGCGCGGGGCAAAGAACTCCTGGCCCTGGGCGCGGTAGCGGAAGGTCTCGCCGCGCTTGAGGTTGCGCAGGGTGTCGGCGATCTGCTTCGGGTTGAGCTTGTCCGCCGTCGGGGCGGGCAGGGCCATCATGCGCTCGCCGGCGTCGATGATCGGGCGGTAGCCGGTGCAGCGGCACAGGTTGCCGGTCAGCGCGTCGCAGATGGTCTGGCGCGAGGGCGCTTCGCCGCCCGGGGTGTGCTGCTGGTACAGCGCCCACAGCGACATCACGAAGCCGGGAGTGCAGAAGCCGCACTGCGAGCCGTGGCACTCGACCATGGCTTCCTGCACCGGGTGCAGGTTGCCGTCGGCCTGACGCAGGTCCTCGACCGTGATCAGGGCCTTGCCGTCGAGCGTGGGCAGGAACTGGATGCAGGCGTTGACCGCCTTGAATTCGACATCGCCGCCGTCTTGCAGCTCGCCGACCACGACGGTGCAGGCGCCGCAGTCGCCTTCGGCGCAGCCTTCCTTGGTGCCGGTGCAGCGCGCGTCTTCACGCAGGTACTGCAGCACGGTGCGGGTGATGGGGGCGTCGGATACTTCCTTGACCTGGCCGCGGTGGAAAAAGCGGATGGTTTGCGTCTCCATGGTCTTCTCTCTCTTGGTGATGGCGGAAACATAGCACCCTGGCCTTTCATGCAATATTCGGCCCAGGTGATATGCCCCATCAGCGGGCGGCCCGATTGGTGCCCCGCCGCACCGCAAGGCGCCCCCCCTGGAGGAGGTGATTTGACCGTTTGCGGGGCGCCTGTCATACACTATGCGCCGTTCCCATCCCCCACGCCACCCATCTGGCCCCCGCCGGAGGGCCGCCATCGCCATGCACGGACGCGACCATCTCGATACATATTTGCTGCGGGTGCTTCACACCCTGCTGACCGAGCAGAGCGTGACCCGCACGGCCGTGCGCCTGGGCCAGTCCCAGCCCGCCATCAGCAATACCCTGAAGCGCCTGCGGGAGATCACCGGCGATGCCATTTTGGTGCGGGGCAAAAACGGCATGGTGCCGACCGAGCGCGGCCGCGAACTGCTGGCGCTGGCCGAGCAGAGCCTGGCGGCGATGGACCGCATCGCGCGCCCGCCGCAGCAGTTCGACCCGGCTACCACCACGCGCACCTTCCACCTGGGCGCGCCGGACTACCTGGACGCCTTCTTCCTGCCCAATATCGTCGAACGCGTGCGCCGGCTGGCGCCGGGCGCCAAGCTGTTCGTGCATCCGATGACGTCGTCGTCGGACTTCCTGGACGACCTGGAGCAGGGGCAGCTCGATATCGTGGTCGGCAACTGGCTGTCGCCGCCGGAGCACCTGCATATCTCGCCGCTGTTCGACGACGAGGTGGTGTGCATGCTGGGCGCCCAGCATCCGCTGGCGCGCAAGGGGCTGACGCTCAAGCACTACCTGGAGATGCCGCACCTGGCCCCGGCGCCGTATGCGTCGATGCAGCGCAGCATGATCGACCAGGCGCTGGCCGAGCAGGGCTACAAGCGCAACATCCAGGTCACGCTGCCGTATTTCGGCCTGGTGCCGTATGTGCTGATGAAGACGGATATGGTCTTTACCACCGGCCGCCAGTTTGCCGCGCACTACGCGCAGTACCTGCCGATCCGCATGGTGCCCTCGCCGGTGTCGTTCCCGCGCATGCGCTTCTACCAGCTGTGGCACGAGCGCTGCCACGCGGCGCCGGATGTGATGTGGATCCGGCGCATGATCGCCGAGGTGGCGGCGGACCTGCCGCAGTTGCCGCGGCTGGAGGCAGAGGCCGGCTGAGCGGGCCGGGGCAGCAGGCGAGGAGCTTACTTTGCCTTGTAGCTCGGGAAGAACAGCTGCTCGCCTTCCACCTGGTACCCGGCAATCGCATCCTGTCCTTCCTTTGACGTGATCCACTCCACCAGCTTGATCGCATCCGTGTGGTTGATACCCGCATGCCTGGCGGGGTTGACCGCGATGATGCCGTACGGGTTGAACATCTTCGGATCGCCTTCGATGGCGATGGCCAGGCCGGTCTTGGCGCGATAGGCGCCGTAGGTGGCGCGGTCCGACAGCGTATAGGCCGGCATCTGCGCGGCCATCGTCAGCACCTCGCCCATGCCCAGGCCGGCGTTGACGTACCACGGCTGGCCCTTGGGCTCGATGCCGAGCTGCTTCCAGTAGTCCTTCTCCATCACGTCGGTGCCGGAGTTGTCGCCGCGCGAGATGAACTTGCTGCCGCTGCCGGCGAGCTTGCGGAACCCCGCCAGCACGTCCTTGCCGCCCTTGACGCCTGCCGGGTCGCTGGCCGGGCCGACCACGATGAAGTCGTTGTACATCACGTCGCGGCGGTTCACGCCGTAGCCGGCCGCGACAAAGGCGTCTTCCATCTTGCGCGCATGCACCAGCAGCACGTCGACGTCGCCCATCTCGCCCATCTTCATGGCCTTGCCCGAGCCGACCGCGATCACCTTGACGGTGACGCCTGCCTTTTGCTCGAAGCGCGGCAGCAGGTATTTCAGCAGGCCCGAGTTCTCGGTGCTGGTGGTGGTGGCCAGCTTCAGTTCCCCGGCATGGGCCGCCGACAGCAGGCCTGCGCAGGCAATCGCAACGAGATGGCGCGCTGGGCGGCGCAGGCGTTGGGCAAGGCGAGGCGACATGCGGTGGCTCCTTTGTATTATGTTTTTTCAGACATAATTGCTTTTGCCTTTCGATCTCATGGAGAATGCGGCAAAAGAACATAAGAATGGGGTATTCATTGTGGTCCAGCCGAGATCGACAAGTAAATATGCTGCGGATGACATATGACCTTCCGCTTTGACCTGTTCCCCGTGATCGCGCCCGACGACAATCCGCGCGCCAACGGCAAGGTCTTCCAACTGCTCAAGGCCGTGCGCGAGACCGGCTCGCTGCACCGCGCCGCGCGCGAGATCGGCTTGTCGTACCGCCATGCCTGGGGCGTGATGCGGGCCTGGGAGGAAATGCTCGGGCGCAGCGTGCTCGATATGGAGCGCGGCCGCGGTGCCTCGCTGACCCGCTTTGGCGAACGCCTGCTGCGCGCCGAGCTGCGCCTGCGCGAATCGGTCGACCCGGTGGTGCAGAAGGCCATGGCCGACTTCGTTGCCGAGCTGGACGATGCCCAGCAGCCGCAGTCGCAGGTGCATTTCACCGGCAGCCATGACCCGGCGGTGGAGGTGCTGGCCGCCGCGCTGGGCGAGGCAGGAACCTCGCTGCAGCTCGACACGGTGTTCTGCGGCAGCGTGGAGGGGCTGATCTGCCTGCAGGAGCGGCAGTCGGAACTGGCCGGCTTCTATGTCTCGCCGGTGCAGACCGCGGGCTCGGTCGCGCATGTGACGCTGCGCAAGTGGCTGCGGCCGGCCGCGGTGCGGCTGCTGCGGCTGGCCTGGCGCGAGCAGGGCCTGATCCTGGCGCCGGAGGTGGCGCGCGAGGTGCATGACCTGCGCGACCTGGCGCGCACCCAGGCGCGCTTCGTCAACCGGCAGCGCAGTTCGGGCACGCGCATGCTGTTCGACCAGCTGCTGGCCGCGCAGGGCCTGTACTCCGACCAGATCGCCGGCTACGACGAGACCGAGTTCAGCAACGAGAAGGTGGCCGAGGCCGTGCACGGCGGCCGCGCGCAGGTGGGCTTCGGGCTGCGCATGAATGCCGAGGCCCACGGGCTCGCCTTTGTGCCGCTGACGCGCGAGGCCTACTACCTGGCGCTGCGCAAGAACGACCAGACCGCCGGCTGGATGGCAGCGCTGCTGGCCCTGCTGGCTGATCCGGCCTTTGCCCGGCGCATCGAGGCGCTGCCCGGCTACACCATGGCCGAGCCGGCCGGTATCCTGACGCCGCAGGAGGCGTTGCCGTGGTTCGGGCCGGGCGGCAAGGAAGACAACTGAGGGCCAGCCAGGCGGCATGACGCCGACGGGCGCGCGGCTGCGCGGCCCGGTCCGTATTACACTCCCTGCCAGGCGCACCGCGGTTTGCATCGGCTTGCGCCAGACCCTTGCAAGGAGCGCCATGCTGGAAACCGCCGCGCTGGCCGCGGGCATGTCCTGGGCCAGCGGCTTTCGCCTCTACCTTGCGGTGCTGGCCGCCGGCGTGCTGGCGCGCCTGGGCTGGCTGGACCTGCCGCCCGGGCTGCAGCCGCTGGAATCCTGGTGGGTCATCGGCGTGGCCGCCGTGCTGGCCGTGGCCGAATTCGTCGCCGACAAGGTGCCCGCGTTCGATACCGTCTGGGACGGCATCCATACCTTTATCCGGATCCCCGCCGGCGCGATCCTGGCCGCCGCCGCCTTCGGCCAGCTGGATCCGCAGTGGATGGTGGCGGCAGGGCTGATCGGCGGCACGCTGGCCGGCACCGCGCATGCGGTCAAGGCGGGCACGCGCGCGCTGATCAATGTGTCGCCGGAACCGTTCTCCAATTGGACGGCCTCATTCACTGAAGACCTGACCGCGACCGGCAGCCTGCTGCTGGCGTTTTTCCTGCCGGTGGTGTTCCTGGTCTTGCTGGTGGTCTTCCTGCTGGTGTCGGTGTGGCTGCTGCCGAAATTGTGGCGCGGCGTGCGCCGGCTGCATGCGAGCCTGCGCGGCAGGTCTGAGCGGCCTGGCACACCTCGCTAGCTTCCCGGCCATTTCCGCTTTTTTTTCGACTGACCCGAGGCGCGCCGCCGCCAGAAACCAAGAACCAACCAACCGATGCCTCCCGAGTCCGCCATCGAAGCCCCGGCCACGGCCGCCAACCCCGCCGGCACGCGTCCCGCGCATGGCGGCCGCTTCTCCGCCTGGCACCAGGCGCTGCGCATGGCCCGGCGCGACTGGCTGGCCGGCGAGCTCTACCTGCTGCTGTTTGCGCTGGTGCTTGCCGTGGCTGCGCTGACCAGCGTGGGCTTCATGGCCGACCGCATGCGGCTGGGGCTGGAGCGCGACGCACGCCAGATGATCGCGTCCGACGTACTGCTGGTGGCTGACCAGCCTTTCGATGCCGCCTTCGCGCAGCGTGCGCAAGCGGCGGGGCTGGCCGTGGCCCAGACCGTCACCTTCCCGAGCATGGCTACTGCCAACGGCAAGGCGCCGGCCGGCGGCGACGCGCCCAGCCAGCTGGCCGCGCTCAAGGCGGTGACCGACGGCTATCCGCTGCGGGGCAAGCTCAAGGTAGCCAGTGCGGCGGGGGCGCCGGATGCGCCCGCCGAAGGCATTCCGGCGCCGGGCACGGTATGGGTCGACGAGGCGCTGCTGGGCGCCCTGGGGGTTGCCGTGGGCGACACCCTGCAACTGGGCAGCCGCAGCTTCCGCATCGAACGCATCATCACGCAGGAGCTTGATCGCGGCACCGGCTTCATGAACTTCGCGCCGCGCGTGCTGATGCCGCTGTCGGACCTGGACAGCACCGGGCTGATCGGCTGGGGCAGCCGCGTGACCTACCGGCTGCTGGTGGCCGGCCCCGACGCCGCGGGCGCTGCCTTCCAGAAATGGGCGCAGGACGAGATCGGACGCCGCAAGCTGCGCAATACGCGGGTCGAGTCGCTGGAGTCGGGCCAGCCGCAGATGCGTGCCACGCTGGACCGCGCCGAGCGCTTCCTGTCGCTGGTGGCGGTGCTGTCGTCGATGATCGCGGCGGTGGCCATCGCCATGTCGGCGCGCCGCTATATGCAGCGCCACACCGATGCCTGCGCGGTCTACAAGTGCCTGGGGCTGTCGCGCGGGCAGATCCTGCGCGCCTTCGGCCTGGAGTTCCTGCTGGTGGGGGCCGCGGGCGCGCTCGCCGGGGTGCTGCTCGGGTACCTGGCGCACTATGGCCTGCTGCTGTCGCTGGGCGGGCTGCTGCGGGTGTCGCTGCCGCAGCCGTCGCTGCTGCCGGCGCTGGTGGGCGTGCTGGCCGGGCTGGTGCTGCTGGCCGGGTTCGCGCTGCCGCCGCTGCTGGCGCTGACACGGGTGGCGCCGCTGCGGGTGCTGCGCCGCGATATCGGGCTGCCGCCGGTGTCGGCCTGGGTGGCCTATGTGCTGGGCCTGGGCGCCTTTGTCGCGCTGCTGCTGGTGGCGGCGCGCGACCTGCGGCTGGGGCTGACCACGGCGGGCGGCTTTGTCGCCGCGGGCGTGGTCTTCGCGGTGCTGGCGCTGGCGCTGCTGACGCTGCTGTCGCGCCTGCTGCGGGGGCGCCTGCGCGGGCGCGCGGCGATGGGCTGGCGCTTTGCGCTGGCGGTGCTGGAACGCCGCCGCGCGGTCACGGTGCTGCAGACCGTGGCGCTGGCGGTGGGGCTGATGGCGCTGCTGCTGCTCGGCATGACCCGCAACGACCTGGTCGATTCCTGGCGCCAGGCCACGCCGGCCGACGCGCCCAACCGCTTCATCATCAATATCCAGCCGGACCAGCGCGAGCCGCTGCGCCAGATGCTGGCCGGCGCCGGCATCAACGACCTGCTCTACCCGATGGTGCGCGGGCGCCTGACTCATATCGGCGAGCGCGCCATCCGCGGCGACAGCTTCGAGGACGGGCGCGCGCGCAACCTGGTCGAGCGCGAATTCAACCTGTCCTATACCGATGCGCTGCCCGAAGGCAACCGCGTGATTGCCGGGCGCTGGTCCAACGGCCCGGACGCCGGCGCCTCGGTGGAAGAGGGCATCGCCAAGACGCTGGGCATCCGGCTGGGCGACACGCTGCGCTTTGACGTTGCCGGCCAGGCGGTGCAGGCCCGCGTGACCTCGCTGCGCAAGCTGGACTGGGGCTCGATGCGCGTCAATTTCTTCGTGATCCTGCCGCCGCAGGCGATGCAGGGGCTGCCCGAGACCTACATCACGTCGTTCCACCTGCCGCCCGCCAGCACGGCGCTGGGCAACCGGCTGATCGCGGCCTTCCCCAACATCACCGTGGTCAATACCGACCTGATCCTGCGCCAGATCCAGGACATCCTGGACCAGGTGATCGCGGCGGTGGAGTTCCTCTTTGTATTTACGCTGGCCGCGGGCGTCACCGTGCTGTACGCGGCGCTGTCCGGCGCGCGCGACGAGCGCATGCGCGACGCCGGCCTGCTCAAGGCGCTGGGCGCCTCGGCCGCGCTGGTGCGCCAGACCCAGTACGCCGAGTTCCTGGTGGTGGGCGGCCTGGCCGGATTCCTGGCCAGCCTTGGCGCGATCGCGGTGGGCTGGGGCCTGTCGCAGTTCGTCTTCGATTTCCCGTACCGCTTCAATGCCTGGATCGTGCCGGTGGGCGTGGTTTCTGGCATGCTGTGCGCTTTTGCCGGCGGCTGGCTGGGCCTGCGCGAAGTGCTGCGCCAGCCCGCGCTGGCGACCTTGCGTGATGCCTGAGGCAGCCTGCGCAGACTGAGTGTGTGATGAGTACTGAATCCAACGACAAGCCCGGCACGGCCGAGGTGACCGCATTTGAACTGGTGGGCGGCGAAGCGCGCGTGCGCGAGCTGGTCGACCGCTTCTACGACCTGATGGACCTGGAGACCCAGTTCGCCGGACTGCGTGCGCTGCACCCGCCCTCGCTGGAGGGCTCGCGCGACAAGCTGTTCTGGTTCCTGTGCGGCTGGCTGGGCGGCCCCAACCACTTTATCGAGCGCTTCGGCCATCCGCGCCTGCGCGCGCGCCATATGCCGTTCGAGATCGGCGTGAGCGAGCGCGACCAGTGGATGCGCTGCATGGCGCTGGCAATGCAGGACATCGGCCTGTCCGAAGACCTGCAGTTGCGCCTGATGCAGGCCTTCTTCCAGACCGCCGACTGGATGCGCAACGTGGCGCGCTGAGGCGCCGCTGCTCCCTTCTTTCAACCGAAAGGTTTCCCGGCCCATGACAGACCAACTGCCTGAAGACGCCCTGCGTCTGCTCGATTTCTGGTTCGGCCAGCCCGGGTCGGCCGCCTGGAATACCGAGCGCCCGCAATGGTTCACCAAGTCGGACGCCTTCGATGCGCAGATCCGCACCAACTTCCTGTCCGACTGGCAGGTCGCCTGCGACGGGGCACCGGACGACTGGTCGGTCACGCCAGAGGGCGCCTGCGCGCGCGTGGTGCTGCTGGACCAGTTCCCGCGCAACATGTTCCGCAACGATCCGCGCAGCTTCGGCAGCGATGCGCTGGCGCTGGCACTGGCCAGGCGCATCGTCGCCACCGGCATGGACCGCAAGCTGCCGACGGACTACCACCGCATGTTCTGCTACATGCCGTTCGAGCATTCCGAGGCGCTGGAGGACCAGGACGAGGCGGTGCGCCTGATGACGCAGCTGCGCGAGGCCAGCGGCGGGGTGGTGGATGTGGTGGAGTGGGCCGGGAAGCACCGCGCGATCATCGCGCGCTTCGGCCGCTTCCCGCACCGCAATGCGGTGCTGGGCAGGCAGAGCACCGAGCAGGAACTGGCGTTCCTGCGGCAGCCGGGCTCGTCGTTCTGAACCAGGCCGGCTGCAGGGGCGCGCTCAGGTCTTGTCGCGCGCCTGTTGCCACTTGTCGACCCGCACGCGCGGCGCGGCCGCCAGCTGGCCCAGCAGGCCGGCGGGCGTGTCTGCCACATGCAGCAGGTCGGCATGCACCTGCTTCATGAAGCCTTCCTGCACCGCGTGCGCAAGGAAACCCAGCAGGCCGTCGTAGAACCCGCCGACATTCAGCAGGCCCACCGGCTTGTCGTGGTAGCCCAGCTGCAGCCAGGTGAAGGTCTCGAACAGTTCTTCGAAGGTACCCACGCCGCCCGGCATGGCGATAAAGGCGTCGGCACGATCCGCCATCATCTGCTTGCGCTCGTGCATGTTGCGCACCACGTGCAGCTCGGTCAGGCCGCGGTGGCCGACTTCCTTCTGCATCAGCGCGTCGGGGATGATGCCGATGGCGTTGCCGCCATGTTCCATCACGGCGTCGGCGACGATGCCCATCAGGCCCACCTTGCCACCGCCGTACACCAGCGCCAGGCCGCTTTCGGCCAGGGTGCGGCCGAGCAGGCGCGCGCCTTCGGCGTATTCAGGACGGTTGCCGGGGCTGGAGCCGCAATACACGCAGACCGATTTCACTTTGCTTCCTTTGCCGCGTCGGCTGCGGCCTTGGCTGCCGCGTAGTCGCGCGCCAGCTGGTCGAATGCGTCCCGGGCCCGGCCGCGCAGGTAGGGCGCCAGGATCGAGAAGATGTGGTAGCTCGATCCGTGCAGGTAGCCGCGGATCTGCTCGGGGTCGTTGTACTGGCGCGGATGCTGCACGAACTGGAACGACAGCCAGTAGGTGGCGATCACCACCATGTTGGTGCAGATGGCCTCGACCTGCTCGGGCGTGGCTTCCATTTCGCCGTCGTCGATGAACTGGCGGCAGATCTCGTGCGCAAAGCGCTTCTTCTGCTCGACGATGCGCTTGAAGTTGGTCTCCAGCATCCGGTTGCGCGCCAGCAGGTCGTTGATGTCGCGGTACAGGAAGCGGTAGTTCCACAGGAACTCGGACATGTACTGCAGGTAGCCCCAGCTTTCGTTCAGCGTGGCCTTGTGGTCGTCCGGCATCTTCAGGCGCCGCTCCATCTCCTGCTCGAAGCGCACGAAGATGGAGTTGATGATGTCGTCCTTGTTGCGGAAGTGGTAGTAGAGATTGCCGGGGCTGATCTCCATGGCTTCCGCAATCGTCGTGGTGGTGACGTTGGGTTCGCCGACTTCGTTGAACAGGCGCAGCGAGACGTCGAGGATGCGGTCCCTGGTGCGGCGGGGGCCGGTTTGCGGTTTCGGTTCCATGGGCGTCCGGGCGATCGGTGCGATCGGTAAATCGGGGGGCAGGCTAGCGATTATAAGCAATCGGCCCGGCCACCCCATCCGGCATCCCCGGCGAGTGACGGATCAGCCCGCCAGCGCCCGCACCCAGCGCACCACGTGCGGCCCGGCGATGGCGACCCAGGTGCCGCCGCACAGCACCAGCGCCAGCATTACCGCGGCGCTGCCGAAATCCTTGGCGCGCTTGGACAGGCTGTGCCGCTCCAGCGAAATGCGGTCGATCGCCGCCTCGACGCTGGAATTGAGCAACTCGACGATCAGCACCACCAGCAGCGTGCCCAGCAGCAGGATGCGCTCGACCACGTCCACCGGCAGCAGGAATGCCCACGGCGCCAGGATTACCACCAGCGTCAGCTCCTGGCGGAACGCGCTTTCCTCGAGCACCGCATAGCGCAGCCCCGACAGCGAATTGATGGCCGCATGCCAGGCGCGCGTCAGGCCGCGGTTGCCCTTGTGGGGGTTCTGCTCGATCGAATAGTCAGCGCTCTGGATTGCCTGCGGCGGCCTCTGCAGAGGCGGGTCGGACGGCAGTTCCGGATGGGGTTTGGACATGGTTTTGCGGGGCGGGTTGGGCCGCTGCGCTGTCGCGGCCTGGCTTGCCGGCAGCGAACGGCCGAAGATGGGCCAGGAACTGCTCGGAGGCGGCGCGCCACGAGAACCGCTCGGCGTGGGCACGGGCCGTGGCGCGGTCGATGCGCAGCGCTTCCAGGCAGGCTTCGCGCAGGTCTTCGTGCATCGCGCCGGCGGGGCTGTCGCCCAGCACATCGATCGGGCCGGTGACCGGATAGGCGGCCACGGGCAGCCCGCTGGCCAGCGCTTCCAGCAGCACCAGCCCGAAGGTGTCGGTGCGGCTCGGGAACACGAACACATCAGCCGAAGCATACACCCGGGCCAGCTCGGGCTGGCTCAGCACGCCCAGGTAGTTGGCGCCCGGATAGCGCGCGCGCAGCGCCGGCAGCGCCGGGCCGTCGCCGACCACCCACTTGGAGCCGGGCAGGTCCAGCGCCAGGAAGGCCTCGACGTTCTTTTCCACCGCCACGCGGCCCACGTACAGGAAGATCGGGTGGGCGGTGTTGAGCACGTTGGGGCGCTGCAGCGTGAACACGTCCAGGTCCACGCCGCGCGTCCACAGCACGGCGTTGGTGATGCCATAGTGCCGCAGGTCGTCAAGCACCACCGGGGTGGGCGCCATCACCGCCTGGGCCGGGCCGTGGAACCAGCGCAGGAAGCGGTACGTCCACGCCAGCGGGATGCCGAAGCGTGCCTGCACGTATTCCGGAAAGCGCGTGTGATAGGCGGTGGTGAAGGGCAGCCGGCGGCGGAGCGCGTGGCGCCGCGCGGCCAGGCCCAGCGGCCCTTCGGTGGCGATATGCAGGGCATCCGGAGCGAAGGCCTCGATGCGGCGCTGCACGCGCGCCGCCGGGAACAGCGACAGGCGGATCTCGGGGTAGGTCGGGCACGGCACGGTGCGGAATTCCAGCGGCGTGATCATGTCGACCGTGTGGCCCATGGCCTCGAGTTCGCGGCGCGTGGACTTGAGCGTGCGCACCACGCCGTTGACCTGCGGTTCCCAGGCATCGGTGACGATCAGGATCTTCATGCAGCCTCCTCGGGCGCGGTGGAAGGGCAATGCGGTTGGGGCAAACGGTGGCAGGCCGGGATCAGCCCGCCACGGCGGCGCGGCGACGGCGGCGCGTGGCCGGGGCCGGCGCGTCCAGCAGCGTGGTCCAGTAGACGATCTTCAGCTCGCCTTCCATGGTCTCGACCAGTGCCGACAGGCTTTCGACCCAGTCGCCGTCGTTGCAGTAGAGCTGGCCGTTGACCTCGCGGATCTCGGCCTTGTGGATATGGCCGCAGACCACGCCGTCGCAGCCGCGGCGGCGCGCTTCATCGACCATCGCGCTCTCGAAGGCGCCGATGTAGTTGACCGCGTTCTTGACCTGGTGCTTGAGGAACTGCGACAGCGACCAGTAGGGGAAGCCCAGGCGCGCGCGCAGCCGGTTGAAGTGGCGGTTCAGCGCCAGGATCACCGTGTACAGCGAATCGCCGAGGTAGGCCAGCCAGCGCGCGTGCTGCACCACGCCGTCGAACAGGTCGCCGTGCACCACCCACAGCCGGCGCCCGGTGGCGGTGACGTGCACGGCTTCTTCGCGCACGGTGATGTCGCCAAAGGCCATCCCGTCGAACTGGCGCGCGGCCTCGTCGTGGTTGCCGGGAACGTAGATCACTTCAGTGCCCTTGCGCGCCTTGCGCAGCAGCTTCTGCACCACGTCGTTGTGGCTTTGCGGCCAGTACCAGCCGCGGCGCAGCTGCCAGCCGTCGATGATGTCGCCGACCAGGTAGAGCTGGTCGGACTCGTTGTGCTTGAGGAAGTCCAGCAGGTAGTTGGCCTGGCAGCCGGGCGTGCCCAGGTGGATGTCCGACAGCCAGATGGCGCGGTAGCGCTGGATCGGGTGCGGCTCGGGCGGGTAGGTCTGCTGCTGTTCGCGCTGGGGCGCCAGCGCGGCATCCAGGGCCGGCGCCATGAAGGCGGTCAGCGGCGCGGCGCTGTCGCTGTCAGGGCTGCGGCGCAGCCATTGCGTCAGTTGCGCGGTCTTCGACAAATACCCGCGGGCAGATCGGATTGCTTGCACCATGGCTGTCCCGGTTGCGGCGATGGCTGCATTCAGCCAGCCCGCGATGACGGTGCCGTGACGGAAACATGACTGACATATGAATCGTGGCGGAAGTGGAACAGTCCTGGCTGGCGCAGGTGTCAGTGCCCGCGGGCGGACAGCTCGGCCAGTGCGTCCAGCACCGCACGCACCGCGGCGGGATGGCGCAGCAGCGTGACATGACCGATGCCGGCCAGCGCAATATGCCCGGCGCCGTCGAGCCAGCCGGTGCAAGGCGGCCCGGCGATCGAGTCATGCCAGCTGAAGATCGAGATCATGCGCGCGCGGCGGCGCGGGGTTTCCGCGGCGGCGAGCGCGCGCAGCCAGGGGCTGCCGCAACGCATCTGGCGCGCATTGGGGCCGCCGCCAAAGCGCGCCAGCGCGCTGCCGTGGTGGGGGCTGCCCAGCGTCACCACGCCGGCGCAGACGTCTTCGTCGCCCGCCAGCTGCAGCGCGGCGCGCGCGGCCAGCCCGCCCATGCTGTGGCAGACCAGCAGCGGCGGGCGTCCGGCCTCGGCTGTGATGCGCCGCATGGCGGCCAGCAGCGTGCGGGCGTAGTCGTCGATGTCGCCGAACACCGGCTTGAGCTCGATCCCCTCGCAGCGGTAGCCGGCGGCGGCCAGTGCCGGCTGCATGTCGAGCCAGATGGCCTGCCCGCAGGCGTAGCCGTGCACCAGCAGCACCGGCGGGGCGTCGCGGCCAGGCAGGGCGTCAAGCGGTGCGGCATAAGGAGCGTGCGCGCGGAACGGCTGCAGCCAGTCGAACATGCGCAGCACGGCCACGCACTCGGCCGCAAAGCAGCGCAACGCCTCAGGCAGGCGCAGCGGCCGGCGCGTGGCGGCGAGTTCAAGCGGTGGTGCGGGCGGGTGATTGCCGCGCCCGACCCACAGGCCGCGCCCGCTCAGGGCGAAGGCGAAGGCAATGCCGCTGGCGAAGCTGCCGAGGATGGCCGCGACGCCGGCGGCGACCGCGCCGGGCCATGGCCAGCCGGCCAGTTGCACCAGCCCGGCGGCGATGCCCAGCGCGGCGGCCGCCTGCAAGGTCACCGCAAGGCGGCGGATGCCGGCAGCCGACAGGCTCATGGCTTGGGCGGGCGCAGGTCGGTCAGCCGCGTGCCGGCCAGGCGATCATGCAGGAACTGGCGGCGCGGATCCAGCCACGCCAGCAGGACCCAGACCAGCAGGCCGGCGCACAGCACCGCTACGAACGGCCCCTTGACCAGCCCCAGCATATGGCCGACTGCCGCCGATGGCGGCAGCCACAGCCATGCCAGCACGTAGCGCAGCGCCGCTTGCGGCCAGCGCGGCGGCACGCCGGCGGCGTTCTCGACGCGCATGCGCCAGGTCTGCATGGCCAGGGTCTGGCCGTTGCGTTGCCAGAACCAGGTGAAATACAGGCCCATCACCAGGAAGCTCCACACCTGGATCACGAGCGGCCCGTCCACGCCAAGCTTCTGCAGCAGCGGTTGCACCAGCAGGTAGGCAGCGGTCGAGGCGCTCAGCACGCCGAACAGCAGCACGCCCTCATAGAGCATGCAGGCGATGCGTCGGCGCAAGGGCGGGGCGGCGGGGCGGGCGGCTGCGGCGGGGTTGGGATCGAGGGTGGCAGCGGGCATGGAAGGCGAAGAAGGCTGGGCTGGCGCACGGGGGCATGGCGGTGCCGGCGCGGGTCAGTCGGGGCCGGCCTTGCTGCGCTGGCCGGCGTGAGACGGCCATTATGCCAAATGACGTGGGGATTACTGGCGCACGGTGGCGTCGGAAGCCGCGGCCGCTTCGGTGGCGGCCTCGGCTGCGGATGCCGGTGCGGCGAGCGCTGCCGGTGCCGAAGCAGCCGGCGCCGCGGCGGCGGTCACGGCCGCGGGCGCGGAGGCCGGTTGCGCCTGGGCTTCGCTGGCGGGCATGCCGGCAGCGTGGCCACTGCGACCCGCTGCGGCGCTGGCCGCTTTCGGCTCGCGGTGGAACTGGCGGCTGGTGTCGCTGGGCAGGCGCTTGCCGCTGGGCAGCGCGCTGACAGCGCCGGGGCGGCGCGGCACATGGTCGGTGGCGGCCAGCTTCTTTTTCTGCTCTTCAGGCAGCTGCTGGTACTTGTCCCAGGCCTCGGCCTTTTTCTCGGCCGGCAGCGAGCGGGTGATCTGGTAGTTCTCGCGCGCCAGCCGGCGTTGCTGCGGGGTCATCTTGACCCATTCCGCCATGCGAGCCTGCAGCCGGGCCTGCTCGGCCGGGGAGAACTTGGGGTAGCGCTCGGCGATGCGCAGCCATTTGTGGCGGTTCAGTTCCGGCAGGCTGTCCCACAGCGGCTGCAGCGGGGCCAGGATGCGCTGGTTGACCGGGCTCAGATCGGCCCAGGCCGGCCGGGCATTGGTTGCCTGCGCGGCCGCAGGCGCTGTCACCGCCGAAGCCCCCTGGGCATGCGCCGCGGGCGGCAGCAGGCCCCAGCAGGCGGCTGCGCCGGCACCGGCCAGCAGCGCGGCCAGCCGGCGGCGCAAGGCGTCGGGGTGGAATATTGCGCGCGCCATGCTATTGCCCGCGCTTCAGGAATACGTGGAAGCCCTCGTCGGCGTAGGCCGTGGGCGGCAGATCGTCGAGCAGCATGGCGGCGTCGATATCGGCCAGTTCCTCGATGCGCTTCTGCTCCTGCCAGTGATAGATGCCGATCAGGCCGGCGGCCAGCGCCACCAGCGTCCAGATCAGGCCAAGGCGGCGCAGCCAGGCGCCGGCGCGGTGCAGCGGGGAGCTGTCTTCATCAAACAGCGGGACGTGCGCGCCGGGCATGGCCAGTTGCGGGACCAGCACGGGTGCCGCGGCCTTCTTGCGGGCGACCGCCATCCGGCGCGCAGCGGCGAGCCGTTCGGTGATGTCGGCCGGCAGGTCGTCGGTGCCGGCATCGAGTGCCGCCCGAATCTCTTGGGCAAACCGGCGTTCGCGGATTTCTTTTTCGTTTCTGCTCATAGTCGGACCCCCCGTGCGCGCAGGGCCTGCGCAAGTGTATGCGTGGCACGGGAACAGTGCGTCTTGACGCTGCCTTCGGAGCACCCCATTACGGCGGCGGTTTCGGCGACGTCCATATCTTCCCAGTAACGCATCAGGAATGCCTCGCGTTGACGCGTCGGCAGGCGCTGGATTTCCTGCTCGATGATGTGCATGACCTGGGCGCGCTCGACCTTGTCGGCGCTGCTTTCGGCCGATGCAGAGCCAGCCTGTGCCTCCAGCGTCTCAAGCAGGTCATTGTCGTCGCCTTCGCGGTCGTCGCGCAGGCTGGAAAACAGCGAGACCCAGGTGTTGCGCACCTTCTGGCGGCGGAACCAGTCGTGGATGGTGTTCTGCAGGATGCGCTGGAACAGCGGCGCCAGCTCGGCGGCGTCTTTGTCTCCGTACTTCTCGGCCAGCTTGATCATGGCGTCCTGGACAATGTCCAGCGCGGCGTCGTCGTCGCGGACCGCAAATACGGCCTGCTTGAAGGCGCGGCGCTCGACGCTGGCAAGAAAATCGGACAGTTCCTGGTCGGTGGCCATTCAGGCGGTTGCGGCTCGTTGCTGCGGGACAAATGCCCGGTTCTGGTGAATGTGCTGCGTACGGCCCGTGGCACATTCGAGGTGCTGCGATGCTAGCAAAAAAACGACCCCCTGTACCACTTTGTATTGCTGCAAATACATTGCGGCGCGCAAAAGATCCGCCGCACTCGGGAAAATCCCTCATGCGCAGGGCAAAAACAACCGTAGACCGCGCTGGTGCATTGCAGTATCATCGTCGGTTCACACGACATCAGTGGTTGTCTCATCCGGCCGCTTATGAGGCGGTCTTCCATGCAGACGCGCACCGCTTGAACCCGAGCCACAAGCCCGGCAGAGAGCATCCAAACAATTTTTTGCCGA
This sequence comes from Cupriavidus sp. CPT47-8839-RL05A, assembly GCF_058792255.1. NCBI lineage: Bacteria > Pseudomonadati > Pseudomonadota > Betaproteobacteria > Burkholderiales > Burkholderiaceae > Cupriavidus > Cupriavidus sp. CPT47-8839-RL05A. Next base: position 40,620 of record NZ_JBYTEG010000025.1, on the reverse strand, counting down.
AAATTGCAAAGGACTGAAATGAACATGCCCAGCGCGGAATTCTCCCACGCAGACAGCAATTCATCTGCCGCACCCGAAATGATCGGGGCGGAAATTCTCGTTCACGCACTTGCCGAAGAAGGCGTCGAGTACGTCTGGGGCTACCCCGGCGGCGCAGTGCTGTATATCTACGACGAGCTCCACAAGCAAACCAAGTTCGAGCACATCCTGGTGCGCCACGAGCAGGCCGCGGTCCATGCCGCAGACGGCTATGCACGGGCAACCGGCAAGGTGGGCGTGGCACTGGTGACCTCCGGTCCCGGCGTGACCAATGCCGTCACCGGCATTGCCACCGCGTACCTCGACTCGATCCCGATGGTGGTGATCACCGGCAACGTGCCGACCCACGCCATTGGCCAGGACGCCTTCCAGGAGTGCGACACCGTCGGCATTACCCGCCCGATCGTCAAGCACAACTTCCTGGTGAAGGACGTGCGCGACCTCGCCGCGACCATCAAGAAGGCGTTCTTCATTGCCGCGACCGGCCGTCCGGGCCCGGTGGTAGTGGACATCCCCAAGGATGTCTCGCGCAATGCCTGCAAGTACGAGTACCCCAAGTCGATCGACATGCGCTCGTACAACCCGGTGAACAAGGGCCACTCGGGCCAGATCCGCAAGGCCGTGGCCCTGCTCCAAGGTGCCGAGCGTCCGTATATCTACACCGGCGGCGGCGTGGTGCTGGCCAATGCCAGCGACGAGCTGCGCCAGCTGGCGGCGCTGACCGGCCACCCGGTGACCAACACGCTGATGGGCCTGGGCGCGTTCCCCGGCACCAGCAAGCAGTTCGTCGGCATGCTCGGCATGCACGGCACGTATGAAGCCAACATGGCCATGCAGAACTGCGACGTGCTGATCGCCATCGGTGCCCGCTTCGACGACCGCGTGATCGGCAACCCGGCGCACTTCACCTCGCAGGCGCGCAAGATCATCCATATCGACATCGATCCGTCGTCGATCTCCAAGCGCGTCAAGGTCGACATCCCCATCGTCGGCAACGTCAAGGACGTGCTGCAGGAACTGATCGCCCAGATCAAGGCCAGCGACATCAAGCCCAAGCGCGAAGCGCTCGCCAAATGGTGGGAGCAGATCGAGCAATGGCGTTCGGTGGACTGCCTGAAGTACGACCGCAGCTCCGAGATCATCAAGCCGCAGTACGTGGTGGAAAAGATCTGGGAACTGACCAAGGGCGATGCCTTCATCTGCTCCGACGTCGGCCAGCACCAGATGTGGGCCGCGCAGTTCTACAAGTTCGACGAGCCGCGCCGCTGGATCAATTCCGGCGGCCTGGGCACGATGGGCGTGGGCCTGCCGTACGCGATGGGCATCAAGAAGGCGTTCCCGGAGAAGGAAGTCGTCACCATCACCGGTGAAGGCTCGATCCAGATGTGCATCCAGGAACTGTCGACCTGCCTGCAGTACGACACCCCGGTGAAGATCTGCTCGCTCAACAATGGCTACCTGGGCATGGTGCGCCAGTGGCAGGAAATCGAGTACGACAATCGCTACTCGCACTCCTACATGGACGCGCTGCCCGATTTCGTCAAGCTGGCCGAGGCCTACGGGCACGTCGGCATGCGCGTCGAGAAGACGTCGGACGTCGAGCCGGCGCTGCGCGAGGCGTTCCGCCTGACGGACCGTACCGTGTTCCTGGACTTCCAGACCGATCCCACCGAAAACGTCTGGCCGATGGTCCAGGCGGGCAAGGGCATTTCCGAAATGCTGCTCGGCGCGGAGGACCTGTAATGCGTCACATCATTTCGGTCCTGCTGGAAAACGAACCGGGCGCGCTGTCGCGCGTGGTGGGCCTGTTCTCGGCCCGCGGCTATAACATCGAGACGCTGACCGTGGCACCCACCGAGGATGCCTCGCTGTCGCGCATGACCATTGTCACCTCCGGCTCGGATGACGTGATCGAGCAGATCACCAAGCACCTGAACCGCCTGGTGGAAGTGGTCAAGGTGGTCGACCTGACCGAAGGCGCGCACATCGAACGCGAGCTGATGCTCGTCAAGGTGCGCGCGGTGGGCAAGGAGCGCGAGGAAATGAAGCGCACCGCCGACATCTTCCGCGGCCGCATCATCGATGTCACCGAGAAGACCTACACCATCGAGCTGACCGGCAACGGCGTCAAGCTCGATGCGTTCCTGGACGCCATCGACCGCACCGCCATCCTCGAGACCGTCCGTACCGGCGGCTCGGGCATCGGCCGCGGCGAGCGCATCCTGAAGGTCTGACCGGGCCCCGGCTCACCCATACGGCTTCACGCAGCATCCCCGGGGCGGCGCGATCCGGACGCACACGATGCGTCCGAGGATGCCGCCCCCCTCATACAAAAGACAGAGATTGAAGGAATCATCATGAAAGTGTTTTACGACAAGGACGCCGACCTCTCCCTGATCAAGGGCAAGAACGTCACCATCATCGGCTATGGCTCGCAGGGCCATGCCCACGCGCTGAACCTGAAGGATTCGGGCGTCAATGTGACGGTCGGCCTGCGCAAGAGCGGCGCGTCGTGGAACAAGGCTGCCAACGCCGGCCTGCAAGTGAAGGAAGTGGCCGAGGCCGTCAAGGGTGCCGACGTGGTCATGATCCTGCTGCCGGACGAGCAGATCGCCGACGTGTACAAGAACGAAGTGCACGACAACATCAAGGAAGGCGCGGCGCTGGCCTTCGCCCACGGCTTCAACGTGCACTACGGTGCCGTGATCCCGCGCGCCGACCTGGACGTGATCATGATCGCGCCGAAGGCCCCGGGCCACACCGTGCGCGCCACGTACACGCAAGGTGGCGGCGTGCCGCACCTGATCGCCGTGCACCAGAACAAGTCCGGCGCCGCCCGTGACATCGCGCTGTCGTACGCCACCGCCAACGGCGGCGGCCGTGCCGGCATCATCGAGACCAACTTCCGCGAAGAAACCGAAACCGACCTGTTCGGCGAGCAGGCCGTGCTGTGCGGCGGTACCGTCGAGCTGATCAAGGCTGGCTTCGAAACCCTGGTGGAAGCCGGCTACGCGCCGGAAATGGCCTACTTCGAGTGCCTGCACGAACTGAAGCTGATCGTCGACCTGATCTACGAAGGCGGCATCGCCAACATGAACTACTCGATCTCCAACAACGCGGAATATGGTGAGTACGTCACTGGCCCGCGCGTGGTGACCGAAGAGACCAAGAAGGCGATGAAGCAGTGCCTGACCGACATCCAGACCGGCGAGTACGCCAAGAGCTTCCTGCTGGAGAACAAGGCCGGCGCCCCGACGCTGATCTCGCGCCGCCGCCTGACGGCCGAGCACCAGATCGAGGAAGTGGGTGCCAAGCTGCGCGCGATGATGCCGTGGATCGCCAAGAACAAGATGGTCGACCAGTCGAAGAACTAAGCTGCATCGCTGTCTGATGGCCCGCGCCGCACGGCGGCGGGCCGAAGCCGTTCAGCGTTCCGTGCCACGCCCTTCTATTATCAGAGGGGAGTCGCGGGACCTGAACGGCTTTTTGTTATGCTTGTCAGACTTTGGGCAAGGCGTGCATTATCCTGCTCCGCGACCACGGGGGCGCCGCCCGATGGTGGCTATCGCCGCCGCCGCGCCGCCTTGCCATGGTCTTGTATCCACCGACACCTGTACTGCATGAACTACCCTCATCCGCTGATCGCCCGTGAAGGCTGGCCGTTCCTGGCCGGCGCCTTTGTCATCTCGCTGCTGGTGCACGCCAGCGCGGGCTTCTGGTGGGCGTTGCCGTTGTGGATCATCACGGTATTCGTGCTTCAGTTCTTCCGCGATCCGCCGCGCCCGATCCCGTCGCAACCCAACGCCGTGCTGGCCCCAGCGGACGGCCGCATCGTCGTGGTCGAAAAGACCCAGGACCCGTACGCCGGCCGCGAGGCGCTGAAGATCAGCGTCTTCATGAACGTCTTCAACGTGCACTCGAACCGGGTCTCGGTCGACGGCGCGGTCGAGAAGGTCGAATATTTCCCCGGCAAGTTCGTCAACGCCGACATGGACAAGGCCTCGGTCGAGAACGAGCGCAATGCCGTGCTGATCCGGCGCGCTGCGGACGGCCAGCTGGTGACGCTGGTGCAGGTGGCCGGCCTGGTGGCCCGCCGCATCCTGTGCTACACCAAGGTGGGCGACAACCTCGCGCGCGGCCAGCGCTACGGCTTTATCCGCTTCGGCTCGCGCGTGGACGTCTACCTGCCGCTCGATGCACGCCCGCGCGTGACCATCGGCGAGAAGGTATCGGCCTCGTCGACCATCCTCGCCGAACTCGACGTGAAGTGAGCGACAGCCTGACCGGAGGACTGTGATGGTTGCCTTCCATCGACGTAACAAGCGCAGCAGCAGCGGCAACGTGACCCACCTGCGGCCGTTCCGCCATAACCAGCTGCGCGGCGCCGACGATGACTTCGACGACGAAACCGCCGACGACCACGACATCGTCTACCAGCGTCCGCGCCGGCGCGGCATCTACCTGCTGCCCAACGCGTTCACCACCGCGGCGCTGTTCGCGGGTTTCTTCGCCATCGTCCAGGCCATGAACATGCGCTTCGATGCGGCGGCCATTGCCATCTTCGCGGCGATGGTGCTGGACGGCATGGACGGGCGCGTGGCGCGCATCACCAATACGCAGAGTGCGTTTGGCGAGCAGTATGACTCGCTGTCGGACATGACCTCTTTCGGGGTTGCGCCGGCGCTGGTGATGTATGAGTGGATCCTGCATGACCTGGGCAAGTGGGGGTGGATCGCAGCCTTTGTCTACTGCACCTGCGCGGCGCTGCGCCTGGCGCGCTTCAACGCCAACATCGGCGTGGTAGACAAGCGCTTCTTCCAAGGCCTGCCCAGCCCGGCCGCCGCCGCGCTGGTCGCGGGCTTCGTCTGGCTGGTGATCGACAACAAGCTGCCGGTCAAGGAGCTGTGGATGCCGTGGGTGGCGTTCGGCATCACGCTGTACGCCGGCCTGTCGATGGTGTCCAACGCGCCGTTCTACAGCGGCAAGGCGCTTGACGTTCGCTACCGCGTGCCGTTCGGCATGATGGTGCTGGTCCTGGTGCTGTTCGTGGTGGTGTCCACCGATCCGCCGGTGGCGCTGTTCGGCCTGTTCGTGGCCTATGCGATCTCGGGCTATGTGCTATGGGCCTGGCGGGCGATGCACGGCAAGCCGGCCATCGAGAAGAAGCAGCGCGAGAACGGCGCCAAGGCTTCATAGACGCTTCAGGCAGAAGGGCGCTCAGGCGCCCTTCATGCATTTCCGGGTTCACAATTGTTTTCATGCCGCGGCCATCGAGGCGTGGCACTCTGCAGTGTTTTCCACTCACCGTCAGGAGGATGTCATGGGCATGTTCGACTTCATCAAGGAAGCGGGAGAAAAGCTGTTCGGCACGGGCGAGGCCAAGGCCGCGCAAGAGGCCGCCGCGGCGGATGCGTCGGCGGAGAAGGTCGATGCGGCCAATCGCGCCGCGGGCGATGCGATCGAGGGCTACATCCGGAAGATGGGTCTGGATGCCACCGGGCTGATGGTGCAGGTGGACGGCTCGCAGGGGCTGGTCACGGTGTTCGGCGTGGCACCGGACCAGGCCACGCGCGAGAAGATCATCCTGTGCGCCGGCAACGTCGAGGGCGTGGACAAGGTCGAGGACAAGATGTCGGTCAACGTCGAATCCGCGGAATCGAGCTGGCATACCGTGGTCAAGGGCGACACGCTGTGGGCGGTCGCCCAGGCTGCTTACGGCAACGGTGCCGAGTACAACAAGATCTTCGAGGCCAACAAGCCGATGCTGAGCCACCCGGACAAGATCTACCCGGGCCAGAAGCTGCGCATTCCGCCCAAGGGCTGATCCGTGCCGCTGGCGCGTCCGGGCAATATGGGCTAAACCCTGTATTGCACGGGCGCGCCAACTCGGCTATAGTCGCTGGCATGATTTCGCGCCAAGTCCTAATCGCCCGCACCACCACCCTAGGTGGCCTACTAGGCCATCAGGTCGGGACGCGCGCGCGCTAAGGACGGACTTACCCCTTAGCGCGACATCCGCAAGGAATTTTTCCAACGCCCCGGCCTGCTCCATGCACGCCGGGGCGTTTTGCATTCCACAGCCGTGGAGCGCGGAACAGGCGGTAGGCCCCGGACGCAGCATGCCGGGGACAGCACACGACAAGCAATCAGGAGCTCCACAAAATGTCTGACAAACTCATCATTTTCGACACCACCTTGCGTGACGGCGAGCAGTCGCCCGGCGCCTCGATGACCCGCGAGGAAAAGATCCGCATCGCACGCCAGCTGGAACGCCTGAAGGTCGATGTGATCGAGGCCGGTTTCGCGGCGAGCTCCAACGGCGACTTCGAGGCCATCCGCTCGATCGCGCAGGTGGTCAAGGACTCGACCATCTGCTCGCTGGCCCGAGCCAACGACAAGGACATTGCCCGCGCCGCCGAGGCGCTCAAGCCGGCCAACTCGTTCCGCATCCACACCTTCATCGCCACCTCCGCGCTGCACATGGAGAAGAAGCTGCGCATGACGCCGGACGAGGTGTACCAGCAGGCCCGCCTGGCGGTGCGCTTTGCGCGCCAGTTCACCGACGATATCGAGTTCTCGCCGGAAGACGGCAGCCGCTCGGACATGGACTTCCTGTGCCGCGTGCTGGAAGGCGTGATCGCCGAGGGGGCGACCACCATCAACCTGCCGGATACCGTGGGCTATGCCGTGCCGGAAGGCTACGCCGAGCTGATCCGCTCGGTGCGCGAGCGCATTCCCAACTCGGACAAGGCGATCTGGTCGGTGCACTGCCACAACGACCTGGGCATGGCCGTGGCCAACTCGCTGGCCGCCGTCAAGATGGCCGGCGCGCGCCAGATCGAATGCACCATCAACGGCCTGGGCGAGCGCGCCGGCAACACCAGCCTGGAAGAAGTGGTGATGGCGGTGAAGACCCGCCGCGACTATTTCGACCTCGATATCGGCGTGGATACCACGCAGATCGTGCCGGCCTCGAAGCTGGTGTCGCAGATCACCGGTTTCGTGGTGCAGCCGAACAAGGCCGTGGTGGGCGCCAATGCCTTCGCGCATGCCTCGGGCATCCACCAGGATGGCGTGCTCAAGGCGCGCGACACCTACGAGATCATGCGCGCGGAGGATGTGGGCTGGAGCGCCAACAAGATCGTGCTGGGCAAGCTGTCGGGCCGCAACGCCTTCAAGCAGCGCCTGCAGGAACTGGGCATCGAGCTCGAGAGCGAGACCGAAGTCAACGCCGCCTTCACCCGCTTCAAGGAATTGGCCGACCAGAAGGCCGAGATCTTCGACGAGGACATCGTCGCCATCGTCTCGAACGAGGCCCAGCACGATGCCAACGAGCACTTCCGCTTTATCTCGCTGTCGCAGCGCTCCGAGACCGGTGAGCGCCCGCATGCGCGCGTGGTGTTCAGCATGGACGGCCAGGAGCAGAGCGGCGAGGGCGAGGGCAACGGCCCGGTCGACGCCACCCTGCATGCGATTGAATCACGCGTGTCCAGCGGCGCAGAGATGGTGCTCTATTCGGTGAATGCCATCACCGGCGGCACCGAGGCCCAGGGCGAAGTCACCGTGCGCCTGTCCAAGGCCGGCCGCATCGTCAACGGCGTGGGCACCGACCCGGATATCGTCGCCGCCTCGGCCAAAGCCTACCTGGCCGCGCTGAACAAGCTGCACGACAAGGCTGTGCAAAAGATCAATCCGCAGATCTGACCGAGGCCCCTGCGTAGACGGCGGAAGGCTTACCCGGCCTGAGCGTCCGGACCAGGCCCGCCATTCCCGACCCGGGGATGGCGGGCTTTTTTCATGGCTCAGCGGCGGCGCTCGTCGGGGTCGTACATCGGGTCGGGCGTGATCTGGGTCTGGCGCAGGATGCCGGCGTCGTCGAAATAGAAGTGGTACAGCGACGGCCACACGTCTTCATGGCGGAAGCGGTAGGACCAGACCTCGCGCCGCATCAGTGGGTAGTACTCGACCGGCAGGCGCGTCATGCCGAAATGCTCGGCCACATCCTGCCTGGTCCAGGTGCCGACCTGCGCCTTGTACAGTTCCAGCGTGGACAGCACATTGCTGAAGCGGGTCAGGTTGCCGTTGCGGTCGAAGTCGGCGCCATAGGCGTACTGGCCTAGCGGCTGCTTGGTGTAGATCCAGCGCGAGGTACCGTCGCGCAGCTGGAACACATCGGTGGGCGGCCCGAACGCGGCCTGTACTGCGGCCTGCGGCTGGCCCACCAGCTTGGTGCCTTCCGGTACCGGCATCAGCGTGGTGCAGGCAGACAGCATGGCGGCGCCCAGCGCCAGCAAGAGCCGGCGCGCGCCGTTGGCGATGACAGAATTCATGGCGAACCTCGGTCAATGCGTGGATGGTGAATACCGCAAGTGTAGTGCGGCCTCCGCGCTTGTGTGCGCCGGGCGCTGCTTTTCGGTGGATCTTCGCGCAACCTGGCGCTTTCCTCGCGGAAACGGCACCAATGATCGGGCCCGGTGGCATTTGCCCGCAACCGGTCGCTGCCGTACTATCCTGCGCTTTCCGGGAGAGAACATGAAGGTTGCGGGACGGTGGCGTGGATGGCTGGGCGGGTTGTTGCTGGCGGCCGCGGCGGGCGCGTCAGCTCAAGAGCCGATCCGGCTGGGCATGATCGACGGGTTGTCCGGCCCGTTTGCCAACGCAGGCGAAGCCGTGACGCGCAACCTGCGCCTGGCGATCGAGCGCATCAATGCGCGCGGCGGCGTGAAGACCGCAGAGGGTGCGCGGCCCATGGAGCTGGTCACCTTTGACAGCAAGGGCAATGTCGACGAGAGCCTGATCCAGTTGCGGGCCCTGACCGACAAGCGCATTCCCTTTGTCCTGCAGGGCAACAGCTCGGCCGTGGCCGGCGCGCTGGTGTCGGCCATCAACCGCCACAATGCGCGCCAGCCCGACGCGCGCGCGCTGTTCCTGAATTACTCGGCGGTCGATCCCAGCCTGACCAACGAGAACTGCAGCTTCTGGCACTTCCGTTTCGACGCCAGCGCCGATATGCGCATGCAGGCGCTGACCGAGGTGATCCGCCAGGACCAGGCCGTGCGCCGCGTCTACCTGATCGACCAGGACTACAGCTTCGGCCACCAGGTGTCGCGCTCGGCGCGCGAGATGCTGGCGGCGCGCCGGCCGGACATCCAGATCGTGGGCGACGAGTTCCACCCGATCGGCAAGATCAAGGACTTTGCGCCCTATATCGCCAAGATCAAGGCGAGCGGGGCGGACGCGGTCATCACCGGCAACTGGGGCAACGACCTGACGCTGATGGTCAAGGCCGCGCGCGAAGGCGGCCTGCAGGCCAAGTTCTACACCTTCTACGGCAATGGCCTGGGCGCGCCCGCGGCGATGGGCGATGCCGGCGTGGGCCGCGTGCTGGCGGTGGCCGAGTGGCACCCGAACGTGGGCGGGGCGGCGTCGGACGCGTTCTACCAGCAGTTCCGCGCGCGCTATCCGGAGCCGAAGGACGACTACGTGCACCTGCGCATGCAGATGATGGTGGAAATGCTGGCGCGCGCGATCGAGCAGGCCGGTTCCACCGATGCGGTCAAGGTGGCGCGCGCGCTCGAGAACATGCGCTACGTCAACCAGTTCCACGAGGCCACCGTGCGCGCCGACGACCACCAGGTGCTGCAGCCGCTGTACGTGTCCGTGATGGAGCGCCAGGGCGGGGCAGTGCGCTTCGACAACGAGGGCTCGGGTTATGGCTTCCGTACCGTGCGCAAGCTCAAGGCCGCGCAGACCACGCTGCCGACCACGTGCCGGATGGAGCGCCCCTGAGCGCCAGCGCGCCTGCGCGGGCCGCCCGGTATTCCTGCCGCGGCTTTTCGGCTATAATCCGCGGCTGTCGTTGCCTGGCCGTTGGCCCGGTGGCGGCGGTAGCCAGTCAAAACATGGCACGACGCATGCGGCGCATCCCGCGCTGTAGCGTTCGCAAGTGAAAGGAAATCATCATGGCAGTTGCCGATATCAACAAGTCCGAAGTCATCAAGCAGTTCGCACGTGGCGCCAACGACACTGGCAGCCCCGAAGTGCAAGTGGCCCTGCTGACCACCCGCATCAACGAACTGACCCCGCACTTCAAGGCCAACATGAAGGATCACCACAGCCGCCGCGGTCTGCTGCGCATGGTGAGCCGCCGTCGCCGCCTGCTGGACTACCTCAAGTCCAACGACGCCGACCGTTACCGCGCCCTGATCGAAAAGCTGGGCCTGCGCAAGTAAGGTTGCGCCCGATGGCAGCGCGATTCCAGGGTTTGCACGGTTTCGCGTGAGGCCTCGATGCCTGCTTCAGCAATGCTGGGGCAGGCATTTTGCATTTCTGGCGGGGTGAATCCGCCTTGTCCAGCGATGCAGGCAGATGATGGAGTGATTTTCGCTTCACGCCGCCCGGCGGACATTCTGATTCACCGGGCGCCCGTTGCAGCAAGCTGCGCAACGGAGTAAGTTGTTCTTTTTTCTGTTTTCAATACCCCGGACCGGCCAAAGAAACAGGGCTTTGTGTCATTCCAGCACGGCATCGGCAACGCCGGTGCCGCGCTGGAATGGCATAGCACTTCCCTGCGACTGCGACCGGCGACCCGGCAGTTTGCCTGCGGCTGAGAACGCAGGCGTCGCAGGCCGTGCGCGTGTTATTGCGTGATTGCGCGGCCTGCACGCAAGCCAAGGAATGCACATGTCCATGTTCAACAAGATCGTCAAGGAATTCCAGTGGGGCCAGCACACGGTCCGCATGGAAACCGGCGAAATCGCCCGCCAGGCCGGCGGTGCCGTGCTGGTCGATGTGGAAGACACCGTGGTGCTGGCGACCGTGGTCGCCGCCAAGAGCCCGAAGCCGGGCCAGGACTTCTTCCCGCTGACCGTCGACTACATCGAGAAGACCTACGCAGCCGGCAAGATCCCCGGCGGCTTCTTCAAGCGTGAAGGCCGTCCGTCGGAAAACGAGACCCTGACCTCGCGCCTGATCGACCGTCCGCTGCGCCCGCTGTTCCCGGAAGGCTTCTACAATGACGTCCAGGTGGTGATCCACGTGGTGTCGCTGAACCCGGAAGTGCCCGCTGACATTCCCGCGCTGATCGGCGCGTCGGCCGCGCTGGCCGTGTCGGGCATCCCGTTCAACGGCCCGGTTGGCGCCGCGCGCGTGGGCTACAAGGATGGCCAGTACCTGCTCAACCCGACCCGCTCGCAGCTCGCCACCTCGGACCTGGACCTGGTGGTCGCCGGTACCGAGCGCGCCGTGCTGATGGTGGAATCGGAAGCCAACCAGCTGTCGGAAGACGTCATGCTGGGCGCCGTGGTCTATGGCCACGAGCAAATGCAGATCGCGATCAACGCCATCCATGAGCTGGTGCGCGAAGGCGGCAAGCCCGAGTGGGACTGGGCCCCGGCCGCCAAGAACGAGCCGCTGATCGCCAAGGTCACCGAAGTTGCACTGCCGCTGCTGCAGGAAGCCTACCAGTTGCGCCAGAAGTCGGCCCGCAGCCAGAAGCTGAAGGAAGTAAACGCCAACGTGGCGGCCGCGCTGGCAGCCGCCGGCGTGGAAGCCGACAAGGTGGAAGTCGGCAACATCATGTTCGACCTGGAAGCCAAGATCGTGCGCGGCCAGGTGCTGGCCGGCGAGCCGCGTATCGACGGGCGCGACACCCGCACGGTGCGCCCGATCGAGATCCGCTCGTCGGTGCTGCCGCGCGCGCACGGCTCGGCGCTGTTCACCCGTGGTGAAACGCAGGCGCTGGTGGTGGCCACGCTCGGCACCAAGAGCGACGAGCAGATCATCGACGCACTGGCCGGCGAATACCGCGACCGCTTCATGCTCCACTACAACATGCCCCCGTTCGCCACCGGTGAAACCGGCCGCGTGGGCAGCCCGAAGCGCCGTGAAATCGGCCACGGCCGCCTGGCCAAGCGCGCGCTGATCCCGGTGCTGCCGAAGGACGATGAATTCGCCTACACCATCCGCCTGGTTTCGGAAATCACCGAATCCAACGGCTCGTCGTCGATGGCTTCGGTCTGCGGCGGCTGCCTGGCGCTGATGGACGCCGGCGTTCCGGTCAAGGCGCACGTGGCCGGCGTGGCCATGGGCCTGATCCTGGAAGGCAACAAGTTTGCCGTGCTGACCGACATCCTGGGCGATGAAGATCACCTGGGCGACATGGACTTCAAGGTGGCGGGTACCGACAACGGCATCACCGCGCTGCAGATGGACATCAAGGTCCAGGGCATCACCAAGGAGATCATGCAGGTCGCGCTGGCGCAGGCCCGTGAAGGCCGCCTGCACATCCTGCACAAGATGCAGGAAGCGATGGGCCACGCCCGCACCGAACTGTCGGCGCACGCTCCGCGCATGATCACCATGAAGATCCATCCGGACAAGATCCGCGAAGTGATCGGCAAGGGCGGCTCGACCATCCAGGCGCTGACCAAGGAAACCGGCACCACCATCGACATCCAGGAAGACGGCACGATCACGATCGCGTCGACCTCGACCGACGGCATGGCCGAAGCCAAGCGCCGCATCGAGGGCATCACCGCGGAAGCCGAAGTGGGCAAGATCTACGCCGGCACCGTGCTGAAGCTGCTGGACTTCGGCGCCATCGTCAACATCCTGCCGGGCAAGGATGGCCTGCTGCACATCTCGGAAATCGTCAACGAGCGTGTCAAGGACATCAAGGACTGGCTGAAGGAAGGCCAGCAAGTCCGCGTCAAGCTGATCCAGGCTGACGAGAAGGGCCGCCTGCGCCTGTCGCTGAAGGCCGCGCTGGCCGAAGAGGGCGGCAGCATCAGCCCGATCAACGCCGGCGAAGCCGCCGCGCCGGCGGCTCCGGCCGAAGGCTCGGAACAGCAGTAAAGCCAGCGGGGCAGGATTGCCCGCAGGTGCCGCCGCAAGGTGGCGCCGCCAAAAAAACGGCTGGACGATGTCCAGTCGTTTTTTTGTTTACACTGCCGGCAACCCTATCGAGCCAAGGCTCACACCGACCCTGGCGCGATGCATCGTCGACCCGCGCCAAGACAAGTACAAGGAGCAGAGCAGCATGCAAGCCATCGAAATCCGCGAATACGGTGCCCCCGAAGTCCTCCAGCTGACCGAGCGTCCCGACCCGGTTGCGGGTGCGGGCGAGGTCCTGATCCGCGTGGCTGCCGCCGGTGTCAACCGTCCGGACGTATTCCAGCGCACCGGCAACTACCCGGTGCCGCCGGGTGCTTCGGACCTGCCCGGCCTGGAAGTGGCGGGCGTGGTGGTGGGCGGCGACCTGTCGCATGCCGACAACCGCTTCGGCCTGAAGGTGGGCGACCGCGTCTGCGCGCTGGTGCGGGGCGGCGGCTACGCACAGCTGTGCACGGCGCCGCTGGCGCAGGTCCTGCCCGCGCCGCAAGGCCTGAGCGATATCGAGGCCGCGGCGCTGCCCGAGACCTTCTTCACCGTCTGGAGCAATGTGTTCGACCGCGGCTGCCTGGGCCAGGGCCCGCGCGGCAAGGATGAGACCCTGCTGATCCAGGGCGGCTCCAGCGGCATCGGCACGACCGCGATCCAGATCGCCAAGGCGCTGGGCTACAAGGTGTTCGTCACCGCCGGCACCGATGAGAAATGCAAGGCCTGCGAAGACCTGGGCGCCGACCGCGCGATCAACTACAAGACGCAGGACTTCGTCGCCGAGGTGTCGGCGCTGACCGGCGGCAACGGTGTCGACGTGATCCTCGACATGGTTGCCGGCCCGTACCTGGCGCGCGAGCTGAAGTGCATCGCCGACGATGGCCGCATCGTCATCATTGCGCTGCTGGGCGGCGCCAAGGCCGAGATCCCGCTGGGCGATATCCTGCGCCGGCGCATCACCGTGACCGGCTCCACGCTGCGTCCGCGCCCGGCATCGTTCAAGGGCAAGATTGCCGCGGCACTGCACGAGCAGGTGTGGCCGCTGCTGGCCGCCGGCAAGATCAAGCCGGTGATCCACGAGGTGTTCCCGGCCGCGCAGGCGGCCGATGCGCATCGCCTGATGGAGTCAAGCGAGCATATCGGCAAGATCGTGCTGACCTGGTAAGGCACATCGACCGTTGCATGTGGCCAATGCTGCCGCCCGCCGCCATCGGGCGGCGGTAGCGCCGTGCCCCCGCCACAAGCTACAATAGCGGGTTTGATTTGGGAGGGGCACTTCGTGAGACAAAAGCTCGTCATCGGCAATTGGAAGATGCATGGCAGTCTGGCTGCAAACGCGGCGCTGCTGGAGGGCATCAAGGCTGGCGCGGCCAAGGCGACGCTGGCGGTCTGCGCGCCGTTCCCCTATCTTGCACAATGCCAGGCGTTGCTGAATGGCTCGCAAGTGGCCTGGGGTGCACAAGATGTGTCGGCAGAGGCGCGCGGCGCCTTCACCGGTGAAGTCGCGGCATCGATGGTGGGTGAGTTTGGCTGCACTTATGTGCTGGTCGGCCACTCGGAGCGCCGCATCTATCATGGCGAAACCGACCAGACCGTGGCGGCGAAGGCGCTGCGCGCGCTGGAATTCGGCATCGTCCCGGTAGTCTGCGTGGGTGAAACCCTGGCCCAGCGCGACGCGGGCGAAACCGAAGCGGTGGTCGGCAGGCAGCTGCAGGCCGTGCTGGACGCGCTGACGGTGGAGCAGCTGAGCCGCGTGGTGCTGGCCTATGAGCCGGTCTGGGCGATCGGCACTGGCAAGACCGCCACCAGCGAGCAGGCGCAGGCGGTGCACGCGTTCCTGCGTGGCCAGGTTGCCGCGCGCGACGCGGGTGTGGCCGAGCGCATGGCCATCCTGTACGGCGGCAGCGTCAAGCCGGACAATGCGGCCGAACTGTTTTCCATGACCGATATCGACGGGGGCCTGATTGGCGGCGCCTCGCTGAAGTCGGAAGATTTTCTCGCGATCGGCAACGCCTGAATGCCGGCCGTTCCGATCGACCGATCAGGCAAGTAACCAGCCAGTAAGGCTTATCTAAATCAAATGGCAATCTTCAAGACTTTGTTGGTGGTGCTGCAGGTGTTGTCGGCGCTGGGCGTGATTGGCCTGGTGCTGATCCAGCATGGCAAGGGCGCCGATGTCGGCGCGGCATTCGGTTCGGGCGCCTCGGGCAGCCTGTTCGGTGCCACCGGCTCGGCAAACTTCCTGTCGCGCACCACCGCCGTGCTGGCCACGCTGTTCTTCGTCTGCACGCTGGCGCTAACGCTGCTGGGCAACTACAAGCCGGCTGCATCGCTGGGCGTGATGGGCGCGGCGCCGGCTTCGGCGCCCGCAGTGGCAGGTGCTTCGGCTCCCGCTGCAGCCCCGGCAGCGGCCGCTGATGCATCGGCGCCGGCAGCTCCCGCTGTACCGAAATAATCCGTAAGCCTTGCGGCGGATTCCTGAGTTTTTTTGCAGTTGTGCGTTGAACAAAGCAAGAAATCTAGGTTAGAATGCAAGGCTTGAAACGATTCCCCAGCGATGGGTTCCGAGCAAAGACGTAAGCCTCTGCAACGGACCTGAAGGGCCTGAAAACCCGGCGCCAGGCAATATTGTTTCTCCCCCAGCCGACGTGGTGAAATTGGTAGACACGCTATCTTGAGGGGGTAGTGGCGAAAGCTGTGCGAGTTCGAGTCTCGCCGTCGGCACCAAACAACTTGATCGGAGTCCCTGGCCGGGCAATGCACCCGAGCGTGGGGCTCCGGCAGTCCGCAAGGCGGCGCGCCATGAGGCTCATGGCTTAGCGCCTGGGGTGGGCAACAGGACGCCGCTTCAGCTGGTGCTGTTGACAACATTCCAGATAAGGCTGGCCGTACCTTGAATCTCGAAGCCTACTTCCCCGTTCTCATCTTCATCATCTTCGGTGTCGTGCTTGGCGTGGCGCTGATGTCGATCGGTCGGATCCTCGGTCCGAACAAGCCCGATCCCGCGAAGCTGTCGCCGTACGAGTGCGGCTTCGAAGCGTTCGAGGACGCGCGCATGAAGTTCGATGTGCGCTACTACCTCATCGCCATCCTGTTTATCCTGTTCGACCTCGAAACCGCCTTCCTGTTTCCGTGGGGTGTCGCCCTGCGCGATATCGGCTGGCCGGGTTTCATCGCCATGGGCGTGTTTCTGCTGGAATTCATCGTGGGCTTCGTCTACATCTGGAAAAAGGGCGCGCTCGATTGGGAGTGATGTGAAATGGCAATCGAAGGCGTTCTCAACGAAGGCTTTGTCACGACAACCGCTGACAAGCTGATCAACTGGACCCGCACCGGGTCGCTGTGGCCGATGACCTTCGGCCTGGCCTGCTGTGCCGTGGAAATGATGCATGCCGGCGCCGCGCGCTACGACATGGACCGCTTCGGCGTGATTTTCCGCCCGTCGCCGCGCCAGTCGGACGTGATGATCGTGGCCGGCACGCTGTGCAACAAGATGGCCCCCGCGCTGCGCAAGGTCTACGACCAGATGGCAGAACCGCGCTGGGTGATCTCGATGGGCTCGTGCGCCAATGGCGGCGGCTACTACCACTACTCGTACTCGGTGGTGCGTGGCTGCGACCGCATCGTGCCGGTGGATATCTACGTGCCGGGCTGCCCGCCGACGGCCGAGGCGCTGATCTACGGCGTGATCCAGCTGCAGAACAAGATCAAGCGCACCAACACCATCGCGCGCAAGGGCTGAAATGGCGAAGCTTGACATCCTGAAGGCCGCGCTCGAGAAAGCTCTCGGCAAGCGCGTGCAGAACCTGATCGAGGCGACCGGCGAACTGACGCTGATCGTCAAGGCCGACGACTACCTCGAAGTTGCCCGCATCCTGCGCGACGATCCGTCGCTGCGCTTCGAGCAGCTGATCGACCTGTGCGGCGTGGACTATTCCGAGTACGGCGACGGTGCCTGGGACGGCCTGCGCTTTGCCGCGGTTTCGCAGCTGCTGTCGATCACCCACAACTGGCGCCTGCGCGTGCGCGTGTTCGCCCCGGACGATGATTTCCCGGTGCTGCCGTCGCTGATCGACGTGTGGAACGGCGTCAACTGGTTCGAGCGTGAAGCCTTCGATTTCTACGGCATCGTGTTCGACGGCCATCCGGACCTGCGCCGCATCCTGACCGACTACGGTTTCGTCGGCCATCCGTTCCGCAAGGATTTCCCGGTTTCGGGCTTCGTCGAGATGCGCTACGACCCGGAGCAGAAGCGGGTCATCTACCAGCCGGTCACGATCGAGCCGCGCGAAATCACCCCGCGCGTGATCCGCGAGGACAACTACGGCGGCTTGCACTGATAACGCGCCATGGCAGACATCAAGAACTACACCCTGAACTTCGGCCCGCAACACCCGGCAGCGCACGGCGTGCTGCGCCTGGTGCTGGAGCTGGACGGCGAAGTCATCCAGCGCGCCGACCCCCATATCGGCCTGCTGCACCGTGCCACCGAGAAGCTGGCCGAGCAGAAGACCTGGATCCAGAGCGTGCCGTACATGGACCGACTCGACTATGTGTCGATGATGGTCAACGAGCACGCCTACGTGATGGCGATCGAGCGCCTGCTGGGCCTGGAAGTGCCGGTGCGCGCGCAGTACATCCGCGTGATGTTCGACGAGATCACCCGCCTGCTGAACCACCTGATGTGGATCGGCTCGCACGCGCTGGACGTGGGCGCGATGGCGGTGTTCCTGTACGCCTTCCGCGAGCGCGAGGACATGTTCGACATGTACGAGGCGGTGTCGGGCGCGCGCATGCACGCGGCCTACTACCGTCCGGGCGGCGTCTACCGCGACCTGCCTGACACGATGCCGCAATATCGTGCCTCCAAGGTACACAACGAGCGCGCGATCAAGGCCATGAACGAGGCGCGTTCGGGCTCGCTGCTGGACTTCATCGAGGACTTCACCAACCGGTTCCCGAAGTACGTCGACGAATACGAGACGCTGCTGACCGACAACCGGATCTGGAAGCAGCGCCTGGTGGATATCGGCGTGGTCAGCCCGGAACGTGCGCTGCAGATGGGCTTTACCGGCCCGATGCTGCGTGGCTCCGGCATCGAGTGGGACCTGCGCAAGAAGCAGCCGTACGAGGTGTACGACAAGCTGGACTTCGACGTGCCGGTGGGCGTGGGCGGTGACTGCTACGCGCGCTACCTGGTGCGCGTGGAAGAGATGCGCCAGTCCAACCGCATCATCAAGCAGTGCGTGGAATGGCTGCGCCGTAACCCGGGCCCGGTGATCACCGACAACCACAAGGTGGCGCCGCCCTCGCGCGTGGACATGAAGTCCAACATGGAAGAACTGATCCACCACTTCAAGCTGTTCACCGAAGGCATGCACGTGCCGGAAGGCGAAGCATATGCAGCGGTGGAGCATCCGAAGGGCGAATTTGGCATCTACGCGATCTCGGACGGGGCCAACAAGCCGTACCGCCTGAAGATCCGTGCACCTGGTTTCCCCCACCTGGCCGCGCTCGACGAAATGGCCAAGGGACACATGATTGCTGACGCGGTAACGATCATCGGCACGCAAGACATCGTCTTCGGCGAGATCGACCGCTAATCACGGACCGCCGGCCCGGACGACGATCCGGGCGCTTTCCGCGGCGCTCCCCAAGGGGGAGCGGGCGGAAGACCCGCGGCGGACCGGTACGGCCTCAGGCCTGCCGGCGGAACGGGCAGCGACGGCTGCAAACCTGCGGAAGGGAACGCCCGGTGGCGCTGCCTGACGCCGTTTTACTGCAATGACCATGCTATCAGCAGAAGCTCTCAAGGAAATCGATCGCGCGATCGCGAAGTATCCGGCCGACCAGAAGCAGTCGGCCGTGATGGCGGCGCTTGCCGTGGCGCAGGGCGAGGTGGGCTGGGTTTCCCCCGAAGTCATGCAGTTCGTCGCCAACTACCTCGAGATGCCGCCCGTGTGGGTGGAAGAGGTGGCGACCTTCTACAACATGTATGACACCAAGCCGGTGGGCAAATTCAAGCTCGCCGTCTGCACCAACCTGCCGTGCGCCCTGTCGGGCGGCGAGCGGGCTGGCGAGTACCTGAAGCGCAAGCTCGGGATCGACTACAACGAGACCACCGCTGACGGCTGCTTCACCCTGAAAGAGGGCGAGTGCATGGGCGCTTGCGGCGACGCGCCGGTGATGATCGTCAACAACACCCGCATGTGCAGCTTCATGAGCGACGACAAGCTCGACGCGCTTGTCGACGAGCTCAAGAGCGAAGCCGCCAAGGGGGACAAGTAATATGACCAGTCTGCACGACCGCCATATCCAGCCGCTGATCCTGGCCGGCCTGGACGGCAAGAATTGGCACCTGGAAGACTACGTCAAGCGTGGCGGCTACCAGCAACTGAAGCGCATCCTGACCGAGAAGATCCCGCCCGAGCAGGTGATCGCCGATGTCAAGACATCGGGCCTGCGTGGCCGCGGCGGTGCGGGTTTCCCGACCGGGCTGAAGTGGAGCTTCATGCCGCGCACCTTCCCGGGTCAGAAATACCTGGTCTGCAACACCGATGAAGGCGAGCCCGGCACGTTCAAGGACCGCGACATCATCCGCTACAACCCGCACTCGCTGATCGAAGGCATGGCCATCGGCGCGTATGCGATGGGCATCACCGTGGGCTACAACTACATCCACGGCGAAATCTGGAACGAGTACAAGATCTTCGAGGAAGCCCTCGAAGAGGCGCGCGCGGCCGGCTTCCTGGGTGACAACATCCTGGGCTCGGGCTTCGATTTCCAGCTGCACGCGCACCACGGCTACGGCGCCTATATCTGCGGCGAGGAAACCGCGCTGCTCGAATCGCTGGAAGGCAAGAAGGGCCAGCCGCGTTTCAAGCCGCCGTTCCCGGCCAGCTTTGGCCTGTACGGCAAGCCGACCACCATCAACAACACCGAGACCTTCGCCGCGGTGCCGTTCCTGCTGGCCGTCGGCCCCGAGAACTACCTGAAGCTGGGCAAGCCGAACAACGGCGGCACCAAGATCTTCTCGATCTCGGGCGACGTCGAGCGTCCCGGCAACTACGAGATCCCGCTGGGCACGCCGTTCGCCAAGCTGCTGGAGCTCGCCGGCGGCATGCGCGGCGGCAAGCGCATCAAGGCGGTAATCCCGGGCGGTTCGTCCGCGCCGGTGGTGCCGGGCGACCTGATGATGGCGTCCGACATGGACTATGACTCGATCGCCAAGGCCGGCTCGATGCTGGGCTCGGGCGCGGTGATCGTGATGGACGAGACGCGCTGCATGGTCCGCTCGCTGCTGCGCCTGTCGTACTTCTATTTTGAGGAATCGTGCGGCCAGTGCACGCCCTGCCGCGAAGGCACCGGCTGGCTCTACCGCATGGTCAATCGCATCGAACACGGAGAGGGGCGCCAGGAAGACCTGGACCTGCTCAACAACGTCGCGGAAAACATCATGGGCCGCACCATCTGCGCGCTCGGCGATGCCGCGGCGATGCCGGTCCGCGGCATGCTCAAGCACTACTGGAAAGAGTTCGAATATCACGTCGAACACAAGCAGTGCATGGTTCCGGCCTACATCTAAGCGTGGCAGAACATGGTTGAACTAGAGATCGACGGCAAGAAGGTTGAGGTTGCTGAAGGCAGCCTGGTGATGGAAGCAGCCCGCAAGCTGGGCACCTATATCCCGCACTTCTGCTACCACCGCAAACTGTCCATCGCGGCCAACTGCCGCATGTGCCTGGTCGAGGTCGAAAAGGCCCCGAAGGCGCTGCCTGCCTGCGCCACGCCGGTGACCCCCGGCATGAAGGTCTTCACCAATTCGGAGAAGGCGGTCAAGGCGCAGAAGTCCGTGATGGAATTCCTGCTGATCAACCACCCGCTCGACTGCCCGATCTGCGATCAGGGCGGCGAATGCCAGCTGCAGGATCTGGCCGTGGGCTACGGTGCCTCGGAGTCGCGCTACAAGGAAGAGAAGCGCGTGGTGTTCCACAAGAACGTGGGCCCGCTGATCTCCATGGAGGAGATGACCCGCTGCATCCACTGCACCCGCTGCGTGCGTTTCGGCCAGGAAGTGGCCGGCGTGATGGAGCTGGGCATGCTGGGCCGCGGCGAGCATTCCGAGATCACCACCTTCGTCGGCAAGACCGTCGATTCGGAACTGTCGGGCAACATGATCGACCTGTGCCCGGTCGGCGCGCTGACCAGCAAGCCGTTCCGCTACTCGGCCCGCACCTGGGAACTGGCCCGCCGCAAGTCGGTGTCGCCGCACGACGGCCTGGGCGCGAATCTGGTGGTGCAGACCAAGAACCAGCGCGTGATGCGCGTGCTGCCGCTGGAAAACGAAGACATCAACGAGTGCTGGATCTCCGACAAGGACCGCTTCTCGTATGAAGGCCTGAACAGCGCCGACCGCCTGACCCGCCCGCTGCTGAAGCAGGGCGGCGAATGGATGGAAACCGACTGGCAGACCGCACTCGAATACGTGGCCAACGGCCTGGCCGGCATCAAGCGCGAGCACGGCGCCGACCAGATCGCCGCGCTCGCCAGCCCGCACAGCACGCTCGAAGAATTGTTCCTGCTGGGCAAGCTGATGCGCGGCCTGGGCAGCGACAACGTCGACTTCCGCCTGCGCCAGTCCGACTTCTCGGCCGCGCTCAAGGGCGCGCCGTGGCTCGGCATGCCGGTGGCCGACGTGACCACGCTGCAACGCGTGCTGGTGATCGGCTCGTCGCTGCGCAAGGATCATCCGCTGCTGGCCTCGCGCCTGCGCCAGGCTACCAAGAAGGGCGCCCGCGTGGCCGTGCTGGGCGCCGGCGGTGAAGACCTGCTGATGCCCGTGGCCGCCCGCATCGACGTGGCGCCGTCGGGCTGGACCGCGGCCCTCGCCGGCGTGGCCCGTGCCGTGGCCGCTGCCAAGGGCATGGCCGCCCCGGCCGGCACCGAAGGTTTCGACGGTGGCGATGTTGCCGCCAAGACGGCCGAAGCGCTGCTGTCGGGCGAGCGCCGCGCGGTGTTCCTCGGCAACGAGGCCGTGCGCCATCCGCAGTTCTCGGCGCTGCACGCGCTGGCACAGTGGATCGCCACTGAAACCGGTGCGACGCTGGGCTTCCTGACCGAAGCCGCCAACACCGTCGGCAGCTATGTCGCCGGCGCGCTGCCCAGGCAGGGTGGCGCCAATGCGCAGGCGATGCTGGACACGCCGCGCAAGGCCTACATCCTGCTGAACACCGAACCCGAGTTCGACGCCGCCGACCCGCGCAAGGCGCTGGCCGCGCTGGCCCAGGCCGGCACGGTGGTGGTGCTGTCGCCGTTCCGCTCGGAAGCGGCCATGCAGTACGCCGACGTGATCCTGCCGGTGACGCCGTTCACGGAAACCGCCGGCACCTTCGTCAACTGCGAAGGCAAGCCGCAGAGCTTCAACGGCGTGGTCCGCGCGCTGGGCGAATCGCGTCCGGGCTGGAAGGTGCTGCGCGTGCTGGGCAACCTGCTGGACGTGGCCGGCTTCGACTACGAAACCGCCGAGTCGGTGCGTGCCGAAGTGCTGTCGGCCCCGGTCGACGCGCAGCTGGACAACGCCACCGACGCGCCGATCCGCGTTGCCGCCGCTGCCGCCAACGGCATCGAACGCATCGCCGATGTGCCCATCTACCACGCCGACCCGATCGTGCGCCGCGCCGAATCGCTGCAGCTGAGCGCTGCCGCGCGCCGCGCCATGCAGATCTCGCTGCCGGCCGACTTGTTCGCCAGCCTTGGCATCCAGTCCGGCGATCCGGTGCGGGTCACGCAAGGGCAGGGCAGCGTGGTGCTGCCGGCCGTGCTCGAAGCCACGCTCCCGGCCAACACCGTGCGCGTGCCGGCGGCAACGCCGGCGGCCATGAGCCTGGGCGCGATGTACGGCACGGTCACCGTAGAGAAGGCCATTGACCTGGCGCCGGCCACCGGCACCGTGGCCACGGCGTAAGAACAAGAGCGAGAACAAGACATGATTGACTGGATTACCTCGCAAGGACAGGGCCTGCTGGGTGCCTACTGGACACCGCTGTGGATCCTGATTCGCGCCGTGATTATCGTGGTGCCGCTGCTGCTGTGCGTGGCTTACCTGATCCTGTGGGAGCGCAAGCTGATCGGCTGGATGCACGTCCGTATCGGTCCGAACCGCGTGGGTCCGCTGGGCCTGCTGCAGCCGATCGCCGACGTGCTGAAGCTGCTGCTCAAGGAAGTCATGATGCCCACGCAGGTCAGCCGGGGCATGTACCTGATTGCCCCGCTGATGGTGCTGATGCCTGCCGTGGCGGTCTGGGCCGTGATTCCGTTCCAGGCTGAAGTGGTGCTGGCGGACGTCAACGCCGGCCTGCTGTACGTGATGGCGATCAGCTCGGTGGGCGTGTACGGCGTGATCCTGGCCGGCTGGGCCTCGAACTCCAAGTACGCCTTCATCGGCGCCATGCGCGCCGCGGCCCAGATGGTGTCGTATGAAATCGCCATGGGCTTTGCGCTGGTGACGGTGCTGATGGTTGCCGGCAGCCTGAACCTGTCGGCCATCGTCAATGGCCAGAACACCGGTTACTTTGCCGACATGGGCATCAACATCCTGTCGTGGAACTGGCTGCCGCTGCTGCCGATGTTCGGCGTCTACTTTATCTCGGGCGTGGCCGAAACCAACCGCCACCCGTTCGACGTGGTGGAAGGCGAGTCGGAAATCGTGGCCGGCCACATGATCGAATACTCGGGCATGGGCTTCGCGCTGTTCTTCCTGGCCGAGTACATCAACATGATCATCATCTCGACGATGACCGCGCTGATGTTCCTGGGCGGCTGGGCGCCCCCGGTCGATAGCGTGCTGACCAATGCGATCCCGGGCTTCTTCTGGCTGGTGATCAAGGTATTCCTGCTGCTGTCCGTCTTCATCTGGATCCGTGCCTCGTTCCCGCGCTACCGCTATGACCAGATCATGCGCCTGGGCTGGAAGGTGTTCATCCCGCTGACGGTGGCGTGGCTGATCATCGTGGCGATCTGGATCAAGTCGCCCTGGAACATCTGGCACTGAACGGCCAAACGACGGTGCGCGCCGTGGCGCGCACCGTGTGGAAATACTAGGAAGCATCATGCTGCTCGCCATCAAGGACTTCTTCAACAGCCTGCTCCTGAAGGAACTCTTCAAGGGCATGGCCCTGACCGGCCGCTATCTCTTCGCGCGCAAGATCACCGTCCAGTTCCCGGAAGAGAAAACGCCGATCTCGCCGCGCTTCCGTGGCCTGCACGCGCTGCGCCGCTACCCCAACGGGGAAGAGCGCTGCATCGCCTGCAAGCTGTGCGAGGCGGTGTGCCCGGCGCTGGCCATCACGATCGAGTCCGACGCGCGCGCCGACGGCACGCGCCGCACGACCCGCTATGACATCGACCTGACCAAGTGCATCTTCTGCGGTTTCTGCGAAGAGGCCTGCCCGGTCGACGCCATCGTGGAAACACAGATCCTGGAGTACCACGGCGAGAAGCGCGGCGACCTGTACTTCACCAAGGACATGCTGCTGGCAGTGGGCGACCGCTACGAGCCGCAGATCGCCGCAGCCAAGGCTGCCGACGCGAAGTACCGCTAAGCCGAAGCAGCGACAGAAGTAACGACCGGTTCGCGGCTGCCGCAAGCAGCAGACCTGGCAGCCGCCGCCACCGAATTTGAATGCGGTCCCTGCAATGCAAGGGGCCAATGCAAGGATGCCGCAGGAGCGGGCCACCCGAGGGGTGGCTTGTGCCGGACGGCCCAGAGAGGATCCGATAGGGACCATGGAACTCACGACCACCATCTTCTACGTCTTTGCGCTGGTGCTGGTGCTCTCCGCACTGAAAGTCATCACTGCGAAGAACCCGGTGCATTCCGCACTGTTCCTCGTGCTGTCGTTCTTCACGGCCGCGGCGATCTGGATGCTGCTCAAGGCGGAATTCCTCGCCATCCTGCTGGTGCTGGTCTATGTCGGCGCGGTGATGGTGCTGTTCCTGTTCGTGGTGATGATGATCGATATCGACATCGAGCACCTGCGGCGGGACTTCTGGACCTACGTGCCGATGGCCTCGGTGGTGGGCGCGCTGATCATCGCCGAAATGGCGATCGTGCTGGTGCGCAACTTTATCGGCACCACCACGCCGGTGGCCACCAACGGTTCGCAGGACCCGGGCTACTCGAACACCGCCGCGCTCGGCAAGCTGATCTACACCGACTATATCTACGCCTTCGAAGTGGCCGGCATCATCCTGCTGGTGGCAATCATCGCCGCCGTGGCGCTGACCCTGCGCCGCCGCAAGGACGTCAAGGCCCAGGACGTGTCGGCGCAGCTGCGCACCCGCCGCGACGAGCGCGTGCGCCTGGTGCCGATGCAGTCCGAAGGCCAGACCCAGCAGACGGAAGCCGCGGCTGCCGCCAATAAGAACTAAAGCCCGGAGAAATCGCTGTGCTCTCTCTCGCTCATTTCCTCGTGCTCGGTGCGATCCTGTTTGCGATCAGCATCGTCGGCATCTTCCTGAACCGCAAGAACGTGATCGTGCTGCTGATGGCGATCGAACTGATGCTGCTTGCGGTGAACATCAACTTCGTCGCCTTCTCGCATTACCTGGGCGACCTGGCTGGTCAGGTTTTCGTTTTCTTCATCCTCACGGTGGCCGCCGCCGAGTCGGCAATCGGTCTCGCCATCCTGGTTGTGCTGTTCCGCAACCTGGATACGATCAACGTGGACGACATGGATACCCTCAAGGGCTGATCCGTGGCGCACTACGCAGATACCCAAGACTCACCGACCGCACACCACTAAGCGTCCTATGGCAACCACGCTCAACCCCAACCTGCTGCTTGCGATCCCGCTGGCGCCGCTAGTCGGCTCCGCGATCGCCGGCCTGTTCGGTACCAAGTTCTTTGACCTGTTTTCCTCGGAGTCGCGCGGCGGCCGGATGGTGGCCCACACCTCGACGATTCTGGGCGTGGCCATTGCCTGCGTGCTGTCGGTGATGGTGCTGCTCGACGTGATGAACGGCGCCGGCTACAACGGCACCGTCTACGAGTGGATGGCCATCGGCAGCCTGAAGATGGAGGTCGGCTTCCTGGTCGACTCGCTGACCGCGATGATGATGGTGGTGGTGACCTTCGTCTCGCTGATGGTGCACATCTACACCGTCGGCTACATGGACGGGGACCCCGGCTACAACCGCTTCTTCGCCTACATCTCGCTGTTCACCTTCTCGATGCTGATGCTGGTGATGAGCAACAACTTCCTGCAGCTGTTCTTCGGCTGGGAAGCGGTGGGCCTGGTGTCGTACCTGCTGATCGGCTTCTGGTACACCCGCCCGACGGCGATCTTCGCCAACATGAAGGCGTTCCTGGTCAACCGCGTCGGCGACTTCGGCTTTATCCTCGGCATCGGCCTGCTGCTGGCCTACGCCGGCAGCATGAACTACACCGAAGTGTTCGCCGCGCGCGACCAGCTGGCGACCGTGATCTTCCCGGGCACCGACTGGCTGATGATCACCGTGGCCTGCATCTGCCTGTTCATCGGCGCGATGGGCAAGTCGGCGCAGTTCCCGCTGCACGTCTGGCTGCCTGACTCGATGGAAGGCCCGACCCCGATCTCGGCGCTGATCCACGCGGCAACGATGGTGACCGCCGGCATCTTCATGGTGGCGCGCATGTCGCCGCTGTTCGAGCTGTCGGATACGGCGCTGTCCTTCGTGCTGGTGATCGGTGCCATCACGGCGCTGTTCATGGGCTTCCTGGGCATCATCCAGAACGACATCAAGCGCGTGGTCGCTTACTCGACCCTCTCGCAGCTGGGCTACATGACCGTGGCGCTGGGCGCTTCGGCATACTCGGTGGCCGTGTTCCACCTGATGACGCACGCGTTCTTCAAGGCACTGCTGTTCCTGGGTGCGGGCTCGGTCATCATCGGCATGCACCACGACCAGGACATCCGCAACATGGGCGGCCTGCGCAAGTACATGCCGATCACCTGGATCACCTCGCTGGTGGGTTCGCTGGCGCTGATCGGCACGCCGTTCTTCGCGGGCTTCTACTCCAAGGACTCGATCATCGAGGCCGTGGCCGAGTCGCATATCGCGGGTTCGGGCTTTGCCTACTTCGCCGTGCTGGCGGGCGTGTTCGTCACCGCGTTCTACTCGTTCCGCATGTACTTCCTGGTCTTCCACGGCAAGGAGCGCTGGGGCCAGAACCATGCCCACCAGCATCATGAAGGCGACCATGAGGACGAAGAGGTCTCGCACGACCACCACCATGGCCTGGCCGCCGGCGAGAAGCCGCACGAGTCGCCGTGGGTGGTGACGCTGCCGCTGGTGCTGCTGGCGATCCCGTCGGTGATCGTCGGTGCGATCGCGATCGAGCCGATGCTGTTTGGTAATTTCTTCAAGAACGGCATCGCGTTCAAGGACGTGATCTTCGTTGGCGAGAACCACCACGCCATGGCCGAGCTCAAGGAAGCATTCCACGGCTGGGTGGCAATGGCGATCCACTCGCTGACCACGCCCGTGCTGTGGCTGGCCGTCGCCGGTGTGGTGCTGTCCTGGTTCTTCTATATGAAGCGCCCGGATATCCCTGAAGCCATCGCGAACCGCTTCTCGGGTCTCTACAAGCTGCTGGACAACAAGTACTACATGGACGCCATCAACCAGGCCGTGTTCGCCCGCGGCGCACGCCTGCTCGGTACCGGCCTGTGGAAGGGCGGCGACCAGAGCCTGATCGACGGCCTGTTCGTTAACGGCGCGGCGCGCCTGGTGGCTTCGTTTGCTTCGGCAAGCCGCTACCTGCAGTCGGGCTATATCTACCACTACGCGTTCGCGATGATCGTCGGCATGCTGGTGCTGCTGACGCTAACGGTCACGGGCGTGATCGGCACCAAGTGATAGGCACCAAGTAAGGAAAACATAGAAATGGTTCTGTCTTTCTCAATCTGGCTGCCTGTCTTTTTCGGCCTGCTGATCCTGGCCTTCGGCTCGGACCGCAGCCCGGGCTTTGTCCGGTGGATGTCGCTGTTCGGCTCGATCGCCAGCTTTGTCGTCACGCTGCCGCTGGTATTCCACTTCGACCGCGCCAGCGCGGCCATGCAGTTCGTCGAAAAGGCGAGCTGGATCGAACGCTTCAATATCAACTACCTGCTGGGTGTTGACGGCATCTCGATGTGGTTCGTGGTGCTGACCGCCTTCATCACGGTGATCGTGGTGATCTCGGCCTGGGAAGTGATCACCGAGCGTGTGGCCGAATACATGGCCTCGTTCCTGATCCTGTCGGGCCTGATGGTCGGCGTGTTCTGCACGCTGGACGGCATGCTGTTCTACGTGTTCTTCGAGGCCACGCTGATCCCGATGTACATCATCATCGGTGTCTGGGGCGGCCCGAACCGCGTCTATGCCGCGTTCAAGTTCTTCCTGTACACGCTGGCGGGCTCGCTGCTGACGCTGATTGCGCTGCTGTACCTGTACAACAAGACCGGTACCTTCGAAATCCTGCAATGGCACCAGGCCAAGCTGTCGATGAACGAGCAGATCGCGCTGTTCATTGCCTTCTTCGTCGCCTTCGCGGTCAAGGTGCCGATGTGGCCGGTGCACACCTGGCTGCCGGACGCCCACGTGGAAGCGCCGACCGGCGGTTCGGTGGTGCTGGCCGCCATCATGCTGAAGCTGGGTGCCTACGGTTTCCTGCGGTTCTCGTTGCCGATCGCGCCTGACGCCAGCCACTACCTGGCGCCGTTCATCATCACCATCTCGCTGATCGCGGTGATCTACATCGGCCTGGTGGCCCTGGTGCAGGCCGACATGAAGAAGCTGGTGGCGTACTCGTCGATCGCCCACATGGGCTTCGTCACGCTGGGCTTCTTCATCTTCAGCGACATCGGCGTTGAAGGCGGCATCGTGCAGATGATCTCGCACGGCTTTATCTCCGGCGCGATGTTCCTTTGCATCGGCGTGCTGTACGACCGCGTGCACTCGCGCCAGATCGCCGACTACGGCGGCGTGGTCAACACCATGCCCAAGTTCGCCGCGCTGGCAGTGTTCTTCGCGATGGCCAACTGCGGCCTGCCGGCCACCTCGGGCTTCGTCGGCGAATTCATGGTGATCCTGGGCGCGGTCAAGTTCGACTTCTGGATCGGCCTGCTGGCTGCCACCGCCCTGATCTTCGGCGCCGCCTACTCGCTGTGGATGGTCAAGCGCGTGATCTTCGGCGATATCGTCCACCAGCACGTGCGCGAGCTGGTCGACCTGAACAAGCGTGAGTTCGTCATGCTCGGCCTGCTGGCCATCATGACGCTGTACATGGGCCTGCACCCGAAGCCCTTTACCGACGTGATGCACGCGTCCGTGGTGAACCTGCTGTCCCACGCGGCGCAGTCCAAGCTGTAATCGGGGAGAGAAATCAACATGCAACCGTCCTCGACACTCGGCCCTGTGGCGCCGATCATCTTCCTGGCGATCGCCATCGCCGCGATCAACTGGATCGACCTTGCGCGCGGCAAGGGCAAGCAAAGCGTTGCCTATCCGCTGTCGCTGCTGACCACCCTGGTGCTGACGGTGTGGTTCGGCCTGAACGCCGCCGCCGGCGAGACCCACTACGCGTTTTCCAACCTGGTGGTGATCGACCCGATGGCCAACGTGCTGTCGGCGTTCTGCGCGGCGGGCCTGTTTGTCACGCTGGTGTACACGCGCCGCTACCTGGCTGAGCGCGACATGTTCGCCGGCGAGTTCTACATGCTGGCCCTGTTCACGCTGGGCGGCCAGATCGTGATGATCACCGGCAACAACTTCCTGACCCTGTACCTGGGCCTGGAACTGCTGTCGCTGTCGTCGTACGCGCTGGTGGCACTGCGCCGCGAATCGCGCGTGACCTCGGAATCGGCGATGAAGTACTTCGTGCTGGGCGCGCTGGCTTCGGGCTTCCTGCTGTACGGCATCTCGATGATGTACGGCGCCACCGGTTCGCTGAACCTGGGCGAAGTGTTCCGCGTGGTCGAGTCGGGCCGCGTCAACACCACCATGCTGGCCTTTGGCGTGGTCTTTATCGTCGCCGGCCTGTCGTTCAAGCTGGGTGCCGCGCCGTTCCACATGTGGATCCCGGACATCTACCAGGGTTCGCCGACCGCGGTGACGCTGCTGATCGCCGGCGGCCCCAAGGTGGCAGCTTTTGCGCTGTTCATCCGCGTGCTGGTGGAAGGCCTGCTGCCCCTGGCCAGCGACTGGCAGATGATGCTGGTGGTGCTGTCGATCATTTCGCTGGCCATCGGCAACCTGACCGCCATCGTGCAGAGCAACCTGAAGCGGATGCTGGCGTACTCGACCATCTCGCACATGGGCTTCGTGCTGCTGGGCCTGCTGTCGGGCGTGGTCGCCAACAAGGCTGACGGCGCCGCCGATGCGTACAGCTCGGCGATGTTCTACTCGGTGACCTACCTGCTGACCACGCTGGGCACCTTCGGCATCATCCTGCTGCGCACGAACAAGGGTTTCGAGGCCGAAACCCTGGAAGACCTGAGGGGCATGTCGCGCCGCAACCCGTGGTTCGCGTTCCTGATGCTGGTGATGATGTTCTCGCTGGCCGGCATTCCGCCGACCGTGGGCTTCTATGCCAAGCTGGCCGTGCTGGATGCGGTGGTCAAGTCGGGCATGACCTGGCTGGCCGTGGTGGCCGTGCTGTTCTCGCTGATCGGCGCGTTCTATTACCTGCGTATCGTCAAGCTGATGTACTTCGATGCGCCCGCTGCTGAAGAAGAGCTGGAAGCAACCTTTGGCCTGCGCTCGATGCTGAGCGTGAACGGCGCCGCGGTGATCCTGCTGGGTATTTTCCCGGCCGCGCTGATGAACCTGTGCTACCAGGCCATCCGCTCGACCCTGGGTTCCTGATCCGCCACACGCCATGAGCGCATCCGCAAGCGGCTGGTTTGTCATCCTGCTGGCACTGATCAGTGCGAACCTGCCGTTTGTGAACCAGCGCCTGTTCGTGCTGATCCCGCTGCGGCGGGCGCGCAAGCCGCTGTGGCTGCGCCTGCTGGAACTGATCGTATGGTTCGCGGTGGCGGGCGCCGCCGGCTTTGCGGTGGAGGCCAGCCTTGGCAACGCCTTCCCGCAGGGCTGGCAGTTTTACGCCATCACCGCGTGCATGATGCTGGTGTTTGCCTTCCCGGGCTTCACCTGGCAATACCTCGTCAAACACCGCACGGCCTGAAGCCGGTCTTGTCGGCGCCGGGCCCTGCCTGATCCGGAGCGTCCATGACCGACAAGATCCAACGCGGCACCCCGTCTACCGCTGAACCCGCCGGGAACGACGACGCACTGAAGGAAGTGTGCGTCGCCTCGGCCACGGTCCATCGCGGCAAGTTCCTCACCCTCAAGCAAGATATCGTCAGGCTGCCGGACGGCAAGCAGACCGGGCGCGAGTACGTGGTCCATCCGGGCGCGGTGATGATGATCCCGCTGTTCAGCGACGGCACCGTGCTGATGGAGCGCCAGTTCCGCTATCCGATCGGCGAAGTGATGCTGGAATTCCCCGCCGGCAAGCTTGATCCGGAAGAGGGCGCGCAGCGCTGCGGCGAACGCGAACTGCTGGAGGAGACCGGCTACAGCGCGGCGCGCTGGGACTACCTGACGCGCATCCACCCGGTTATCTCGTATTCCACCGAGTTCATCGACATCTTCCTGGCGCGCGACCTGACGCATGGCGAGGCGCAGCTCGACGACGGCGAGTTCATCGAGACCTTCATCACGCCGGTGGGGCAGGTGATCGATTGGGTCCGCAGCGGCCGCATCACCGACGTAAAGACCATCATCGGCGCATTCTGGCTGGAAAAAGTGATCTCGGGTGCCTGGCAACCGGGCGAACAGCCGCTGCCGCATTACGCCGTATAGTGAGTAGTGAGCCGCGTGGATTCTGCGCCATGCGGTTGTTCCCGAACGGTCGTTCTAAAAAATTTAGCACGACCGTTCACAAAATTTCGATTCGCGGATAATATAGCTTTTGACGGGCTGGAAAGATCATGAAGGTGCTCGACCTGCGCTGCGCGCATGACCATGGTTTCGAGGGCTGGTTTGCCTCGGAAGAAGATGCGCAGTCGCAAATCTCGCGTGACCTCGTCCAATGCCCGGTCTGTGGCGACCACGCCGTGACGCGGCTGCCCAGCGCGCCGCGCCTGAACCTGTCGGGCGCGACCGCGCGCGAAGGCAGCGCCAGGCCGGCGCAGCCGGCCGCCGCACCGGTGACACTGCAAGCGCTCTATATGAATGCAGTGAAGCAGGTGCTGGCACAGACCGAGGACGTTGGCGATCGCTTTGCCGAAGAGGCGAGGCGCATGCACTATGACGAGGCGCCGGAACGCGGCATTCGCGGTTCGGCCTCGGCGGAGGAGGTGCAGGCGCTGGCCGAAGAGGGCATCGAGACTTTCCCGCTCGTGGTGCCGGATGCGCTGAAGCAGACGGCTCACTGAATTGCGTCTTGTGCCCGTTTGCTGTCGGCGCTTGACGTGCAGGCAGAACAAACCGCCGGCGGCCCCACGCCAAGCCGGCACCACTGGAGACGGGCATGGATCTCAACTACTCGGCGTCCGACAACGCCTTCCGCGAGGAAGTGCGTAGCTGGCTCGAAGCCAACTTGCCGGCGGACATCCGCAGCAAGATTCTCAACCACCGCCGTCCGAACCGCGACGACCTGGTGCGCTGGCACAAGACCCTGGCCGGCAAGGGCTGGTCGGCACCGCACTGGCCGGTCCAGTACGGCGGCACCGGCTGGAACGCCACCCAGCGCCATATCTGGGATGAAGAGAATGCCCGCGTCGGCGCGCCCGGCGTGCTGCCGTTCGGCGTGGCGATGGTCGCGCCGGTGATCATGAAGTACGGCAGCGAAGAGCAAAAGTCGTACTACCTGCCGCGCATCCTGGACTGCACCGACTGGTGGTGCCAGGGCTATTCGGAGCCGGGCTCGGGTTCGGACCTGGCCTCGCTGAAGACCCGTGCCGAGCTGACTTCGGACGGCAAGCACTATATCGTCAACGGCCAGAAGACCTGGACCACGCTCGGCCAGCACGCCGACATGATCTTCTGCCTGGTGCGCACCGACCCCGAGGCCAAGAAGCAAGAGGGCATCTCGTTCCTGCTGATCGACATGAAGACCCCGGGCATCACCGTGCGCCCGATCATCATGCTCGACGAAGAGCATGAGGTGAACGAAGTCTTCTTCGACAACGTCAAGGTGCCGGTCGAGAACCGCGTCGGCGAAGAGAACAAGGGCTGGACCTACGCCAAGTACCTGCTGGGCCACGAGCGCACCGGCATCGCCCGCGTGGGCAACTCCAAGCGCGAGCTCGGCTTCCTCAAGCGCGTGGCGCGCCAGCAGCAGAAGAACGGCAAGCCGCTGCTGGAAGACCCGGTGTTCGGCGCCAAGGTGGCCGCGCTGGAAATCGAACTGATGGCGCTGGAAATCACCGTGCTGCGTGTGGTCTCGAGCGAAGCGGCAGGCAAGGGCCCCGGCCCCGAGGCCTCGATGCTCAAGATCAAGGGCACCGAGATCCAGCAGCTGCTGACCGAGCTGATGGTCGAGGCCGTCGGCCCGTACGCGCAGCCGTTCGACACCGCCTACCTGGAGTGCGAGACCGAGCACGCCGTGACCGGCTACGACGACGCCGCGCCGCTGGCCGCGTACTACTTCAACTATCGCAAGACCTCCATCTATGGCGGGTCCAACGAAATTCAGAAGAACATCATCAGCCAGATGATTCTGGGGCTGTGAGGAGACACGCAACATGAACTTCAATCTCAGCGACGAACAGAAGCAGCTGGCCGACGCCGTCCGCCGTTTCATCGACAAGGACTACGGCTTCGAGTCCCGCAAGCAGAACTACGAAAGCGCCGCCGGTTATGGCGACGCCGCCTGGGGCTCGCTGGTCGAGCTTGGCCTGACCGCGCTGCCGGTGCCGGAAGCGCAGGGCGGTTTCGCGGGCAAGGCCCTGGACATGATGGTGGTGCAGCAGGAGCTGGGCCGCGGCCTGATCGTGGAGCCGTACCTGGCCACGGTGGTGGGCGCCTACGCCCTGGGCCTGGCCGGTGGCCAGGATGCGCTGCTGGAACAGGTCGCCGGCGGCGAACTGAAGCTGGCCGTGGCCTTCAACGAGCCGCAGGCGCGCTATGAACTGAACGACGTGCGCGTCACCGCCCGCGACGGCAAGCTCAACGGCCGCAAGACCGTGGTGCTGCACGGCGGCCAGGCCGACAAGCTGATCGTGTCGGCCCGCAGCAGCGGTGCCGAAGCCGACCCGGACGGCATCTCGCTGTTCCTGGTGGATGCCACGGGCGCCGGCGTCAGCATCAAGGACTACCGCACCATCGACAACCTGCGCGCGGCCGACATCACCTTCCAGGATGCCCCCGCGCAACTGCTGGGCGAAGCCGGCAAGGCCTTCCCGGTGATCGAGCAAGTGGCCGACTACGCTGCCGTGCTGCTGTGCGCCGAGGCCGTGGGCGTGATGGATACGCTCAACGCCGCCACGCTGGAATATGCCAAGACGCGCCAGCAGTTCGGCGTGCCGATCGCGCGCTTCCAGGCGCTGCAGCACCGCATGGTGGAGATGTTCATCCACGCCGAGCAGTCGCGTTCGATCACGCTGCTGGCCGCGGCACGCTTCGAAGAAGTAACGCCGGAAGAGCGCCGCCGCTATGTCTCCGCCGCCAAGGCGCGCGTGGGGCAGGCAGCGCGCACGGTCGGCCAGGAGGCAGTGCAGATCCACGGCGGCATGGGCGTGACCAACGAACTGCCGGCCGCGCACATGTTCAAGCGGCTGACGCTGATCAACACCACCTTCGGCGACGTGGATCACCACCTGGGCAGGTTCGCCGCCCAGCCGGGGTTCCAGGAAGCTGCCTGATCCTGTCAGTCCAAGCAAAACCGCGCTGTAGTCCAGGCGCGGTTTTTTTCTTTGGGGACCGTTAGGGGCGGGTTCGGCAAATACGGACGCCGGCCCCCGGCGGCCATGCGATCATCGCCTGAGCAAACTTAGCGCCCTGGCGCCAATCACTACAGAGAGACAACCGATGCTGTATTTCGAGGACTTTGAAGTCGGCAGCCGCCGCGAACTGGGTTCGTACCTCGTCACCGAGGAAGAGATCCTGGCCTTTGCCCGCCAGTACGATCCGCAGCCGTTCCATATCGACAAGGAAGCCGCTGCCAAGAGCATCTATGGCGGCGTGATCTCGAGCGGCTGGATGACGTGCTCGATCATGATGCGGCTGCTGGTGCTGAGCACCACCGGCAAGTCGGCCAGCATGGGCTCGCCCGGCGTGGACGAGATCCGCTGGCTCAAGCCCGTCTACGCCGGCGACACGCTCACCGTCGTGCTGAATGTGCTCGATACCCGGCCGTCGCAGTCCAAGCCGGACCGCGGCGTGGTCCACACCCAGTGGGAAGCCACCAACCAGCGCGGCGAACTGGTCTGCGCCGTCAAGGGCATGGGCATGTACGGCCGCCGCCCCGCTTAAGAACACTTTATCGTCACGAGGAGACTATCGACATGCGCACCATCGCAACGCTGGAAGAACTGGAAGGCCTGCAGGGCCAGGAAGTCGCGGTCAGCGACTGGATCGAGGTGACCCAGCAGCAGGTCAACCAGTTTGCCGATGCCACCGGCGACCACCAGTGGATCCACATCGACGTGGAGCGCGCGAAGAAGGAGTCGCCCTATGGCGGCCCGATCGCCCACGGCTTCCTGACCCTGTCGCTGCTGCCCAAGTTCATGCACAACGCGCTGCATATGCCGTCGAAGATCGGCGTCAACTACGGCCTGAACCGCGTGCGCTTCACGGCACCCGTGCCGGTGGGCAGCAAGCTGCGCGCGCGCATCAAGCTGCTGAAGGTCGAGCGTCTCGATCCGCTGCCGAAGTCGCCCGAACTGGTGGGCGCACAGTCCACCTGGGAAGTGACGGTGGAGCGCGAGGGCAGCGACCGTCCGGTCTGCGTCGCCGAGTCGATCACGCGCCGCTACGGGTGACGGATAGGCAGTTTTGACGCGGTGCGACAATATGCCACACAGGCATGCCGCACCCCGGAGGCCGCCTAATGCGCGGCTTTCTGCATTTTTAGGAACCGATTTGTGACGTTGATGCCAGTCAAATACTGCTTCGCGGATTTGTGCGTCGATTGTCCGTTCTGCTGAACAGTGTGTTCTGTGCCGTTGGGTTTACCCCTAATGTTGCGTTGCGGTACAGTCGCGCCCACGATGTTTTACGTGTTGCGCTCCCCGGCCGAAAACCGCGCTTGCCATGAAGGCAAGTCCGTCGGGAAGTGCAAAAACCTCGTATTCCAACGCTACCCGGCCGCTGTACTGAGCCGGGACCGTTCGCGGTTTCGGCCAGGTGCCGCAGCGCCGGCAAGGTCCTACAGGGCCTGCAGCGCACGCAGTCAGTTGTCCTTCCGTGTTCATGGCGTTGCAAGGCCGCATGGTCCCCCGGCGTTCGATCCGCCGCCCGACCGCAACGCCAGCTAAGGACACGTCCTTCCGGTTTTCCCTCAGCCCCACGCCTCTTGCGCGAGCATCAGGCGGTTTAGCCACGCTTTTGCCCGAAGCGCGGTGTAACCAAACCAGTCGTGACATGAAGAAACCCATACTGCCGCGTTGGACGCGGTTCCTGCCTTGCCTTGGCCTGCTCCTGCTCGCCGGCTGCAACATGACGCTGCTCGACCCGAAAGGGCAGGTCGGCGTCGACATCAAGAACATCATCCTGATCGCGACCTGGCTCATGCTGCTGGTGGTGCTGCCGGTGATCGTGCTCACGCTGGTGTTCGCCTGGAAGTACCGCGCGTCCAATACCTCGGCGCGCTATGAGCCGGACTGGTCGCACTCCACCGCGATCGAAGTGGTGGTGTGGCTGATCCCCTGCCTGATCATCATTGCGCTGGGCATCATCACCTGGAAGTCCTCGCACGACCTGGACCCGTACAAGCCGCTCGAATCCAGCAAGAAGCCGGTCACCGTCGAGGTGGTGGCGCTGAACTGGAAGTGGCTGTTCATCTATCCGGAACTGAAGATCGCCACGGTCAACCAGATCGCCTTCCCGGTCGACACCCCGGTGAACTTCAAGATCACCTCGGATTCGATCATGAATTCGTTCTTCATCCCGCAACTGGGCAGCCAGGTATACGCCATGGCAGGGATGGAGACCAAGCTGCACCTGATCGCCAACGAAGCCGGCTCTTACGACGGCGTGTCCGCCAACTACAGCGGCGGCGGCTTCTCGGGCATGAAGTTCAAGGCGGTCGCCATGTCGAACTATGAGTTCGACCAGTGGGTCGCCAAGGTTCGCGCCTCGTCCACCGAACTGGGCGTTGAAGGCTACAAGACGCTGGCACAACCCAGCGAGAAGGAGCCGGTCACGTACTACGGCAAGGTGGAAGACAAGCTCTTCCACAACATCCTGCACAAGTACATGGACCACAGCGGCACGGCGCTCGCCGCCGACGGGTTCAAGGGCGGCCCGATCTGCACGTCGCGCAACACCCTCGGTGAAGAGCAGCTGTCGATGACCACGCCTGTGAAGGCGCTGGGCGCGCAATCCTAGGAGCAATGATGTTTGGCAAGTTGAGTTTGTCGGC
Source organism: Cupriavidus sp. CPT47-8839-RL05A (assembly GCF_058792255.1). Taxonomy (NCBI): domain Bacteria; kingdom Pseudomonadati; phylum Pseudomonadota; class Betaproteobacteria; order Burkholderiales; family Burkholderiaceae; genus Cupriavidus; species Cupriavidus sp. CPT47-8839-RL05A. The sequence continues at coordinate 3,089 of NZ_JBYTEG010000025.1, read as the reverse complement.
GATTCCGTTTCATGAGCCGATCATCATGGTCGTTCTGGCCGGCGTCGCCCTGGGCGGTGCCGCGCTGCTAGGCGCGATCACCTATTTCAAGAAGTGGGGCTACCTCTGGAACGAGTGGTTCACCTCGGTCGACCACAAGAAGATCGGCGTGATGTACTGCCTGGTCGCGCTGATCATGCTGCTGCGCGGCTTCGCCGACGCGGTCATGATGCGCACCCAGCTGGCGCTCGCCACCAATGGCGCGACCGGCGTGCTGCCGCCCGAGCACTACGACCAGATCTTCACCGCCCACGGCGTGATCATGATCTTCTTCGTGGCCATGCCGCTGATGACCGGCCTGATGAACCTGGTCGTGCCGCTGCAGATCGGCGCGCGCGACGTGGCCTTCCCGTTCCTGAACACGCTGTCGTTCTGGCTGTTCGTGTCGGGCGCCATGCTGGTCAATGTCTCGCTGGGCGTCGGTGAATTCGCCAAGACCGGCTGGCTGGCCTACCCGCCGCTGTCGGGCCTGGACTTCAGCCCGGGCGTGGGGGTGGACTACTACCTCTGGAGCTTGCAGATCTCGGGCCTGGGCACCTTGCTGACCGGCGTGAACTTCCTGGTGACGATCCTGCGCATGCGCGCGCCGGGCATGACGCTGATGCGCATGCCGGTGTTCACCTGGACCGCGCTGTGCACCAACGTGCTGATCGTGGCTGCCTTCCCGGTGCTGACCGTGACCCTGGCGCTGCTGGGCCTGGACCGCTACGTCGGTACCCACTTCTTCACGAACGACGGTGGCGGCAACGCCATGATGTACGTGAACCTGATCTGGATCTGGGGCCACCCCGAGGTGTACATCCTGATCCTGCCGGCGTTCGGCATCTTCTCTGAAGTGATCGCCACGTTCTCGGGCAAGAAGCTGTTCGGCTACAAGGGCATGGTGTACGCGACCGCCGCGATCATGGTGCTGTCGTTCATCGTGTGGCTGCACCACTTCTTCACGATGGGCTCGGGCGCCAACGTCAACGCGTTCTTCGGCATCACCACCATGATCATCTCCATCCCGACCGGGGTGAAGATCTTCAACTGGCTGTTCACCATGTACCGCGGCCGGGTCCAGATGACCTCGCCGGTGCTGTGGACGCTGGGCTTCATGATCACCTTCGTGATCGGCGGCATGACCGGCGTGCTGATGGCCGTGCCGGCCGCTGACTTCGTGCTGCACAACAGCCTGTTCCTGATCGCCCACTTCCACAACGTGATCATCGGCGGCGTGCTGTTCGGCTACCTGGCCGGCATCACCTACTGGTGGCCGAAGGCGTTCGGCTTCACGCTGAACGAGCGGCTGGGCAAGTGCGCCTTCTGGTGCTGGCTGGTCGGCTTCTACTTCGCCTTCATGCCGCTGTACGTGCTGGGCCTGATGGGCATGACCCGCCGCCTGAACCACACCGACAACCCGGCCTGGACGCCGTGGCTGTACCTGGCCGTGGTCGGCGTGGTGTTCGTGGCGCTGGGCATCTTCTTCCAGGTGCTGCAGATCGTGGTGTCGATCCGCGACCGCAAGAAGCTGGCCGACGTGACCGGCGACCCGTGGGGCGGCCGCACCCTGGAGTGGGCCACCTCGTCGCCGCCGCCGTTCTACAACTTCGCGCACACCCCGGTGGTGCGTGACCTGGACGCGTTCTCCGACATGAAGGCCCGTGGCGAGACGCTGCCGACCGAAGGCTACGAGAAGATCCACATGCCCAAGAACACGGGCGCGGGCTTCATCATCGGCGCCTTCAGCCTGGTGTTCGGCTTTGCCCTGACCTGGCATATCTGGTGGATGGCCATCGTTGGCCTGGTGGGCATGGTGTGGGCGTTCATCCACCGCAGCAACGACGACCATATCGACTACTACGTGCCGGCCACCGAGGTCGAGCAGATCGAAACGCGCCATCTGCAGCGCATTGCTTCGCAAGCCTGAGAACCATGTCGACTCAAGTCCTAGACCGCATCCCCGCGCAGGCCGGCGCACCGGCCAAAGCCGACGCGCATGGCCATGACCATGCGCACCACGATACCAGTGCCAATACGGTGTATGGCTTCTGGATCTACCTGATGAGCGACTGCATCATCTTCGCCGGACTGTTCGCGGCCTTCGCCGTGCTGCGCGGCGAACTGGCAGGCGGCCCGTCGGCGAAGGAGCTGTTCGAGCTCAGCTACGTGCTGGTGGAGACCTTCATCCTGCTGTTCTCCTCGATCACGTACGGCATGGCGATGATCTCGCTGCAGAACCGCAGCCTGAGCCGCGTGCAGGTGTGGCTCGGCATCACGTTCCTGCTGGGCGCGGCATTCATGGCGATGGAAATCAACGAATTCCATCACCTGATCGCCGAAGGCGCCGGCCCGGGCCGCAGCGCGTTCCTGTCGTCGTTCTTCACGCTGGTCGGCACCCACGGCCTGCACGTCGCCAGCGGCATGCTGTGGATGATCGTGCTGATGTGGCAACTGTCGAAGAAGGGCATCACCCCGACCCTGAGCAAGCGCCTGATGTGCCTGTCGCTGTTCTGGCACTTCCTGGACGTGGTCTGGATCGGCGTGTTTACCGTGGTCTACCTGATGGGACATCTGTGATGGCACAACACAACGCACCGGCGGCGCACGGCGCCCACGATTCGCACGACTCGCACGCGGGTCATGACACCCACGCCAGCTTCAAGTCGTACGCAATCGGCTTCATCCTGGCCGTGATCCTGACCGTGGTCCCGTTCAAGCTCGTGATGGACGGCAGCATGGACAAGGGCACCATCCTCTGGATCATCCTCGGCATGGCCGCGGTCCAGATCCTGGTCCACCTGAAGTACTTCCTGCACCTGGACACGTCGTCCGAGCAGCGCAGCAACGTGATCGCGCTGCTGTTCACGGCGCTGATCCTGGTGATCGTGGTGGCGGGTTCGCTGTGGATCATGCACAACCTGAATGCCAACATGATGGTGATGTAAGGACCAACGTCCTGGCATCGAGAGCGGGGCCCTGCAAGGGGCCCCGTTTTTTTTGGTGCGCCCGGCAGGGCGCACCTACTTGGGGGTGGAAGTCCCCTACACACCCGGCAAGGGGAAGTGTTA
>NZ_JBYTEG010000024.1:0-113765 GCF_058792255.1 Cupriavidus sp. CPT47-8839-RL05A | reverse complement strand
GACACTGCCAGCCAGTCTAGTTGTGTTACCCATGTCCCCGAACAGGTGTTACCTATGTCCCCGGTCTATACACCGCAGGCGGGAGAGGGGATCTTACCAAACTTGGCCTATGATAAGGGTATGAGGCACGCTAAGGCATTGATTCTTTTGCCTTTTCCGTGTTTTTGCTGTGCAGCCGTGTACTGAGCCAGCCCGCAAATCGCCGCCGTCCTTGTAGGCAATTTGTGGGCAGAACCGGAAGCCACCCCATGCCCAAAAACCTCACCATCCGCCAAATCTCGCGCCTGCCCGAAGGGGTCCACCGGGCGGCGCCGTCATTGTATGTCCAAGTCAAGGGCGGTAGCCGTCTTTGGCTGATGCGCTACAGCCTTGCCGGCAAGGCCCGGACAATGAGCCTTGGCAGCATCGAAAACGTGACCATGGACGAAGCCATGGCCGCCGTTGCTGCTGCACGCCTGCGCGTGCGTCGTGACCGCGTGGATGTGCTGGCCGAACGCCGCACCCAACGCGTTCACGAAGTCGCCAGCCTGCGCGCGGCACACGCGGCGGAAGTGGTGCCGCTGCGCAAAAGCGGGCACACGTTTGGCGAAGCCATAGACATCGCTGTGGAGGCCGAAGCCAAGGCGAAGTCATGGAAACCGAATCCCGACGCCACGGCGCGGTGGACTTCCCCGATCAAACGCTACTGCGAAAAGCTGGTTAATTGGGACGTGACGCAGATTTCCGAAGCGGCCATTGTCGAAGCACTCGCGCCGCATTGGGAAACCAGCCACGTGATGGCTGTTCGCACCGTGGGCCGCTGCATTATCGTCATGGGCCATGCGCGCCGGCTGAACTGGATTACTGGTGACAACCCGCTGGTGCTGGAACGGATCAAAGAGAAATTGCCGCGCGTGGCGAAGACGAAGGCGAAGCACCACCCGGCCATGCCGTTGCCCGCACTGCCCGCGTTCATGCGCAAGTTGGAAGTGGCCGACACCGTCATGGCCGAGCTTTTCCGGCTTTTGATCCTGACCGGCGTTCGCTGTAACGAAGCGGCCGGTATGCGCCGATCCGAAGTGGACATAGCCAATCGCACGTGGACGATTCCGGGCGGCACGCCGAAATCGCGTTTGAAGCGTTGGCAGCATGGTGACTTCCGCGTGCCAATGTCGGACGGCGCCTTGGCCATTCTCGAAGCCCGCATGGCGACGCTTGGCGATGACGTGGACCCACTGGTGTTCCCCGATCCGAAAGGCAAGCCCTACGATGCGGACAGGTTGACGACACTGTTGCGTGCGCATGGATTTGTACCGGGCATGGCGACTGTTCACGGTATGCGTTCAACGCTGCGGCAATTTCTGGCCGAGCATTGCGAAGGCGAACGCGTCGCCAAGGAATTGTGCCTCGCTCATGAGACACGCGAGGACACGGAAGCCGCCTATGATCGCGGTGATTGCCTGCGCGAGCGGCGCGGCATGATGGCCGCATGGGATGCCTACTGCGCGGGCCGCGTATCGCTTGACACCGCCACCACTGCCGCAATCGTCCTGCCGCTGCGCAATGTGCTTGCCGTGGCCGCCTGATCGTTCTCCGCTGCATCGCCACTTGCCCGGACCCTGTGCCGGGCTTTTTGTTGACCTTTGAGTCGCAAAAAATTGTCCTTGCCCTTTTCGCCTTTTCTCATATGCTCGATGCCCGCACAAAAAACGCACTGGTTAGCACGGAGAAAGACATGAGTATCCGCGACACCGATGACGATACGCCGAAGCGTGGTCCGGGCCGCCCGCGCAAGCAGCCGCCGAGCGCCGCACCGCTGTTCATCACGCGCGATGACCTCGCGCACCGCTTGAACGTGAGCCGCAGAATCACCTATGACTTGGAGCGCGATGACCCGGACTTTCCGGTGGTCGTCAACGTTGCCGGCATGAAGAAATTTTCCGCCGCCGATGCCGAGCGTTATGTCACCGTCAAGGTCAGGAGAGCCCGCGAAGAACGACGCGCCAAGGCGAAGATGCGCGAAGCCGAAGCCGCCACGTAACGCCCGCCATTACTGCGCGCGCCATAAGAGCGCGCCAGCGCAGCCACAAACAAGGGAACGAACCAACCGAAGAACCCCGCCCGGCATTGGCCGGGCGGACTGGGCGGAGCTTTGCCCAAGAAAAAGGAATTCGTTATGTCCCTTGCAGACATTCTCAATTCCCCGCACCTGACCGGGTGCCAGCGCCGGAACTACAAGGACCACATCGCGGATTGCCCGGTATGTTGCGGAACGCGCCGTGTGCTGATACGCGAAGACAGTAGCGGCCGCGTGCATGTCGGGTGCCTGCGCAACTGCCTGCCGGACAGCATCTTGCGCGAATGGGGACTGAGTTATGCCGCCTTGTTTCCGAAGGGTGCGCCCGGTGCGAAGCGGCCACAGCGTGGATGGATGGGCGAGACACCGCGCTATGCCGGCGCGATGCGTCCCGTTGGGGAACAGTGATGAACTTCTTCATGTGGTTTCACCGGGACTATGCGGCCGATACGCGCGGGCTTTCATGGACCGAAGACCTTGCCCTACGTCGCTTGTTGGAATTTCACTATGACACGGAGCACCCGTTAGAACTGGACATACGTAGGCTATGCAAACGCGTAGGCGCCACCACCAAAATGCAGCGGCGTGCGGTGTGCGATGTCCTCGAACGGTACTTCGTCCAGACCCCGGAAGGATGGGTAAATCATCGTGTCTTGGAACAGATCGAGACACAGCGCACCTACCGGGAAACCAAGCGGGCCAACGGAATGAAGGGTGGTAGGCCACGCAAGGAAAAAAACCTACCGGTTTCCGATGGTGGCAGTGCGGACGGCGACGCGCAAAAACCTACAGGTTTTGACGCCGACGGGTTTGATGGAAACCTACCGGAAACCTATAGCTTTCCCTCGAAAAAACCTAAAGCAAAGCTAACTACAAACTACAAACAAAACAATAGGGTTTCAGATACGTCTGTAGTCGCGCGCGAGGATTTCGCCATCGCGCAATCTACGTCCTCGCCATCCGCTGTCGTGTCAGCCGACGAAGCGAAAAGCCGGCTTGCAGGGAAGGGTTCGCCAGCAGCCGCGCAACAAGCGACCGCGCCAGACGACCAAGCGCCGGACCCTGCCGGCATGGTGGGCTGACCTATGACGGCGCCGACCCCGACCCCAGACCATGTGGCCGTCCTGCTAGTGCAGGGACGATCTTGGATCAACGGCGTCGCTGATCTTGACCACTGGCAGCCAGAACACCGCGCATCCCTGCTGGCCGCCTTGGAAGCCTGCCCGCTGCCGGACCTGCCCGACCACGTGGAACGCCTGCGTCAAGTTTTCGCGGATGCCAGGGAACGCCACAGGGTGAAGCCGACCGTCACCCGCACCCAGTGCCCGCCGCCCGGGAACAAGCCGCGCGGACTCGCGCGCCACCTGTACCGCAACGCCACGACAACCACGCAGGGGAAATCCATGCCAGCCCAACCCGCCCTTGACCTGACGCAGCAATCGGACCCCGCGCCGGCGCGTGCGCCCTACCAAGTCATGCCTGACCTGACGGCCGAGGAATACGCCGCCCTGCGCGACAGCATCAAGGCTGACGGTTTGCTTGTGCCCATCGTGTACGACGAGGACGGCAACATCCTAGACGGCCACCACCGCGTCAAGATCTGTCAGGAGCTTGGCATTCCGTTGGTGCTCACCATGCACGTCGGACACTTGCCGGACGTCGCGGCGAAGCGCGCCTATGCCCGCGCGCTGAATTTGAACCGTCGCCAATTGACGCGCGAACAGCGCCGGGAACTGATAGCGGCACAACTCAAAGACACGCCGGAGAAATCCGACCGGCAAATCGGCAAGGCCATGGACGTTGACCATAAGACCGTGGCCAGCGTGCGACGCGAGCAAGTTGACGTGGGGAAAATTCCCCACGTCACCACCCGCACCGACACCAAGGGTCGGAAGCAACCGACAAAGAAGCCGACGAAGCCCGCCGCGCCGCACGATGATGCGCGCGTCTACGGAAAGGGCCGGAGCTATTCGCCGCTTGCGAGAGACACCGACCACGCGCAAGTTGTAGACGTTCAGCCAGTCGCGGCAAAGAAGGCCATGACGCCCGCGCAGCGCGCAATGGCGGCAGGCGAGATTGTGAATGCCATCGACGTTCTAGCCAGCGCGAAGCTGAGCCCCGCCCAGCTAAGGGAATACTTTCGCAAGCATCGTGATGCCATGCATCGCGCCGAGGCGTTCGTTGCCGGTCTGGTGGAGGCCGTGGAGAACCGGGAATGATCGACCCACACGACGGAGACCCGTTCCATATCCGCTGCTGCGAAACCTGCCGGTCCTTTGGTGATCGCTCGCAGGACGGCACACCGATATGCCACGCCGAGACGCCGAACTGGCAATGCCGCGCGATGGTTGCTGCAAACGTGAAAAGCACCAACACGCTTACCCGCTGCACGCTATACCGCCGCGCCCATTCCACCGACCACGAGGAATGCCCATGACGTTCGCACCAGCTTTGACCGCTTGGAGGGACGCGCCATGACCACCGAAAGCAAGATCGCCGCTGCGCGCCGCGCCCGGCTGGCGCAGACCATGGCCACCAGCCGCAATCTACTGGCCCGCTGCTATGACGGCACGGCCAGCCCACGGCAGGCCATCAAGGCGTTTTGCGTTGCCTGCGTGGGTGAGCGTCGTAAGGACGTGGCCAATTGCACGTGCTACGCCTGTCCGCTATTCGGGTACCGCCCGATTTTCTCCACAGACCACCGAGAGGGCGCATCGGACGCGCTGGAATCGTCCGAAACGGACGCGGACATGGTGCAGGGTGTCCCCGACCCAGAAAACGATTCTGGAACGCTGGAACCGCCGCTAGGCGACTGATTCGCCAAACGAGAGTCCGCCGTCTAGGGTGGATTGCAAAACATGGAGACGCAAGCATGGCAACAGAACAAACAACCTTTGGCGGTTTGACCCAACAGGATTCGGATTGGCTGGTCGTGTTCAAGGCCGCGAACCCGGTACAGGCGGCGGACCTAGCCGCCAGCTTTGACATGGCTTGCAACGTCCTGCGCGAACGCGGGTACACGTGCGCCACCGATGACCGCGCCGACAAACTGCGCGGGGCACTTGCCCGCTATGTCACGGAGTCACAGCAATGAGCGCCGACGAATTGAGTGTTATCGCCACCGTGTCCATGGCGGCGCATGGCCGTTACTGGTTGCGACTGGACACGGGCACCGTTTTTTGGGATGCCGAAGGCTTGGATGGCTGTGGCGACGGCATGAATGAAGGGCAGTTGCTTGCCATTGCGGAAGCGGCTGGTTTTGCGATTGGCAATGAAAAATTTCTGTCTTACGACCGCGCGCGTTTGCGCGTGCTGATGCCCCCCGAAATGATTGCGAACGATGCCGACAGACTGCGCCCACTGATCGGGAAAGCCGTGTTGCGAGGATTGCACCAAGCCATCAAAGGTGCATGACCCATATGAACGAAATAAAGGAGTACAAAAATGCAGCTGACCACCACCAAAGGCCGCAAGACCAATCCCATTTCCACCATGCTGGTGTCCACGATGCGCGAATTCGCGCGCGCCGATAGTGGTTCCGTGGCGAGACTGGACGCCCGCAACATTGAGAAGGCGCAAGCAGCGCCCGCCGACACGCAGACACCGGGATGGGCCGCTGAACTGGTGGCCACGCAGGTGTACGCGTTCTTTCAGACGGCGCCCACCAGCGTGTTGGGCGCACTGGTGCCATACGTCATTAAGCTGACGGTGGCCAATTCAATCAAGGTGCCGGGGCACGTGGAACCCTCGCAGGCGGCGCAGTTCATTGGCGAGGCGTTGCCCGTGCCTGTCATTTCTGGCGACCTGAGCGCCGGCAACATTCTGCGCACCAACAAGCTGGGCGTGATCGTGGTTGCCTCGCGCGAAATCGTGGAAGCCGGAGCCGGCACGGACGCGCTGTTGGAAGCGGTGTTGAATGAATCCATCGCCATGGGTTCCGATGCTGTGCTGCTGGGCAACGGCGCGGGCAGTGATCTGCAACCCGCTGGCCTTGGCAACGGTGTCACGCCGATGACGGGTTCGGCCGATGCGGTGGCCGATACCAAAGCCATGGTGGAGGCGTCGCCCGCGTCCGGGATGGCGGCACCCGTGTGGCTGATGCACCCAAGCCAAGTCATCGGCGCCACGGCCGCCAACATCATGACCAACGGCACGATTGCCGGCGCGCCCGTAATCGCGTCCATGCACGTGACCCTTGGCGATGTCTGGCTGATTGATGGGGCGGACATCGTGATGAACGCGGGTGGCGCGATTGAGTATCAGCGCACGGAAGAAGCTGTCTTGCACACGAACGACACCCCGGCCGCCATCGCTGACGGTGCCGGCGCCATCGCCAGCCCGGTGCAGTCCATGTACCAAATGGGACTTGTGGCCGTGCGCGCCATCCTGCCGGTGCATTGGGTCGTGCGTGACACCACCCGCGTCATCAAGGCCACTGGTGCCACGTGGTGATGCGCCAGAAGGAACGCGAAGCCATTGCCGGAATCATGGCCGCCTATGGCGAACGCCTGCGCGCGGTGGAGGCGCAGCAACGCCAAATGGCGAACCTACTCGCGCAGCAAGGACAGGCGATGCGCGAAATCATGGGCCACGTCACGGAGGGGTACTGAAAATGACGGACAAGAAAGGGCGATTCGATCCAGATGAAATTTTCAACATCAAAGGTAGTTGGCTGAACCTGATCGAAGCCCACTCCGACCAACTAGCAGGGCTGGAAAAGCGCATGGGCAAATCCGTGCCGCTAAAGAACTTCATACAAACGCTCACGTTCCAGACAGAGTTTTACGGGGCGCAATTAGCCCAACTTGCAAAGGCGGCCGGCGTCAAACTGGACCCCCACGCATGTGATTACGCCGAAGCCTATGCCGAAGCTTACGTAACGCAGAAATTCGAGCATGACAAGAGCGAAGATGAAGCCAATAAGGCCGCTGACCGGGCAGGGGTGCTCGCCAAGGCTAAGGCCATTGCCGCCGATGTCGAAGGGCAGACCAAGCCGCGTCTGTCGCGCGCTGCTGTGGTTGGCGAAACGGTGGAGTCCTGACAAAATGGGTCGCCACCATAGCGAGTTGGAGTGGCGCGAGTATCAACAGCGCGGCCCCGGCATGTTCGTTGCCATCAACTGGTGGCACACGCTCAAAGGTTTCCAACTGTCCGTGGAACGACGCCGCAATGGGCTGGCCACGCCGGGCAAGGTGCGGTGCATTCGGTGCGCTGACGCCCGGGAACTGTTGGCCGCTGTCGATTCTCTGGCGCGCACCATCGCCGCCGATCCGCCGCCATCCCTACACGTCACGGTGGCCGACAACCTAGACGCCGGCGTGACGTGCCGCGCCGCGCTGGTCCTGCTGGCCGCCATGCAGCAGTCCGAAGACGTACCACTGGCCGCTTGATATGCCCGCCCCTGATCCGTTCTTTGCATCCGAGGCATGGCACAAGGTGCGGCGTACCGTCCTGCGACGCGACTGTTTCACCTGCAAGCTATGCGGCGCGGACGTGAGGCACGCCGGCTACCGCGTGGTCCACGTCAAGGACCGCGCCAGCCATCCCGCGCTGGCTCTTGCCGCAAGCAATTGCACACTGCTGTGTTGGCACTGCTGGCGCACAACCAATCGCCCGGCCGATGGTTTGGCACATGCTCCCATCGCTTGAATCCGGCCCCGTGGGTGCCCCAAACGCCGCGAGTCCGCACCGGGCAGCGACCCGGCCCGAAAAGCCACTTACAGCCCGTTCTGACGCGTCCGGCCAGTAGCGCGGGAAGCACATGGGGCGGGGGGCAGTGTGGAGGGCGCAACGAAAACGTCACAGCGGGCCTCGCTCAACGATTGGCGTGCGCCCCCGCGTAACGCCGTTTCATGGTGCGTTTTCTGCACCCGTCTATCGCCTACTATCAACCGATAGCGAATAACCCATCGGCCACCGCTGGCCGTTTCCATGGGGGTGGACATGGCGGACGATGCTTTGACTATACCGCGCGACCTAAGCCCGGACGCGCGAGTGGAATGGGCCAACATCATGGGCACGGTGCGGCCGGGCACGTACCGCGCGGCTGACGTGCCGGCATTGCGCTTGTACGTGGACACGCTGGTGGACCTGCGCCGCGTGGAACGCGAAGTGCAGGCGCTGCGCGCGGTGGCAGACAAGAACCCGACCCAAGGCAACGTCCGGCGCCTGCACCAGCGCGAGCGCGCACTAAACGCGACACGCAAACAGGTGTCCACGCAGCAGTCCCGCCTGCGCTTGGTCCCTTCTGCGCGCCGAGATGGCAAGCAGGCGGACCACACGTTAAAGGGCGGATTCGCATACAACCCCGACGGGTCGGCCATCAAGCCATCGTGGTGGCCCGAACGGAGATTCTTTAACGCGCGACCGGGCATCATGGATTGCGACCGGGCCACGCCGGACGAAGACTTGGCCCTATTCGGAGACACCGAAACGCAGGTGGCCTTGTTTGGATGCGAGCCACCGCACGGCCTGTCCGTGCATCCTGCCGGCACCCCGTTCGTGGACTGGCAGGCGGACGCCAAGCTCGACGAACGCAACCGCCGCGACCGCGAGCGGCGTGCACAAGCCCGCGCCGAACTGGTGGCCCTCGCACTGGCGCCGCGTCCTGTAGGCCGCCCGCGCAAGGTGGGCGCATGATTGCCGCGAACTGTGCAGGACGCCGCCGTCCGCACGTGGAATATCGGCGCAAGAACCCGTTGCCACCGCCCCAACCGTCACCACCACCTGCACCAGAACCGGCACGGCCTGCACAACGCCTGTGTACGAGGACAAGTACACGCAGCGCCTATGACCGCGCCCTGCGCTGCTACGACCATTTAGAGAAATCGAGATACTTTCCAAAGACGTCCTTTGCGTCTGTCAATTGGGCGCGTAGCCATTTGTGCAACTCCGCTACCTCTGTGGCCCGGCCTTCGGGATCGCCCGGCGTTTGTTCGTGCATCCGTCGCGCCATGCTCAAGTAAGTGTCGCGGACCTTTCCGACATATGTGGCAACATCCGGCCCGAAAAGGAATTTTGCGGCGGCAGTATCGTTGTTGAACTTGACGCAGTGGGGCATTGGATTGTGCGTTTCCTGATCGCCCTTCTCAATGAAAAAGATCACCGCGTCATAGATGGCAAGCCGCCGCTCGAACAAGTCAAAGTTCAGTTTGGCTTTGGCAACGTGGTACTGGCGCCATGCGATGAACCCGGCCACCAGCCCAATGACCAGCGTAATGAAGGCGGCGGGTGCTCCCTTCAGTAGCTCGAAACACAGCGAATTTTGCTCGCACACATCCTCTTCCCAATAGTTGGTGTTCAAGACGCAAAGCCGGCAACGATCCAACCGAGTCCCCAGCCGACGCCTAAGCCTACCAGCCCGCAAGCGATGAGCAGTCCGGCGGCCGTCCAATCGTGGTCCCGCACACGGGGTACTTCGTCCCCAAAATGAGCAAACAAGATTTTCGTGGTTTCCGCCTCTGGGACGAGGGGCGGGCCCCAATAATGATTCCATGGCTCTGGTGACAGATTCTGTTTGTCCCGCTTTTCCTGAACCTTGGCTATTTCTTCCGTGATGCTATGTCCCACCTGCTTTTCGTAAAGCGCGATCTGTTCATCTCGCGTCAACGGGCGTGCCTCGCGCCCCCATGCGAACACAACTGCGCCGACAGTGCAGAACAGCATCCAGACAACACCAAGCCCCCGCAGCGCCTTTGCAACGCGTGACAACCCTTCATGCTTGCTCATGCTTATCTTTGGCTATTTTCGTAGTACAGATATTCTAAGCTGGTGGCGAGCCTTGGGTGGGGAGCGACATCGTAAGGACCGCCGCTCGGAGAGTGGCCCGTGATGGCCGGCGCCCGGTGCGCTGCAAAATCACAAGACCCCGATACAGCGCCCACACCGCCCAAAACCTGATGATGGATTGCACAAGCTGGAATACCCTCAGCGCCCCCAATAGCGCCGGCCAAACTCACGCAGACAATAAAGCGTGTCGATTCCACCAATGTGGGCGAAGTCAAACCGCTGTCCATGTAGGTTCGTAAGGTCAACGATGATGCGGGCCGTGTCCTCTACCCGGTCCACCATGTACACACGGCGTCGCGATGGATTGCGAATCTCCCAACGTGGCTCAGAAATGTCGTGCGCAAAGGCGTTCCGAATTTGGTAGACCAATTCTGCAAAGTGCTCGCTTTCAGACTGCGGCGCATCGCCGTTCCTTGCTCGTATTGAAACTTCGTTGGCCACTTCAAATTCTTCGCGACACCTGTTTAGCGTGATAGCCGCCGCACCAAACGCAATTAGGACTTGATTGTGGCACGCATGGCACAAGTCGCCATGGGAACGAAAAATATGGTCCGGTAGCACCCACACCGTTCGGCCTTCCGCGAACGTCAAGGGCTGGTCAAGCTGCTGCATGTCGAGCTTGCCCTGTTCGGCATAGTCGAGAAGCTTTGCCGCAAATGCCAGTTGAGCAAACGCCGTGTCTAGGTAGTTCATTGGTGGTGCCGACCCCCTACAGTTTTCTGTAGTACACAATTCTACGGGCATGCCGGCATAAGCTGGAAAAGGACCGGGCCGCCCCGCGAGGCTTCGTGCGGCCGCGGTGTGCCCCGGGTCGATAGGGTGCGCCATTGCGACGCAGGGGAACGGGCAGACCCGGCAGGCAAAAAAAGCGGGCGGTGTCACCCGCCCAATTTGCTTCGCCTCTCGCTACCTTTGCAGTGTAGGGCAGCGGGCCAGCCGACGCGCCGCGCGCCAGCAAGACGCGTCAGCCTGAATATTTCGCGTAAAATTCGGGCCAGTTGGCTGCCCTGTTTCCCTGTAGGCACTCTTGTAGGTAGGAATCCCCAATTCCCCGGAAACCGCGCCAGATAAGGCTTCCGTGTTAGAGGGGAGACAGCCAGCGCCCGCACGGGCGCCATCGCGTTACTGCTTCTTCTTGGCCTTGCTGGTCGTCTTGGCCGAGCCGGAGGTGGACTTGGCGCTCGTTGACTTCGACGACCTGGACGCCGACGCCTTGCTTGACTTCGATGCCGTGCTCTTGCCCTTGGCCCCATTGCGGCTCTTGCTTGCCGAAGTGCGCGTAGCAGTTGGCACGGCCGGCGCGGCAGCCGGTTCGCTGATGGTGGCGCCGCCGCTGTCCAGCAGTTCATACGCCAGCATCATCCCGTCGTCATAACCGCAGCGCACCTTTACCGGCTGCCAGTCGTCGCTGCCGCGGCGCTTGTGCGCGGTGGCGGCGAAGGTGACCACCGAGCTGACCGGAACGGCCTGCTTGCCCGGCGAGAAGCGTCCGCTCCATGGCTCGGTCGTGGCCTGTCCCGCTGCGAGCGCGCCGGTGGGAATCTTCAGGGCATCGTAGGTGGCCGAGCGCGGCACCACCCAGCTGGCGTGGGCGGCGCAGTCCGCCACGTCGCTGGTGGCGTTCTCGGTCTTCATCAGTTGTTCGCGCATGCGGGTCCGGTACTCGGACAGGCTGACGCGGCCGCGGTCGGGCAGGGTGACGGTCTTGGTGGGTGGCGTGGGAGTGGCGGGTGCCGGGGCGGCGGCAGGTCGGGCGGGCGCGGCGGCGGGTGCCGGGGCAGGTGCCGGGCCGGCGCTGGCATCTTCGGCCGGCATATTGGCGCAGCCTGCCAGCGCGATCGCACCGGCCACTGCGGCAGCCACCATGCGGAGCCGGCTGCCGAGCAGTTCGGAGATTCGTCGGATCACGGTGTGAGCGGTGTGTGCGTTCTTGGGTTTGCCCGCGGCGCCGTAGGGCCGGCAGGCAAGATGGGTTCGCAAAGGAATGCCATGATAGAGGAAACCTATCTGACAAAGTTCCTAAATCTTGTTACCCATTCTTCTAACGCATGATGTCGTGCAACAAGTGACTTGTGCGCTAGCAGGAATCCCCTGTTTCGCACAACTGCGGTGAACCCGCAGCTTATGCGGGGCTGCGTGGCGCAGCCCCGGCCCGGGTCAGGCCACGCGCGACGGCATCGAGCGCGTAAAGCGCAGCAGCTCGTCGAGCAGCAGGTTCAGGTCATGGCGCAGCCTGGCAAAGCCCGCGGTATGCGTGAGGCCCACCTCGTCCATGTAGAGCTTGCGGTTGACCTCCAGCTGCAGGCTGTGGCAGCCGGCCTGGGGCTGGCCCACCACGCGCACGATCTCCACGCCCTTGTACGGGTGGTTGCGCCAGACGTCGTAGCCCATCTCCTTGAGCACGCCCTCGACCCGGTCGGTGAAGCGCTTGTCGCAGGTGGTGCCGTCGCGGTCGCCGACCACGAAATCCGGATGCTCCAGCCCCGGGAACTCGGTGGCGAATGGCGCGGCGTGGCTCGGCATCGAATGGCAGTTGATATGCCAGGCGCTGCCGTGGCTGGCCACGGCGCGGTCGGCCAGCTTCTGCAGCTGCGCGTAATAGGGCAGGTAGCAGCGGTTGATGCGCGCCTGCACTTCTTCCACGCTCAGCTTGCGGTCGTAGATGGCCTCGCCGGTGTCCAGCACCCGCCAGACCAGGCCCTTGCCCAGCCGGGTCTTGGCGGTCTCCTGCCTGGCGCCGGGCCAGGGAGCGTCGAGCAGGGCTTCGTCGATTTCTTCCAGCGCGCGGTTGGCGTCCAGGTAGCTGCGCGGGAAGCCCGCGCACAGCAGCGCGATGCCGCGCGCCGGGGCGCCGGCGTAGAGTTCGTCGACAAAGGTGTCTTCGGCCTGGCGCAGCAGCGGCAGCGGCAGCGCGGGGTCGGGGCGGAAGTCCGTCGGGTAGGTCGTCGCGCTGTGCGGCGAGTCCAGGAACAGCGCGGCGGGCTCGCCCTCGGGCTGGTACAGGTAGAACGGACTGTCCGCGGTGGTTCGGTCGGTGTCGGTCATGGTGTTGCCGTAAAGTCAGTCGAGCGAGATCTTGGCGGCGGCGGCCACGCGCTTGTTCTTGGCCACTTCGCTCTTGATCTGGGCGGCAAAGTGCGCCGGCGTATCGCCTACCGGGGTCGCGCCCAGCTTCTCGAGCTTGGCCTTCACTTCCGGCAGTGCCAGCACCTTGACCGCGGCGGTGTGGAGCCTGGTCTGGATATCCGCCGGCAGGTTGGCCGGCGCGATCAGGCCGAACCAGGCGGCGTCGTTGACTTCGCCCAGGCCCAGTTCGGCGAAGGTCGGCACGTTGGGCAGCGCGGCCACGCGCTTGGGCGCTGCCACGGCGAGCGCACGCAGCTTGCCGCCTTCAATGAACGGCAGCGACGACGGCAGGTTGTCGAACAGCACCTGCACCTGGCCGGCCAGCGCGTCGTTCAGCGCCGGGCCCACGCCCTTGTAGGGCACGTGCAGCAGTTCGGTCTTGCTGCTCATCTTGAACAGTTCCCCCATCATGTGCGAGACGCTGCCGTTGCCCGCCGAGCCATAGGCCAGCTTGTTGGGCTGCGACTGCGCCAGCGCGATGAAGGACTTCATGTCGGTGGCCTTGACCGCCGGGTTGATGCTCATCACGTTGGGCACCGAGGCCAGGTTGGTGATGGTGGTGAAGTCCTTGGTTGCATCGTAGGACAGGCGCGGGTAGACCGCCGGATTGATGCCATGGGTCGAGGCCGTGGCAATGCCCAGCGTGTAGCCGTCCGGCGCCGCCTTGGACAGGAAAGCGGTGCCGATGCTGCCGCCGGCGCCGCCGCGGTTGTCAACCACCACGGCCTGGCCCAGTTGCTGGCCGAGCTTGTCGGCGACGATGCGCGCGACGATGTCGGTGGTGCCGCCGGCGGGGAAGGGCACCACCAGCGTGATCGGCTTGGTCGGATAGCCGGCCTGGGCCATGGCGCTGAAGGAGATGCCGGCAGCGGCGGCGGCCGAAGCGGCGGCCAGGAGGCGGAGAAGATGGCGACGTTGCATGGGGGGATCCAGGGCGAGGGGAGGAATAAAGTGGATTTCACGATTCTGCGCGCCCGAGCAAGCGCGCCGCAAACGAAATAAAATCCTTAGCTCATTCCATTTGGTCGTGAAGTAGAGGTGATTTATGCGACGCTTATGTCCGTCGCTGACCGAGTTGCAGGCCTTTGAGGCCGCGGCACGCCATAACAGTTTTACCGTAGCCGCGCGTGAACTGCATGTCACGCAAGGCGCGGTCAGCAAGCAGGTGCGCAGCCTGGAGGCTTACCTGGGCGTGGAGCTGTTCCAGCGCGTGCGCCAGCGCCTGATGCTGACCACCGCGGGCGAGCGCTACCTGGAGCGCATCGGCCCCAGCCTGAACGAGCTGGAGGCCGCCACCGTCGAGCTGATGGCGCGGCAGGGGCGGGGCGGCGTGCTGCATATCGCCAGCATGCCGACGCTGGGCGCCAAGTGGCTGATTCCGCGCCTGCCGCAGTTCTTCGCGCGCCATCCGGAGGTGAAGCTGGAATTCGTGCCGCACGCGCAGGGCTACGATTTTTCCGAGCCGGACCTGGACGCCGCGATCCGCTTCGGCGACGGCGTCTGGCCCGGCAGCCTGGCCGACTACATGACCGGGCGCGAGGTGCTGCCGGTGTGCCGCCCGGGCCTGCTGGCGTCCGAGCCCGGCGGCGTGGCGCCCACGCCCGCTGCCTTGCTGCGCTATCCGCTGCTGCACCACACCACCGTGCCCGAAGCCTGGCCCGACTGGTTCGCCACGCTGGGCGTGCCGACCCGCGAGGCCTGGAGCGGCGCGCGCTTCGACCAGTTCTCGCTGCTCACGCAGGCCGCGCTGTCGGGTCTGGGCATCGCGCTGATCCCGCGCTGCCTGATCGAGGAAGAGCTGGCCACAGGGGCGCTGGTGGTGGCGCATCCGGCCCAGGTGCTGGCCAAGAAGGGCTATTACCTGTGCTATCCGGAGCAGAAGCAGCACCTGCCGGCGCTGCGCACGTTCCGCGCATGGGTGATGGAAGGGGCCGACCTGGCGCGGCCGGGCTGAGGCCGGAGCACAAAAAAGGGCGGCATCTCGATGCCGCCCCTTGCGCGCTTCAGCAGCCAGCGCTGCCTTACTTCGACAACACCTTCATCGCCTGTTCCAGCCCGGCCAGCGTCACCGGATACATCCGTCCCTTCATCAGCTGGTTGATGACCGTGATCGACTGCCGGTACTGCCACAGCCCTTCCGGCTCGGGGTTGAGCCAGACGAAGTGCGGGAACTGCTCGGTCATCCGGTTCAGCCAGACCGCGCCGGCTTCGGTGTTGTTGTACTCCACCGAGCCGCCCGGCTGCAGGATCTCGTACGGGCTCATGGTGGCGTCGCCGACGAAGATGATCTTGTAGTCGGGCGTGTACTTGTGCAGCAGGTCCCACGTGGCCAGCTTCTCGGCGTGGCGGCGGCGGTTGTTCTTCCACACGTAGTCGTACAGGCAGTTGTGGAAGTAGTAGTACTCCAGGTGCTTGAACTCGGTCTTGGTGGCCGAGAACAGCTCTTCCACGCGCTTGATGTGGTCGTCCATCGAGCCGCCCACGTCCATCAGCATCAGCACCTTGACCTTGTTGTGGCGCTCGGGCCGCAGCTTGATGTCGAGCAGGCCGGCGTTGGCCGCGGTGGAGTGGATGGTGTCGTCCAGGTCCAGCTCGGTGTCGGCGCCTTCGCGCGCAAAGCGGCGCAGCCGGCGCAGCGCCACCTTGATATTGCGCGTGCCCAGTTCGACCTGGTCGTCATAGTCCTTGTAGGCGCGCGTCTCCCACACCTTGATCGCGGTGCGGTTGCCCTTGGACGGGCCGCCGATGCGGATGCCCTCGGGGTTGTAGCCGCCGTGGCCGAACGGCGAGGTGCCGCCGGTGCCGATCCACTTGTTGCCGCCCTCGTGCTTTTCCTTCTGCTCCTCGAGCAGCTGCTTGAGGCGCTCCATCAGCTTGTCGAGGCCGCCCATGGCCTCGATCTTGGCTTTTTCCTCGGGCGAGAGTTCGCGCTCCAGCGTCTTCTGCAGCCAGTCGAGCGGGATGTCGGACTTCCAGTCGACCAGGCTCTCGACGCCCTTGAAGTAGGCGGCGAAGGTCTGGTCGAACTTGTCGAAGTGCTTCTCGTCCTTGACCAGCGTCATGCGCGACAGGTAGTAGAACTCGTCGATGGACGGCGAGATGACCTGCGCCTTGAGCGCTTCCAGCATGGTCAGGTATTCCTTGACCGAGACCGGCAGCTTGGCGTGGCGCAGCGAGAAGAAGAAATCGATCAGCATGATGCCTCGCTATCAGTCGGCGGCCGCTTCAGCGCGGACGGTCGAGCTGGAATTGCAGGTGTTGCCGCACCGCCGGCCATTCGCTGGCGATGATCGAGAACACCACGGTGTCGCGCAACGAGCCGTCCGGCATGCGCTGGTGGTTGCGCAGCACGCCGTCCTGCCTGGCGCCCAGGCGCGCGATGGCGGCGCGGCTCTGCTGGTTCATCCAGTGCGTGCGGAACTCCACGGCGATGCAGTCGAGATGGTCGAAGGCATGGCCCAGCAGCATCAGCTTGCACTCCGTGTTCAGCGGCGT
This sequence comes from Cupriavidus sp. CPT47-8839-RL05A, assembly GCF_058792255.1. Classification (NCBI taxonomy): domain Bacteria; kingdom Pseudomonadati; phylum Pseudomonadota; class Betaproteobacteria; order Burkholderiales; family Burkholderiaceae; genus Cupriavidus; species Cupriavidus sp. CPT47-8839-RL05A. Next base: position 97,300 of record NZ_JBYTEG010000024.1, on the reverse strand, counting down.
GCGCTGGACGCGGCGCGCATACCAGGTGGAGCCGATCTCCACACGCCGGTGGGCTGCGTCGATATTCATGTAGGTGGTCATGCCCGCCAGCTCGCCGGCGGCATCGCGCACCGCGAACGGCAGCATCGAGCCCTGTTCCTGCAGCGCCAGGCGCCGCGCGATCTCGGCCTCCATGCGCTCGGGCGCGGGCACGCTGGTGTACCAGAGCTTCCACAGCTCGCCGTCGGCGCAGGCGTTGCGCAGGCCCTCGGCATGCTCGGCGCGCAGCGGCTCCAGCGTGACGTGCCGGCCCACCAGCGTGACGGGTTTGACGAACGCAGTCATGGCGGGCAATGCCTCAGCGGTTGGCGCGGTTCATGAACACCAGGCGCTCGAACAGGTGCACGTCCTGCTCGTTCTTCAGCAGCGCGCCATGCAGCGGCGGGATCGCGGCCTTCTTGTCCGGGCTCTTCAGTGCTTCGGGCGGGATGTCCTCGGCCATCAGCAGCTTGAGCCAGTCGATCAGTTCGGACGTGGACGGCTTCTTCTTCAGGCCCGGCAGGTTGCGCATCTCGTAGAACGATTCCAGGGCGGCGGCGACCAGCTCGCGCTTGATGCCGGGGTAGTGCACGTCGACGATCTGCTGCATGGTGTCGGCGTCGGGGAACTTGATGTAGTGGAAGAAGCAGCGGCGCAGGAAGGCGTCGGGCAGCTCCTTCTCGTTGTTCGAGGTGATGATCACCAGCGGGCGGTGCTTCGCCTTGACCAGTTCGCGCGTCTCGTAGACGTAGAACTCCATGCGGTCGAGTTCGCGCAGCAGGTCGTTGGGGAATTCGATGTCGGCCTTGTCGATCTCGTCGATCAGCAGAACCACTTGCTCGTCGGCGTCAAAGGCCTGCCACAGCACGCCCTTGACGATGTAGTTGCGGATGTCGTGGACGCGGTCGTCGCCCAGCTGCGAGTCGCGCAGGCGCGACACCGCGTCGTACTCGTACAGGCCCTGCTGCGCCTTGGTGGTCGACTTGATATGCCACTGCAGCAGCGGCATGCCCAGCGCGGCGGCGACTTCCTCGGCCAGCATGGTCTTGCCGGTGCCGGGCTCGCCCTTGATCAGCAGCGGGCGCTGCAGCGTGCGCGCGGCATTGACGGCCAGCTTGAGGTCGTCGGTGGCGACATACTGGTCGCTGCCCTCGAAACGGGCCTGCTGGGCGATGGAAGCTTGGGCGGAAGCGTTGGCGATGTTTGACATGAGGCAACCTGAGGTGACGGCCTCGGATCGAGGGCCGGGTTGGCGTGCTTGGCGCGGTCTCTTCGCGCTGTCATGCGCGCTTTCATTATGGAAACAGGGTCCGGTGCAGGGCGCCCGCGCGCTGCTGGCGGCAGCATTCGCGAACGGTCGTGCGGATTCCCGGGATCAGCCAGTATAAAAGACCTTTGCGGTTCGTGTTGGGGCGCGCTGACAGGCCACCGGCGGCCCGGGCCGGTTGCTGGACTGGCAGGTGCCGGCTGCGGTACAATGCGGCGGTTTGACGCGCCCCCACGTCCAGTTCTCCCAGCATCCGGCAGTCCGCGTTCAGAAGTCCCAGCGGCCCTTCCGGGTCGCGGCGATTGCGAGAGGTGGTTCCAGAATGGTGTTCCACATCCCGGCAACAGACCGGATGCGACATGTCTGGCGGGTTGCACCTCGGCAATCCCTCCGGCTGCCCTGGTTTTCCCCGCAGCAGCATTCTGAAACCGTCTCCGCCCGGCAGGGCAGGTCACACGGTTTAACTTCCAATCCGCAAAGACAATGAAAAAGCTCCTCACGATGGTGGTGCTGGGCGCGGCTGCAACGGCTGCGCAGGCACAGGAAGTCAAGGGCAATGGAGACGCTGCCAAGGACAAGGTTGCAATGTGCATCGGCTGCCACGGCATTCCGGGCTACCGTGCGTCATTCCCCGAAATCTATGAAGTGCCGCTGCTGGGCGGCCAGAGCGCCAAGTACATCGAGAACGCGCTCAAGGCCTACCAGAAGGGCGAGCGCAAGCACCCGACCATGCGCGGCATCGCCGCGACGCTGACCGAGCAGGACATCGCCAACGTGGCGGCCTACTACTCGCAGCAGAAGGCCGGCACGCAGAACAATTCCCTCAAGTAAGAGACCCCACATGAATACGCTCAAGACGCTTTCGTTCGCGCTCGGCGCACTCGTGCTGGGTGCTGCCGCGATGCCGGCCTCGGCCGCCGACCTTGCCGCCGGCAAGGCGCTGGTGGAAAAGGGTGCCTGCGTGGCCTGCCACGGCGCGGGCATGAACGCCCCGATCTCGCCGGACTACCCCAAGCTGGCGGGCCAGCACGCCGACTACCTGTACCACGCGCTGGCGTCGTACCAGGTGTCGGGCAACCCGCTGGTGGGCCGCTCCAATGCCATCATGGCCGGCCAGGTCAACGCCAATCCGGCCGTGACCGACAAGGACGGCAAGCCGCGCCCGTTCACCCGAAAGGAGCTGAAGGACATGGCCGCCTACATCGAGTCGCTGCCTGGCGACCTGGTGCTGAAGAAGTAAGAACGCGCGGCCGCCGCCGCGCCAGTGCAGAAAAGCCGCTTCCCTGGAAGCGGCTTTTTTGTTGTATGCGCGAGCGCGGGGCCCGGGCCCCGCGGCGCTATCAGTTGCCGCTGCCCGACACCAGCCGGCGCTGGCGCACCGACTCGGCCAGGCCCTCGAGCACCTTGACCGAGTCGTCCCAGCCGATGCAGGCATCGGTCACGGACTGGCCGTAGGTCAGTTCCTCGACCGGCTGGCCCTGGACGTGGTCCTGGCGGCCCGCCACCAGGTGCGATTCCACCATCACGCCGATGATGCGCTGGTCGCCGCCGGCGATCTGGCGGCCGATGTCTTCGCACACCGGGATCTGGTTCTCATGCCGCTTGCTGCTGTTGGCGTGCGAGGCATCGACCATCAGGCGCGAGGCCAGGCCGGCCTTGGCGATCGCGTCGCACGCTTCCTGCACGCTGGCGGCGTCGTAGTTGGGCGTCTTGCCGCCGCGCAGGATCACGTGGCAGTCCTCGTTGCCCGAGGTCGACACGATCGCCGAGTGGCCGCCCTTGGTCACCGACAGGAAATGGTGCGGCTGCGACGCGGCCTTGATCGCATCGACCGCGATCTTGACGTTGCCGTCGGTGCCGTTCTTGAAGCCCACCGGGCACGACAGCCCGGAGGCGAGTTCGCGGTGCACCTGCGACTCGGTGGTGCGGGCGCCGATCGCGCCCCAGCTGACCAGGTCGGCGATGTACTGCGGGCTGATCATGTCGAGGTACTCGGTGCCGGTCGGCACGCCCATCTCGCTGATGTTCAGCAGCAGTTCGCGCGCGGTGCGCAGGCCATCGTTGATCTTGAAGCTGCCATCCATGTGCGGATCGTTGATCAGCCCCTTCCAGCCCACCGTGGTGCGCGGCTTCTCGAAGTACACGCGCATCACCACTTCCAGCTCGCCGGCGAAGCGGTCGCGCTGGACCTTGAGCAGCTTGGCGTAGTCCAGCGCGGCGCGGGTATCGTGGATCGAGCACGGGCCGATGATGACGATCAGGCGGTCATCCATGCCGTGCAGGATGCGGTGCATGGCCTGGCGCGCGCCGTAGATCACGTCCGAAGCCTGTTCGGAGCAGCCGAACTCGCGGATCAGGTGCGCGGGCGGCAGCAGTTCCTTGAGTTCGCGAATGCGCAGGTCGTCGGTGTTCTTCAGCATGATGGCTCCGGGATTCTTGTGAGGTCGTGAGTGGGTGGGGAAACAAACAGGTATAAAAAAACCGCCAGGGTCGCTGGCGGTTTTTTTTGTATTCGGGGCGCTGCTTACAGCCGTCCCTCCCTATCCGCCAGCGGTGTGAGATCGCTAAAAAAGTAAAAGTAAAACTTAGCGGACATGGCGGAAAAAGGCTTTGGCTTGGGTCAGCTTGAATCGATTATCGTCGTGGGCGCCGAATTTATGCTGCACTGCGTAGCAGAAAGGCAGGAAATTGCGCGCCGGCCGGTCAATTTTCAGCGTGCGTCAGTTGCCTGTCGCGCAGCGAAGCATCTTTATAGCGCCTTTTGCCAGGGTTGGCAAGTGTCGACGAGGCCATGCGGTGTGCTGGCGCACCGATCTCCTGGCGCCTTGCAGTCTTGCCGCGCAAGCCTTGCCCCGCCGCTGCTTTTCGGCTTTCCCCGACATGACCGGGGGCTATATTGGAACCGGGGAGCAGTGAGCACGGGGAGGTGCATCATGAGCGTCGATGAAGCGAGGCTGAATGCCTTCATGGAAAAATTCGTCAACGATATCGGCGCGGTGATGCATGCCGCGACCGTGGTGGTGGGCGATGAACTCGGCCTGTACAAGGCCATGGCGGAAAAAGCAATGACCGCCGAAGTGCTGGCGGCAAAGACCCATACCGACGTGCGCTACCTGCGCGAATGGCTGTCGGCACAGGCGGCCAGCGGCTACGTCGACTATGACCCGGCCACCGGGCAGTTCAGCCTGAACGAAGAGCAGGCCTATGCGCTGGCGCAGGAGGGCAGCCTCGCATTTATCCCGGGCGCGTTCCAGATCGCGGTGGCGCAGTTCCGCGCCATCCCGAAGGTGATCGATATCTTCCGCAACGGCCGCGGGCTGGGCTGGCACGAGCACGATCCCGCGCTGTTCCACGGCACCGAGCGCTTCTTCCGGCCCGGCTACGCGGCGCACCTGGTCTCCGAATGGATTCCCGCGCTGGACGGCATCGAGGCGCGGCTCAAGGCGGGCGCATCGGTGGCGGACGTGGGCTGCGGCCACGGCGCGTCGACCATCATCATGGCGCAGGCGTATCCGGCCTCGCGCTTTGTCGGTTTCGACTACCACGAGCCTTCGGTGCGCCATGCCGCCGAAGCCGCGCGCCGCGCCGGCGTGGCCGAGCGCGTGCGCTTCGAAGTGGCCACCGCCAAGGACTACGACGGCAAGGACTATGACCTGGTGACGGTGTTCGACTGCCTGCACGACATGGGCGATCCGGTCGGCGCGGCGCGCCACGTGCGCGAGACCCTGCGTGCCGATGGCGCCTGGATGATCGTGGAACCGTTTGCCAACGACACGCTGGAGCAGAACCTGAACCCGCTGGGCCGGGTGTTCTATTCCGCGTCCACCTTCATCTGCACGCCGGCGTCGCGCGCGCAGGAAGTCGGCCTGTGCCTGGGCGCGCAGGCGGGCGAGGCGCGCATGCGCGCAGTGGTTGAGCAGGCCGGCTTCAGCAGTTTCCGCCGCGCGGCGCAGACGCCGTTCAACCTGGTGTATGAAGTGCGGCCGTAAGGTTGGGCGATTCCATGAAAAACGGGACCCCGCAGGGTCCCGTCTTCGTCATCGCCGGACTGGTCAGGCGGTGCCGCCCACCGTCATGTTCTCGATGCGCAGCGTCGGCTGGCCCACGCCCACCGGCACGCTCTGGCCTTCCTTGCCGCACACGCCGACGCCCGAGTCCAGGCGCATGTCGTTGCCGATCATGGTGACATCCTTCAGCGATTCCGGGCCGTTGCCGACCAGCGTCGCGCCCTTGACCGGGTAGGTGATCTTGCCGTCCTCGATCATGTAGGCCTCGCTCGCCGAGAACACGAACTTGCCGTTGGTGATGTCCACCTGGCCGCCGCCGAAGTTGACCGCATACAGGCCGCGCTTGACGCTGGCGATGATCTCCTGCGGATCCCTGTCGCCGTTGAGCATGTAGGTGTTGGTCATGCGCGGCATCGGCAGCGCGGCATAGCTTTCGCGGCGCGCGTTGCCGGTGACCGGCATCTTCATCAGGCGCGCGTTGAGCGTGTCCTGGATATAGCCGCGCAGGATGCCGTCCTCGATCAGCGTGGTGCACTGGGTCGGGTTGCCTTCGTCGTCCAGGTTGAGCGAGCCGCGGCGGTTGGCCAGCGTGCCGTCGTCGACCACGGTCACGCCCTTGGCCGCGACGCGTTCGCCCATGCGGCCGGCAAAGGCCGACGAGCCCTTGCGGTTGAAGTCGCCCTCCAGGCCGTGGCCGACGGCTTCATGCAGCAGCACGCCGGGCCAGCCCGGGCCCAGCACCACGGTCATCGAGCCGGCCGGGGCCGGGCGCGCGTCCAGGTTGACCAGGGCCGAAGAGACGGCCTCGTCCACATACTTCTGCAGCAGCTCGTCGGTGAAGTAGCCATAGGCATAGCGGCCGCCGCCGCCGGAAGAGCCGACCTCGCGGCGCCCGCCGTGTTCGGCGATCACCGTGACCGAGACCCGCACCAGCGGACGCACGTCGGCGGCGATCACGCCGTCGCTGCGCGCCACCAGCACCACGTCGTATTCGCCGGCCAGGCCTGCCATCACCTGCACCACGCGCGGATCCTTGGCGCGCGCCATGCGCTCGACGCGCTCAAGCAGCGCCACCTTCTCGGCCGCGCTCATGGAGTCGAGCGGGTCGTTGGGCGCGTACAGGTTGCGCCCGGCGTGCGTGGCCAGCTCGCCGGCCACCTTGACGCGGCCGTTGCCGGCACGGCCGATGGTGCGCGTGGCCGCCGCGGCCTGCGACAGCGCCGCCAGGCTGATGTCGTCCGAATAGGCGAAGGCGGTGCGGTCGCCCGAGACCGCGCGCACGCCCACACCCTGGTCGATGCTGAAGCTGCCCGACTTGACGATGCCTTCTTCCAGGCTCCAGGCCTCGTTGCGGGTGTACTGGAAGTACAGGTCGGCATAGTCGACCTTGTGCGTGAAGATATCGGCCAGCACGCGCTGGAGCTTGGCCTCGTCCAGGCCGTACGGTGCCAGCAGCAGTTGCTGCGCGGTGGCCAGGTTGCGGATTCCGAGATCGCCGGCGTTCATGAGATGTCCTTTCTTCCTGGGGACGCACCGGCTTGCGGCCGGCGCGGCAAAAAATTCTCTGGGCGGGCGCCAGTGGCGGCCCCCGCGGTTGCGTACATGCTACAGCACCCGGTGTCGCAGTGCCGGCAGGTTCTGCCGGACCTCGGCCAGGCGCGCGGGATCAATCACGCCGCCGACCACGCCTTCGCCCTCAGGCAGCGTTGCCAGCACCTCGCCCCACGGATCGACCAGCATCGAATGGCCCCAGGTGCGCCGGCCGTTCTCATGCTTGCCGCCCTGTGCCGCGGCCAGCACATAACATTGGTTTTCAATGGCGCGGGCGCGCAGCAGGATCTCCCAGTGCGCCTGCCCCGTGGTGTAGGTGAAGGCGGCCGGCATCAGAATCAAGCTGGTGCCGTCGCCGGCGGCCAGCCCGCGGTAAAGCTCGGGGAAGCGCAGGTCGTAGCACACCGACATCGCCACCCGGCCGCAGGGCGCGTCGAAGCTGACCGGCGTGCGCCCGGCCAGGATGGTGCGCGACTCGTCGTAGCTCTCAGTGCCGCGGGTGAAGCCGAACAGGTGGATCTTGTCATAGCGCGCCACGCGCTCGCCGCTCGGATTGAAGGCGAGCGAGGTGTTGTACACGCGCGCCGGGTCGTCGCACCACATCGGCAGCGTGCCGCCGACCAGCCAGATGCCGTGGCGGCGTGCCGCATCGGCCAGGAACTGCTGCACCGGGCCGTCGCCGTCGTGCTCGCGCACGGCCACCTTGTCCGCTTCGGAGCGGCCCATCATGCAGAAGTATTCGGGCAGCAGCACCAGTGCCGCGCCGCCGGCTGCGGCCTCGGCGATCAGCGCGTCGGCGCGCGCCAGGTTGGCATCGAGCGAGGTGCCGGTCACGGTCTGGACGGCGGCAACGCGGAACGGGGCGGAGGCGGCGGGTGCAGTCATAGGCGGGGCGGGCGTTGTTTTCCTCAGCGCGGGAGGGCGGGGTCCGCGCGGTTCTGGAAGGTCGGGGCTTGCGCCTTATTGTCCTCCAGTTTGCCGATCTGCGGGTTGGCCCAGCTGCCGCTGATGCGGTAGTGCTGGGTGAACACCTTGGAGAACTCGTCGGCAAACAGCAGTTGCGCGGCCAGCGTGCCGATGCCCAGCACCGGGTTGATAAAGGCGGCCGCGATCGAGGTGGAGGTGGCGTTGATGCGCGGCACCACATCCACGCGCAGGTCCTGGGTCTCGCGCAGCAGGTTGGCGGTGCCGCTCATGCTGGCGATGATCTGCGGGCTCCTGAGCTCGAAGTCCTGGATCGTGCCGACGCCGCTCTCGATCGTGCCGGTGCCGGCAATGCGGTCGAACACCAGCCCGCGGCCTGACAGGGTGCGGAAGTCCAGCGTGGCAAAGCGCAGCAGGCCCTGCAGGCTGAGCACGCCCAGCAGCCGCGCCGCGCCGGGGTCCACGCTCAGGATCTGGCCATTCTCCAGGTCCAGCGACAGCTTGCCGGACAGCGTCGGGTAGTCGATCGACAGCGGCGAGCCGCGCCAGGCCACGCGGCCTTCGAGCTTGCCCTTGCCGTCGCTCAGCGTGTGTGCCAGCCCCAGGCGGTCGAGCGTGGCGCCGGCATCGCGCACATCGATGCTGAAGGACAACAGGGTGCGGCGCTCGGCATTGGCGTCGGCGCGCAGCCGGCGCGGCACGCGCCAGCTGCCGCTGCCGGTCAGGGTGGCGCCGGGCTGCTCGATCTGCAGCTTGTCCAGGGTCCAGACCGGGTCGGCAGCGCTGGTGCCGGTATGGGCCTTGACTTCAAGCTTGCCGAAGTCATGCCCGCGCAGCATGAACTGGTCGGCCACCAGGTCGATCGCGGGCAGCTCGTCGATGCTGCTGGCAAGCGCGTCCACCACGTTGTGCTCGTCGCTCGCATCGGGCACGTTCAGGCGCGCCAGGCGCAGTTGCAGCGAGCCGGTGGCCGAGGGCCCGGCCGGACGCCACTGCACCGCGCCGGCCACCTGGCGCGAGTCGATCTTGGCGTTCCAGCCGCCGGCCTCGCGGTTGGCGTCGAGCACCACCTCATCGAGCTTGCGGCCCATGGCGTGCAGTGCGCGCGCGCGCAGCGCAATGCGGCCAGGCAGGAAGGGCGAGGGCGCTTCGGCGGGGCCCGCGCTGCCGGCACCGCCGCCGAAGGCCGCCCGCCACGCATCGATATCGAGCTGGTCGAAGGTGGCCGCGGCGCTGACGCCGGCCACGGGCGGCGGCGCCGCCTGCTGCACGCCGATGGCGCCGGCGAGCACGTCGATGCCGCCGCCCTGATCGCGGCGCAGCAGGTAGCGCGCGTTCAGCGCATGGCCCAGCTGCAGCACCAGCTCGCTGGTGCCGGCGCGGCCCGGGGCGCTGGCCGGGCGCAGGTCCGCGCGCAGCGCCAGGTCTTGCGCTGCAGCCTTGGCCAGGGGCGCGGGCAGGCCGATCGCCATGCCATTCAGTTCGGAGCTCAGCTGCACCTGCAGCTGGTGCTCGCGCGTGGCGATCACGGCGCTGTAGCTGGTGCTGCCTTCGAGCCGCGCGGCCACCGGCGCCAGCGCCGAGCCCGCGGCGGCCTCGCGCAGCCCGGCGGCCGAGACGCTGCCGCTGGCGGTGACGTGCGTGGCGCCGTCAGGCTGGGTGCCGCCGCCGAGCCGGATCTCGCCACCGAGGAAGCGGGCCCGCATGTTCTCCAGCCCGAAACCGTGTTCATTGAACGTGATGGTGCCGTTGGCGTGGCCCAGTTGCGGCAGCTGCGGGCTGAGCACGACATCGTTGCCGGGGAAGCGAAAGCGGCCGTCCACCTTGGCGGCATCGGCGTGTTCCAGCGGCATGTCGAGCTTGAGCCTGAGTTCGCCGTTGCCGTGGGCCTGCGCCGCATCGGCCACGTGCCCGGTCCATTCGCGCACCGGCGAAGCGTTGATGTAGCGCAGGAAGCCCTGTACCGGTCCGCTGGCGCCGCCGTCGATCATCAGCTTGCCGCGCGGGCCAAGGTCGTCGATGCGGCCCTTGACGTCCAGCAGCGTGACGCCAGGGATATCGTGGACCGTGGCCCGGCTCGCCAGGAACGTCATGCCGCCGCGGTCAAACACGACCCGCCCGGCAATGTCGGTGAAGGTCGGCCATGCCTGCGCGCCGGTGGTGGTGCCGCTTGCGGTCTGGTGCGGGGCGATCTGGTAGCTGACGTGTTCGATCGGCACCTCGACACGGAACTCGCCGGCCTTCTCGTGCGGGGCATGGAACGGGAAATGCGCCAGGTCGCCGCGCAGCACGAAGCTCACGCCGGCAGCTTCGCCACCCGCCAGCGCGCCGGCCAGGTAGTGCCGGGTGCCGGCCGGAATGCTCAGCGGCAGGTAACGCGGCACGCGCGCCACCTGGGCGCGGGTCATGTCGCCGCTCAGGTCGGCGATGCCGGAGACACCGTCGCCGCCTGCGCGCCAGGTGCCGCGCACCGAGCCGGCCGCATCGGCATTGGCAAAGCGCACGCCGTCCAGCGTGACCGCGAGCTTGCCGCCGGCATGGGTCCAGCGCACTTCGCCGCCGATCTGGTCGAACGGCAGCCGCGGCTCCTCGAACAGGCCAGGCAGCACCAGCGCCGCGCCGTTGCCTTCGAAGCGGGCATTGCCCTGCTGGTCATCGAAGGAGAAGGTGCCGGACAGGTGCGAGAAGCCAGGCGTGCCCAGGCGCGGGTGGCCGCTGGCGTCCACCGCGGGCACGGCCGGCTGGCCGTTGACCGAGACGTCGCGCAGCGTGCCCTGCACGCTGTAGAGAGGCCTGCCGCCGCCACGCTCGAGCATGCCCGCGCGCTCGCGGCTCCAGCTCACGTTGAGGTTGTCGATGTGGCCCGCCGGCTGCAGCGCGCGCAGCCGGCGCAGCACCGCGGTGTCCAGCGGCATCGAGCTGGCCGCCGCGCGCACCGTGTTCAGGTCCAGCGTGGGCGCTTTCAGCGAGAACTTGCGCAGGGTGCCGTCCTTGCCGGTGGCCCAGCCGAGGGTGACCTTGCGCATGCCTTCGCGCCAGGTGCTGTCGGCGGGGGTGCCCTCGTCGTCGCTGGCGGGCTGGGGTTGCCAGAGCAGGGTGTCGACGGTCAGCAGGTTGCTGCCGTCGCGTTCGGTCCGGTGCAGCAGGAAGGCCTGCGCATTGGCCAGGCGCAGCGGGGCGGAGGCGCCGGCCAGCTGCAGGTCGACGCCGCTGGCGCGCAGCCGGGTCTGGCTGCGCACGATGCGGCCCTGGCGGAATTCAATGCTGCCGTCGGTGCTGAAGGTGCCGCTGGCGGCGCGCTCGAATATCGCCAGGTAGCGCTGCAGCACCGGCAGCTGCAGCTGGCCGAGGTCCCAGCTGGCCTGCCCGGTCCAGTAGCGCCAGTTGCCGGCGCTGTGCAGGTAGTCGTTGCTGAAGGAGGACTGCACCACCAGCGGGCTCGGGCCCAGCGCCGGCGAGCGCGCTTCCAGCGTCACCGTATGGCGCGCGCCGTCGCGACGGGTGTCGAGGCGGATCTCGCCGATATCGAGCCGGGGCAGGCGTGCCTTCTCGTCCAGCCAGCGCAGCTTGCCGTCGGACAGCGCCACGCGCCCCTGCGACATCAGCCAGCCCAGGAAGCGATCGTCGTCCTGCTGGCCGCCGGTCGCGTCCACCAGCATGCCGCCGACCAGCAGCCGGCCCTCGGGCGTGCGCCGCACCAGGATGTCGGTGCCGGTCGCGCCCAGGCTGACGAACTGCAGGTTCATGCTGAACAGCGAGCGCCACGCCAGCTTGCCGTCGAGCGTGGCGGCCGCAAGCAGCACGCGCTGTTCGCGGTCCACGGCGCGCAGGCCGCGGGCGCGGAAGGCCGGGTGCCAGCCGTCCCAGTAGGTATCGAGCGCGCCGATGCTGACCTTGGCCGACAGCGCCACCGAGCCGCGTTCTTCCAGCCACTGGCGCGCGGTGGACGCCTGCGGCCACAGCACGAAGCGGATCAGCAGGCCCGCCACCAGCGCCAGCGCGGCCAGCACCAGCGCCAGCCGCACCAGCGCGCGGCCCAGCCCGCGCCAGAACGGGTGGCGCACGGCTGCCGCCACGCCGCGCGTGCAGGCGCGCAGGAACGCGCCGGCGGAATCGTTGCGCCGGGCGCTGGTGGCATCGTTGGCCGAGGGATTCACGGGGTGTGGCGGGGCCAGGGTGGAGGCGGCGTCCTGCCCGCCCGCGCCGCCATTGGGGGGGGAACCATCAGCGGGTTGTGGGGCGCGGCTGGACATGCGCAGATTATCCGACAATACTAGCCGCTCTCCAATCTGGTGCCCGGCCGGCTGAAACAAGAACGCGCAAGCTGCGCGCACCCAAAGCGACAATAGCCACGATGGCGCGCCCGCTGCGCGGACAACAGGACGCGAGCAGGTGAACCGCGGGACCAACCACGGGCCGCACCTTTTCTCGCATTTCAAATACTGGAATGACTGCCTCTGAACCGACGAGTTCCGCCGCTGGCGACGCTGCTGACCAACATGGCGCGCGCGCCACACCGGATCCGGCCAATCCGGCGGACCCGCAGCCGGGGCCGGGCGCCGGCACCATGGCTGCCGGCGCCTTCGCCATCACCGCGGCGCAGGAGCTGCAGCCGGCTGACGGGGCTGGCCACGCGGGCGGCCACGTATTGTACTCGGCTGCGTATTCGCACTACGCGCGCCGCGTGCTGCAGGCCCGGCCGGATTTGCCGGCCATCCTGGCCGCCGCGGCCGCCCAGCCGCTGACGCGCGCCTGGATGCAGGCGCGGCTGCAGGCGCTGCACGAGCCCTCGGCCGATGCCGAGGAATCCGCCAAGCGCAGCCTGCGCCGTCTGCGCGCCGAAGTGATGTGCGCGGTGATCGAGCGCGACCTGCGCGGCCTGGCCACGCTGGGCGAGGTCACCGGCGCCATGACCGACCTGGCCGAGCTGGCGATCCAGCACGGTCTGGCGATGCTGGGCGACGACCTGGCCGCCACCTTTGGCCGCCCGGTCGGCGCCCAAAGCGGCGAGGTGCAGGAACTGATGGTGGTGGGCATGGGCAAGCTGGGCGGGCGCGAGCTCAATGTCTCGTCCGACATCGACCTGATCTTCCTCTATGACGAGGACGGCGAGACCCAGGGCGGCTCGCGCAGCCTGTCCAACCACGAGTACTTCATCCGTCTCGGCCGCCGGCTGATCAACCTGCTGGCCGAGGTGACCGCCGACGGCTATGTGTTCCGCGTCGACATGCGGCTGCGCCCCAACGGCGACGCCGGACCGCTGGCGTGCAGCCTGGGCATGCTGGAGGAATACCTGGTGGTGCAGGGGCGCGAGTGGGAGCGCTATGCCTGGATCAAGGGCCGCGTGGTGTCGGCGCTCGACACGCCGCATGCGCAGCGCACCGCCAGCCTGCTGGCGCGGCTGACCACGCCCTTCGTGTTCCGCCGCTACCTGGACTACGGCGTGATCGCCGCCATCCGCTCGCTGCACGCGCAGATCCGCAGCGAGGCCGCCAAGCGCAGCGGCGGGCTGGCGGGGCATGGCGTCAACCAGCGGTCGTTCAATATCAAGCTGGGCCGCGGCGGCATCCGCGAGATCGAATTCATGGCGCAGGTGTTCCAGCTGATCCGCGGCGGCCAGGACCCCGCACTGCGCGTGCGCCCGACGCTGGAAGTGCTGGCGGTGGCGGTAGAGCGCGGGCTGCTGCCCGCCGGCCAGGCCGAGCAGCTCGGCGATGCCTACCGCTTCCTGCGCCAGCTCGAACACCGGCTGCAGTACCGCGACGACGCCCAGACCCACCACCTGCCGACTTCGCCCGAAGAACAGCTGGCGGTGGCGCAGATGATGGGTTGCGCCGACTGGCAGCAACTGCTGGCGCGCCTGGCGGCGCTGCAGGAGCCGGTGGCGCAGCAGTTCGAGGCCACCTTCTCGGATCCCGATGCCGCCCCGTGCGAAGCGCTGTGGCCGGGCATCGTGTTCGACGACAACGCCGCGCAAGCGCAGGACAACCCGGAACAGAAGCAGGACGATGCGGCCTGCGGCGATGACGCCGCGCCCTGCCAGCGCCTGCAGGCCGCCGGCTTTACCGACTGCACCGGGCTGCTGGACCGGCTGCGCGCGATCGCCTCGTCGCTGCGCTACCGCGCGCTGTCCGAGTCCAGCCGCGCGCGCTTCGACCAGCTGGTGAACCGCGCGCTCGACCTGGCCGCGCGCCAGGAAGACGCCGACAGCACCATCGCGCGCTTTATCGACTTCCTCGAGGCGATCAGCCGCCGCGCCTCCTACCTGTCGTTGCTGTCCGAATACCCGCAGGCGATGGACCGCGTCGCGCAGACGCTGCATGCCTCGCGCTGGGCCGCGGCCTACCTGACGCGGCACCCGCAGCTGCTGGACGAACTGCTGGACAGCGATGCGCTGGCTGGCGCGCCCGACTGGGCCGCCTTCCGCAAGCGCCTGCATGAGCGGCTGCTGGCCGCCGAAGGCCAGATCGAGCAGCAGATGGACATCCTGCGGCGCGAGCACCATGTCGAGACCTTCCGCGTGCTGCTGCAGGACCTGCAGGGCATGCTGACGGTGGAGCAGGTGGCCGACCGCCTGTCCGACCTGGCCGATGCCATGCTCGAGGCCACGCTGGAAACGGTCTGGCGCCAGCTGGCCACGCGCCACCGCGACACGCCGCGCTTCGCGGTGATTGCCTACGGCCGGCTGGGCGGCAAGGAACTGGGCTATGCCTCGGACCTGGACATCATCTTCCTGTACGACGATGACCATGAGCGCGCGCCCGACGTCTACTCCGCCTATGCGCGCCGGTTGATCACCTGGCTGACCAGCCATACCGCCGCCGGTGCGCTGTTCGACGTCGACACGCGGCTGCGCCCCAACGGCGCGGCCGGCCTGCTGGTGACCAGCTTCGAGGCGTTCCGCCGCTACCAGCTGCGCGAAGGCGACAACACCGCCTGGGTGTGGGAACACCAGGCGCTGACGCGCGCGCGCTTCTGCGCCGGCGACGCCGCCATCGGCGACCGCTTCGAGGCGCTGCGCGGCGAGGTGCTGTGCCAGGGCCGCGATGCCGCCGCGCTGCGCGACGAGATCGTGCAGATGCGCCGCAAGGTCGCCGAAGGCCATCCCAACCCGACCGACCTGTTCGACCTGAAGCACGATCGCGGCGGCATGGTCGATATCGAATTCACGGTGCAGTACCTGGTGCTGCTGCACAGCCGTGCGCACCCGCAGCTGACGCGCAACGCGGGCAATATCGCACTGCTGCGCGAAGCGGGCGAGCTGGGCCTGATCGACGCCACGCTGGCACTGGCGGTGGGCGATGCCTACCGGCTGTTCCGCGCGCGCCAGCACCAGCTGCGGCTCGACGGGCAGGCGCACGCGCGTGTGGCGCCCGCGTCGGTGGCGCAGCAGACCGGACAGGTGCGCGCGCTGTGGCAGGCCGTGTTCGGTGAAGCCTGACGCGGCAGTCCCGCCGGCGCCCGCCGGGGCATCGTGGCCGGGGCTGCTGGCGGCGATCGCGCTGGTGTGGGCGCTGTCGGCATGGTTCACCTTCATGCCGTGGTGGCATGCGCACGGCCTCTACCTGCGCGATGCGGTGCGGCTGGACGGCCAGTGGTGGCGCCTGGCCACCGCCATGTGGGTGCACCTGGACGGACACCACTGGCTGGCCGACGCGCTGGCGGCCACCGGCGTGCTTGCCATCGCCGCGCGCGTGGCGCGTGCGCGCATCCTGCTGCTGGTGCTGGTTGCCTGCGGCATCGCGGTGCAGGTGGTGGTGCTGCGCGTGCCGGCGATTGCGTGGTATGGCGGGCTCTCAGGCGCCTTGCACGGGCTGGCCTTGTGGGGCGCGCTCGGGCTGTTGCGGGCCTCGGGCCTGGCGCGCGTCACCGGCGTGCTGCTGTGCCTGGGCGTGCTGGCCAAGGTCTGGGTGGAGCAGTCGTGGCTGGCGCCGGTGGTGTTCGATCCGGCCTGGGGGTTTGGCGTGGTGCGCGTCGCGCACGCGGCCGGCGCCGTCGCCGGCCTGCTGTGCTGGGTCGTGCAGGAGTGGTGGCTGGCGCGGCGCCCGGCCCGCGGCGACGACGCCTGAGCCGGCCAGGCGCTGGGCTTACATGCGGCGCCGCAGCGCGAAGGCCAGCAGGCCGGACAGCGCCAGCAGCAGCGCGGTCCAGGGCGCAACGGCGCCGCCGCCACCGCCACCACCGTTGCCCGAGGCCGGTGCCGGCGCAGCCTGCGCCGGTGGCGTGCCCGCCGCGGTCGCCAGTGCGCCGTCGGCATCGAGCAGGCCGGCGCCGCAGACGCCCGGATTGGTGGTGCAATAGGTGCCGGACGGATGCGGGCGTGCCGAAGCCTTCAGCGCCGCGGTGACCTGGGCCGGGGTCAGCGAGCCATTGACCGCGAACATCATGGACACCACGCCCGAGACCATCGGTGCGGCGAAGCTGGTGCCCGCGGATGACGTCACCACATAGTTGCCAACGCCAGTCTTGCCATCGTTGTTCAAGGTGCGAATGACCGAGGGCGCGGTCGTGCACTGCCCATTGACTATCTGCGAGTTGCCGCACCCGCCGCCCGGCGCGCTGATCGCGACCTGCGGGCCGACATTGGCATAGCTGGCGTTCTCGCCGTCGTTGGCATGCGCCGTGACCGCGATCACGCCGCTGCAGTCGCCCGGCGCTTCCACCGCGCCGCGCTCGTTGCCGGCGGCGGCCACCACCACCACGCCGCGCGCGTTCAGGTCGTTGACGGCCTGTTGCTCAATGCTGCTGCAGGTGCCGCCGCCGAGGCTGATATTGACCACGCGCGCCGGCGTCGGATTGGCCGGCACGTTGGGTACCGACAAGCCGCCGGCCCAGCGCATGGCGTCCACGGTATCGGACAGCAGCGCGCCGCAGCGGCCCGATACGCGCACGGGCAGGATGCGCGCGTTCCAGTCGACGCCCGCGATGTCCTGCGCGTTGTTGGTCTGCGCGCCGAACACGCTCGCCACGCGCGTGCCATGCCAGCTGTTGCCGGTCGCCGTCTGCGTGGGCGTTGAACTGCCGGGGCAGGTAAAGCCGGCCTCGAGATTGTCGCCGGCATCGGTGGCATCGGCGTCGCGGCCATCGCCGTCATTGGAAATGGTGCTGCTGCTGATGAAGTCGTAGCCCGGCAACACGCGCGCCGCCAGGTCGGGGTGCGGCAGGATGCCGGTGTCCACCACCGCGATCACCACGCCGCTGCTGCCGCGGCTGCGGTCCCACGCGCGCGGCAGGTTGACGCCGCCCACCGCCGTGCCGGTACCCATCAGGTAAGGCTGGCGCGAGATGAACTCGGAATCGTTGGGCAGGGTGTCGTGCAGCCGCAGCCAGCGGTCGGGCACGGCATCGGCGATGCGCGGGTCCTGGCGCAGCCGGGCCGCCGCGCCTTCCGGGTCGGCTGCCAGTGCGTCGGGGACCTGCAGCAACTGCAGGTTGCCGCCCATGGCGCGGCGCGCCGTGACGGCAATGCCGGTGCGCTCGCTCAGCTGCTTGAGCGCATCCGCCGCCGCAGGCGTCTTGCTGCTGCCATCGGCGCCATCGCGCCAGCGCACGATGATCTGGCCGGTGTAGGCGGGTGCGGCATGGGCGCCGGCAGCCAGTGCCGCGCTGGCCGGTATCGCGCCGCACACAGCGGCGGCGGCGAAGACGATGGCCCGCCAGCGGCGGGTCACGAGGCTGCTACGGAAGTCGGACTGCGCGGGTTGCGGCATGTATACCTCCTGGGGCGTAGCGCGCGTGGGGGCTTGTTATGTAGCGAATACGATTCAGCGTAGTTGCGCAAGGGCAACCGACGGCTTAAGACCTGTCCTGAATCCGGGCTCAGCTCTGCGGCATGTCGCGGCTGGTGGGAATGTTGCGGTTGGGCTTGAGCACGCGGTCCGGCTCGGCGGTCTCGATGCGGGGCGTGGCGCGCAGGGTCTCGACCGCCTGGTCGATGGTGGCGTCCGCCGACGGCGAGATCGCGGTGACCAGCCAGACGCCGCCGGACATCGGGCGCTTGACCACGTAGCGGATCGGGCCCTTGATCCCGGCCAGCAGCTTGCCGGCATCCTCTGACAGGTTCACTGCGGGCGGCTTGAAGCGCACCATGATGTCGCCAAGGGAACGGTCATCGCTGATGCTGCCCGGCGGCGGGGCCGAGGACTTGGGCTGGGCCTGGCAGGCGGACAGCGCCAGCAGTGCGGCCGATGCGGCGGTGGCAATGGCCAGCACGGCGCGCAGCGATGCGCGCGGTCGTTGCCGGAGGCCGGCTTGCGCTTGGCGGGTCATGGTGAGGCTCCTGTCAGTGTATGGATTGGCGCATGTGCGGGGCGGGCGGGGGCCGTCAGCCGGCGGCGCGGCGGCTGCGCCGGCCATCCTTGCCGCCCGCGCCGCGCGCGGGCTGGCTGCCCTGGCCGCCGGCCATGCCTTGCGCCAGCATTTCTTCCGCATGTTGCAGCGTGGTGGTGGTGACGGTGGCGCCGCCCAGCATGCGCGCGGTCTCGACCACGCGCCCGGCGGGATCCAGCACCCGGATGCGCGAGCGCGTGACCGAACCGTCGCCCGCATCGGTGGTTTCCTTGCTCACCAGCAGGTGGGTGCCGGCCTGCGCCGCCACCTGCGGCAGGTGCGTCACGCACAGCACCTGGCGCGCGCGGCCCAGTTCCTGCAGGCGCCGGCCGACCACTTCGGCCACCGCGCCGCCGATGCCGGTATCGACCTCGTCGAAGATCAGCGTGGGCGTGGGCGAGGCTTCGCTGGTGATCACCGAGATCGCCAGGCTGATGCGCGCCAGCTCGCCGCCGGAGGCCACCCGGGCCAGCGGCCGCGGGCTCACGCCGGCATGGCCGGCGACCAGGAATTCGACCTGCTCGAGCCCATGGCTCTGGCCTTCGTCGAGCGCATTGAGCGCGGCGACAAAGCTGCCGCCGGCCATCGACAGGCCCTGCATGGCGTCGGTGACCGCGGCGGACAGCGCCTGCGCGGCCTGCTGGCGGGCGTGGCTGAGATGCTGCGCCAGGGTCAGGTAGGCGGCCTTGGCCGCGGCTTCGCGCGCCATCACCTTGTTCAGGTCCTGCGCGGCCTGCAGGTCGTCCAGCTGCTGGCGGCGGGCCGCCAGCTCGTCGGGCAGCTGCTCGGGCGGCAGGCGGTACTTGCGCGCGGTGGCGTGCAGCGCCTGCATGCGTTCGTCGACCGCCTGCAGCCGCTCGGGATCGAGTTCGAGCCGGTCGACATAGCGCGTGAGCGAGTGCGCGGCTTCCTCGGCCTGCATCTGCGCGGGCTCGAGCGCGGCCAGCACGTCGCGCAGCGCGCCATCGACATCGGCCAGCTGCTGCAGCTTGTGCACGATGGTATTCAGCGCCGACAGCACCGAGCCGTCGGCCTCGGACAGTGCGTCCAGCGCGGCGCGGCTGCCGTCGATCAGGCCGGCGGCATGCGACAGCCGGTTGTACTCGGACTGGATCTCTTCCCATTCGCCCGGCTGCGGGTTGAGCTTGTCCAGTTCGCCGACCTGCCATTCCAGCCGTTCGCGTTCAAGCTGCATCTCGCGCGACTGGTGCTCGACCGCCTCGCGCTGGCGCACGCAGGCACGCCAGGCGCGCCAGGCCTCGGCCACCGCGCCGGCCTGCTGGGTGAGGCCGGCGTGGGCGTCGAACAGCAGCCGCTGCGCATCGGGGCGCAGCAGCAGCTGGTGCGCGTGCTGGCCGTGGATGTCGACCAGCTGGTCGCCGACTTCGCGCAGCTGCGCCAGGGTGGCGGCGGCGCCGTTGATAAAGGCCTTGCTGCGGCCGCCGGCATCGACCGTGCGGCGCAGCAGCACGGTGTGCACGCCGTCTTCCGCTTCGCTGTTGAGCTCGCGCTCGGCCAGCCAGGCATCCAGTGCCGGGTGGGTCGAGAAGGTGGCGCTGACGCTGGCGCGCGGGGCGCCTTCGCGCACCACGCCGGCATCGGCGCGTTCGCCCAGCACCAGCGCCAGGGCATCGATCAGGATGGATTTGCCGGCGCCGGTCTCGCCGGTGAAGACGGTGAAGCCAGTGGTGAAGTCCAGGTCGAGCGTATCGACGATGACGAAATCGCGGATGGACAGGCTGCGCAGCATCGTGGCGTGGAAGGTAGTCGGTCCGATGGGTTCGGGCTCAGGCTTGGAGGGCGGCTTGATACTGGCTCAGAGGCGGTTGTCTTCGGACGGGTATTCGTGCCAGTGCAGCTTCTTGCGCAGCGTGGCGTAGTAGTTGTAGCCGACCGGGTGCAGCAGGTTGATGGTCTTTTCGGAGCGCCGCACCACGATGCGGTCGCCCGGCAGCAGCGAGGTCAGTGACTGCATGTCGAAGTTGACGCTGGCGTCGCGCGCGCTGGCCACCTCGATGGTGACCTCGGCGTCGTGCGGCAGCACGATCGGGCGGTTGGACAGCGCGTGCGGGGCAATCGGCACCAGCACCACGCCCGACAGCGTCGGGTGCAGGATCGGGCCGCCGGCGGACAGCGCGTAGGCGGTGGACCCGGTGGTGGTCGACACGATCAGGCCGTCCGAGCGCTGGTTGTACATGAAGTGGCCGTCCACCGACACCGCCAGCTCGACCATGCCGGAGATGCCCGAGCGGTTCACCACCACGTCGTTCAGGGCCAGCGCGGAGAAGATGTCCATGTCGTCGCGCACCACGCGCGATTCCAGCAGCAGGCGGGTCTCGGCCTCATACCGGCCGTCGAGCATGTCGGGCAGCACGGTGTGCGCGTCTTCCAGCGCGATGTCGGTCATGAAGCCCAGCCGCCCGTGGTTGACGCCGATCAGCGGCACGTCGTAGCCGGCCAGCTGGCGCGCGATGCCCAGCAGCGTGCCGTCGCCGCCCAGCACCACGGCCACGTCGGCCTGCCGGCCGATCTCCTCGGCGGACAGGGCAGGGTAGGCGGTCAGCCCGGTGGCGAGCGAGGTTTCGCGCTCGAACACCACGTCCTGCCCGTTGCGCAGGATATAAGAGGCGATCTCCTCCAGCGGCCCTTCGATGCCGGCAGTGGAGTACCGGCCCACCAGGGCGACGGTCTTGAACGAAGTGCGCACGGCGCTGGCTCTCGGGGGGGCGGACATGGCGGGATTAGACCATACCGCCATGACGGTTGTCAGCAGGCGCGGGCGGGCGGGCCAGGCCGTCCGCCAGAAGGTCCAAAACTTGCGTAAAATCGGGGCATCATGGATGAACGCTCCAAAACGCTGCTCAAGACCCTGATCGAGCGCTATATTGCCGAAGGGCAGCCGGTCGGTTCCCGCACCCTGTCGAAATACTCGGGGCTGGACCTGTCGCCTGCGACGATTCGCAATGTGATGTCCGATCTGGAGGAAATGGGCTTTATTGCCAGCCCGCACACCTCCGCGGGCCGTATCCCGACCCCGCGCGGCTACCGGCTGTTCGTCGATTCGATGCTGACGGCCAAGCCGCTGGAGCGCAACGCCGACCTGGCCGAGCTGACCGGCCAGATCCAGGACCAGCTCGGCGGCCAGCAGCTGGGGCCGCAGCGCATGATCACAGCGGCGGCGCGCACGCTGTCCAACCTGTCGCACTTTGCCGGCGTGGTGATGACGCCGCGCCGCGCGCAGGCGTTCCGGCAGATCGAATTCATGCGGCTGTCGGACAAGCGCATCCTGCTGATCATCGTCAGCCCCGAGGGCGACGTGCAGAACCGCATCATCCAGACCGAGCTGTCGTACACGCCGGCCCAGCTGATCGAGGCGGCCAACTTCTTCAACTCGCACTATGCCGGCATGAGCTTCGACGCGGTGCGCGGCCACCTGCGGGTGGAACTGCAGGACCTGCGCCGCGACATGTCGCAGCTGATGCAGGCCGCGGTCGAGGCCGGCAGCGTCGCCGAGGACGAGGACGACGACCACGTCTTTATCAGTGGCGAGCGCAAGCTGCTGGAAGTGGAAGACCTGGCCTCCAGCATGGACAAGCTGCGGCGCCTGTTCGACGTGTTCGAGCACAAGACCAGCCTGCTGCAGCTGCTGGACGTGTCCAGCCATGCGCAGGGCGTGCAGATCTTTATCGGCGGCGAAAGCCGGCTGGTGCCGATCGAAGAAATGGCGGTCATCACCGCCCCGTACGAGGTCGACGGCCAGATCGTCGGCACGCTCGGCGTGATCGGCCCTACGCGCATGGCGTATGAGCGCGTGATCCCCATTGTCGACATCACCGCGCGCCTGCTGTCCAGCGCCCTGAGCCAGAACTAGTGCAAAGACTGGCTGGTCTGACAAGCGGCTCCATTCCCGCCGGGCGCGGCAATCGCCGGTGCGCCGCACCGGCGCCGTCCCGGCACCGTGTCAACCCGGAAGCGACATGACGTTTTCTCCCGAACCGGCCTACCAGCACGGCCACGCGCCGCGCACGGCGATCCTGCTGGTCAACCTGGGCACCCCGGACGCTCCCACGCCCAAGGCGGTGGGGCGCTACCTGAAGGAATTCCTGTCCGACCCGCGCGTGGTCGAGATCCCGCGCGCGGCCTGGCTGCCGCTGCTGCATGGGGTGATCCTGCCGCTGCGTTCGCGCGCCTCGGCTCTGAAATACGAATCGATCTGGCTGCGCGAGGCCCATATGACGGGCTCGCCGCTGCTGGTCTACAGCGAGCGCCAGGCCCATGCGCTGCAGCGGCTGATGCACCAGCATGGCCATGAAGTGACGGTCGCGTGCGCAATGCGCTACGGCAACCCGTCGATCGCCTCGGTGCTGGAGGCGCTGCGCCGGCAGGGCTGCGAGCAGGTGCTGGTGCTGCCGATGTATCCGCAATACTCCGGCACCACCACGGCCACGGCCTTCGACGAGGTGTTCCGGGTGCTGGGCCAGTGGCGCAACCAGCCAGAGCTGCGGCTGGTCAAGCATTTCCATGACCACCCGGCCTATATCTCGGCGCTGCACCAGCAGGTCGCCGCCTACTGGGCGCGCCATGGCATGCCGGACTTTGCCCGCGGCGACAAGCTGATCCTGTCGTTCCACGGCGTGCCGCGGCGCACGCTGGAACTGGGCGACCCCTATCACTGCGAATGCCTGAAGACCGGCCGGCTGCTGGGCGAGGCGCTGGGCCTAGAGCCGGGCCAGTACCAGGTGACGTTCCAGTCTCGTTTCGGCAAAGCGGAATGGCTGCAGCCGTACACCGCGCCGACGCTGGCCGAGCTGGGCAAGGTCGGCGCGGGCCGGGTCGATGTCTTCTGCCCGGGCTTTCCGGCCGACTGCATCGAGACCCTGGAGGAGATCGCCGTGGAAGGGCAGACCGAGTTCAAGGTCGCGGGCGGCAAGGATTTCCATTTCATCCCGTGCCTGAATGACGCCGATCCGTGGGTCGCGGCCATGGCCGAGATCGCGCTGCAGCACCTGCAGGGCTGGCCGCTGGCCACGCCGCATCCGCATGAACTGGAAGCACGGCGCACGCGCGCCCAGACCCGGGGAGCGGCGGCATGAACGTCGACTTTGAGCCGGATGCGCGCCAGCGCATCGACAAATGGCTGTGGTGCGCGCGCTTCTTCAAGACGCGCTCGCTCGCGGCTGAAGCGGTGGAGCGCAGCAAGGTGACCGTCAACGGCCAGCCATGCAAGAACTCGCGCGAGGTGAAGCCCGGCGACACGGTGGTGCTGGAAGCGCACCAGCAGCGCTGGGAGCTGGTGGTGAAAGGCATTGCCCCGGCGCGCGGGCCGGCGCCGGTGGCGCAGACGCTGTACGAGGAAAGTGCCGAAAGCCAGTCGCGCCGGCTGGCCGATGCCGAGCGCCGGCGCCTGCAGCCGGAGCCGTCCGCGCAGATCCAGGGGCGCCCGACCAAGCGGGACCGGCGCCGCATCGACCACCTGAAGAGCTGAAATGACAACGCGGCGGTCACCGGGAAGCCCCCGGTGCCGCCGCGCGCTTGGATCAGGGCCAGGTGGCGCTTATTCCTGCGTGACTTCCTGGCTGACGATAGGGACGATGTAGTGCTTGAACACCGCCTTGCCGCTGCCATACTCCGTATCGCGCGGGGTGAATGCGCCGGAAAGGCAGATAAAGACGGTCATGACCGCCAATGCGGCCACAAGGCAGAGTGTCACGACTGGCAGCTTATGCATGGCCAACCTTCCGGAAGAGGCACAAAGATGAACCATCTCCACAACCCCGGCATTTTTGTCATTTTTATTACTGAGAATCTTAGTGATTGCGATGCGGCAAAGCAATAAGGTGTCGATTGCAGAGGCCTGGCCTTTGTAACCGTGTGTTTCCGCGTCACGCCAGCGCCACTCTTGAAAACCTGCGCCTTGCCACCACCTGCACGGAACACGCGCCGATTTACCACCCGCGGCCAGGCCCACGGCGGGCCGCGACAATGCATTGATACGGATCGACATGGAAGAACAGAAGCAGACGCCAACCACCCAGACGCCTACGCCCGCTGGCGATGAGGCGGCCAACGCCAGCCAGGAGGCCGGCGCGCCGGAAACCGCTGCCGTCGACGACGTGGCGGCCCAGCTGGCCGCCCTGGAAGCCAAGGCGCGCGAGCATTACGACCTGTATATGCGCGCCGTTGCCGAGGGCGAGAACATCCGCCGCCGGGCGCAGGAAGATGTCGCCAAGGCGCACAAGTTCGCCATCGAGAACTTCGCCGACAACCTGCTGCCGGTGATGGACAGCCTGCAGGCCGCGCTCGCCGACGGCTCGGGCGATATCGCCAAGCTGCGCGAAGGCGTCGAGCTGACCGCGCGCCAGCTGGCCGCCGCCTTTGAGCGCGGCAAGATCGTTGAACTCAACCCGGTGGGCGAGAAATTCGACCCGCACCGCCACCAGGCCATCTCGATGGTGCCGGCGGACCAGGAACCGAATACCGTGGTGACCGTGCTCCAGCGCGGCTACACCATTGCCGAGCGCGTGCTGCGGCCGGCTCTGGTGACGGTGGCGGCACCGAAATAAGGCCGCCTGGGGCGGCGGCGTGCCGTCCTGGATCGCGACCTGACGCCCGGTGCCGGCTGGCCCGGGCGTTTGTCATTCTGGAGCGAGCATGACCACTGAACCAGGCGCCGGCCCGGCGACACCCCCGGCCCCCCACCTCGACCACCGCGCCTTCGAGGCATTCGGCATGCGCGAGGTCGATGACGGCAGCGTCGACGCCGCCATCGCCGCTGCGGGCGATGCGCTGGTGTGCGTGTTCTTCTGGGGGGAGGACTGCTTCAACTGCGAGATGGCCAAGAAGGCCATGCTGGCCAACCCCGAACCGATCCGCGCGCTGGAACTGCGCTGGCTGCATGCCAACGTCTACGCGCATCCCGGGCTGGGCCGGCGCTTTGGCCTGCATGGCATCCCGGTGTTCATGTTCTTCCGGAACGGCAAGAAGCTGGGCCGCGCCACCGGCTGGCATGGCCACGGCCAGTTTGCCGCCGCGGTGGCCAATGCGCGGCTCAAGGCCAGCGGCAAGCCGCTGGCCGGCTGAGTGGGTTCAGCGGGTTCAGCGGGACAGCGAGTAGCCGATGCGGAACTGCCACGGCAGCTTGTGGTTGTAGTCCAGCAGGCTCTCGCCATAGCCGACGAAGTAGCCCGCCATCAGGTAGCCCGCGGTGCCGGGGATCAGCCGCGCCATCGGGTAGGTCAGCTGCGCGTCGACGCTGCCATACCACTTGCGCGTGCCCTTGCGCAGCGTGGCGGAGAACTCCCATGAGTCCGGGCGCCCGTAGGCAATGCCCAGGTCCATGAAGCCGCGGTAGTGGGCGATGTCGGGGTTTTCGCCCTTTTCCACGTAGGCATAGAGCTTGGGCGCGACACGCCAGTGCCAGTCGTTCTGGTCGCCGAAGTAGAAGGTCGGCTTGACGAAGACCGTATTGATGCTGCGCGAGTCGTCGCCGTCGCGGCCATTGGATTCATGCTCCAGGCCGGCCGCCAGCGACAGCCGGCTGATGGCATTGTTGCGCACGCCGGTATCCGACAGGTAATAGAACAGGCTGGGCCGGTAGTTGGTGTCGCGGAACGGCTTGGACTGCTCGGACAGGTCCCATAGCGAGAACTGGGTGTAGGCCACGTAGAGGTTGTCGAACAGACGCTTCGACGCCGGATCTTCGCCCTGGAACAGGCGGTACTTGAAGCTCAGCTGGAACTTGGCGTTGGCCCCGTCATGCGCGCCGACCATGAAATACATCGGGTCATGGAACGACAGCCGGGCGCTGTCGCGCAGGTCGGCCGGAGCGGGTGCGGCAGCGTCGGCGGTGGTGACCGGGGTCACCGGTACGGCGGCTTCGGTGGCCGGCTCCAAGCCGTTCGCTGCCAGCGCCTTGCCGGCAACCGGCGGCTCAGCGGTGGCGGATTCACCGGGCCGCGGCAGGCGGTTCAGCGTCACCAGCACCGGCGCGGCGTCGATGCCGGTGGCATCCAGCCGCACCTGGCCGCGCAGGGCCGGCGGCAGCGCCACCGTGTAGCGGATCGCGCGGTGCTCGCCGCGGCGCAGGTTGACCACGGCCGGGCCCGAGACCTCGCGCCACAGCACCAGCCGCACCGGCGCCTGCAGGTCGCCCGAGGCGGTCACTTCGAGCGTGTCGGGAATACGGTAGCGGCGCGTGGCGTCGTCGGCGCTGACCACCAGCGTCAGCGTCAGCGGCTGGTTGCCGTCGATCATGCGCGGCGGCTGCAACAGCGCCACGCCGGCGTGGCCGGCCAGGGGCCAGGCCAGCATCAGCGACAGGCAGAGCGGGGCAACGGCGCGGCCGGCGGGCGCGAGCCGGCGCCGGCGGGGGAGGGCAATACGGGACATGACTTGCGGGCACCGCGCCGCCATGTGACGGCAACGCGGCTGGGGAAAATTCAGACCCGCAAAGCCTACCACGCACCCATCTGAGGGTTGTGACGAATTGTACGCTGCACTTGATGCGTGACGCGTACCGGACTTAGCGGTTGGCGCGGCGCTTGACGCAATCGACGTAGTGGTCGCCGTCGGGCGGCTGGCCGGTGCGCTGTGCCTGCCACAGCATTTCGCCCAGGCATTCCATCACCTGGTGCTGCGCTTCGTGCGGGGAATCCAGCCGGCGTGCCAGCGCCTCATAGGCCTGGCGGATGCCGCGCGGCTGGTCGACCGAGACCTGCTCGGAGATCGACAGGTGCATCGACAGGTGCAGGAAGGGGTTGGTCTGGCCTTGCTCGGGTGTGTAGTCCTGCGACAGCGCACCTTCGGTGTCGCGCAGCAGGCCGTGGTACTCGGGGTGCTCGCCGATCCAGTCGACGGCGATGGCTTCCAGCGGGGTCAGCACGCCGCCTGTGAGCTGCTTCTGCCAGGCATCGCAGAAGAACCGGCGGACTTCTTCTCGTGAGGGATTAAACATGGTGGCGACATTGTAAACGAGGGCCGCGGCCCGCGCTGGCGGCGCCGCTTGTTGCCGGCGGCGCCAAGTAGAATGCGGGATCGCCGACTTCCCGCCCGCCCGATGACCGCTTCCGCCCAAACCGCCACGGACCATGCCCGCGACAAGCTGGCCGGCGTGCTGCTGATCGCGCTGTCGGCCAGCGCCTTTGGCGCCATGGCGATCTTCGCGCGCTTTGCCTACGCGGCCGGCGCGGATGTCTACGGGCTGCTGCTGGTGCGCTTCATGCTGGCCGCGGCGGCATTGGCCTGGGTGATGCGCACGCGCGGCATCGCCTTGCCGCCGTGGCGCCGCGTGCTGGCGCTGGCGGCGATGGGCGGCATCGGCTATGTCGGCCAGTCGTTCTGCTTCTTCAGCGCGCTCAACCATGCGCAGGCCAGCCTGGTGGCGCTGCTGCTGTATCTGTATCCGCTGTTCGTGACGATCCTGGCGGCCATCTTCCTGAAGGAGCGGCTGACCACGGCCGCGGTGGTCGCGCTGGTGCTGTGCTCGGTGGGCGCCGGACTGACCGTCGGCGGCGGCGAGGGCACGCCGCTGGGGATCGCGCTGGGGCTGGCGGCGGCGGTGATCTACTCGGTCTATATCATCGTCGGCGCGCGCGTGACCGCCGGCATCAACCCGATCGCCACCACCACGGTGATCTGTACCGCGGCGGCGCTGGTCTATGGCGCCGTCGGCCTGCTGCGGATGGGGGCGGGCGCGCCGCCGCAGTTCCCGGCCACTGCCGGCGGCTGGCTGGCGC
This sequence comes from Cupriavidus sp. CPT47-8839-RL05A, assembly GCF_058792255.1. Taxonomy (NCBI): domain Bacteria; kingdom Pseudomonadati; phylum Pseudomonadota; class Betaproteobacteria; order Burkholderiales; family Burkholderiaceae; genus Cupriavidus; species Cupriavidus sp. CPT47-8839-RL05A. The sequence continues at coordinate 69,470 of NZ_JBYTEG010000024.1, read as the reverse complement.
TGGCGGGCATCGCGCTGCTGTCGACGGTGCTGGCGATCCTGACCTTCTTCGCCGGCCTGCAGCGGCTGGGCGCGGCGCAGGCGTCGATGCTGTCGACGCTGGAGCCGGTGGTCACGGTGCTGCTGGCGGCGTTTCTGCTGGGCGAGCATATCGGCACGGCGCAGGCCGTGGGCGGCGGGCTGATCCTGGCCGGCGTGCTGTGGCTGACCCGCCGGGGCAGTGCACCGGCGCCGGCCCGCGCCGATATGCAAGGGAATTGAACGGGTTGCTCAAAGGCGCTGTCGTGGCGCGCACAAAGCGTTGGGTACAATCGCCCCTTCCCTCAAATCCCGTACAGGAAAGAAGCGCATGTCCCAGATCGACAACGCCGCGCTGGCGCAGCTGTTCACCGAAGCCCGCACGCACAACGTGTGGCAGGACCGCCACGTGGACGACGCCGTGCTGCACCAGATCTATGAAGCGATGAAGTTCGGCCCGACCGCTGCCAACAGCAGCCCGGCGCGCATCGTGTTCGTCAAGAGCGCCGCTGAGAAGGCGCGCCTGGTGGACTGCGTGTCGGCCGGCAACGTCGACAAGACCCGTTCGGCGCCGGTGACGGCCATCATCGCCTTCGACACCGCCTTCCACGACCAGCTGCCCAAGCTGTTCCCGCATGCCGACGCCCGCTCCTGGTACGCCGGCAACGACGAGAAGATCGCCCGCGACGCGCTGATGAACAGCTCGCTGCAAGGCGGCTACTTCATCCTGGCGGCGCGCGCGCTGGGCCTGGACTGCGGCCCGATGGGCGGCTTCGATGCCGACAAGGTCAACGCGGCCTTCTTCCCCGACGGCAAGTGGCAGGTCAACTTCCTGTGCAACCTGGGCTACGGCGAGGCCGACAAGCTGTTCCCGCGCGGCCCGCGCCTGTCGTTCGACGAAGCCTGCCGCATCGTCTGAACGCGCTGCGCACCAACGGTGCTTGAACAAAAAAAGCGACCCACTGTGGTCGCTTTTTTTTGCCTGGCACGCAGCGGCTTCAGGCCGTCCATTCCTGCACGGGATTGCAGGCCAGGTAGCGCCGGGGTTCGGCAATGCCAAGCCGCGCGCGGGCCGCGTCGATGGGTTCGTGCAGCAGTTTCTCGTAGTCTTCGCCCAACAGCCATCGGGCGCGCCGGCCGAGACGGTAGCCCTCCAGCACGGCCCGCGCAAAGGCCAGGCTGCCGCTCACGCGCAGGCTTTTCAGCGACGCCGCGATGGCGATGAAGGCCCAGCCCTTGCCGCCGGTCTGCGCATAGCTGAATGCCACCAGCGCGGCTTCGCCAAGGCTTTCATCGGCCCGGTAGCCGGTGAGCACATGCCAGATGTCGTGGATGTCGCGGGTACGCCGGCCGAACCACATGTAGGCGTCCTCGATCAACGGTTCCTGGTCCAGGTTCGAGACCTTGGCCAGCCCGTCAGCGCTGTAGCCGGTCTGTTCCAGGAACGCGCGATAGGCCGCGCCCACCGTGCCCGCTGCGAACCTGGCCACGTAGGCGGGATCGGACAGGCGCTCCGCCAGCTCGATGCGCTGGTAGACCATGCGCCGCCCGTCGGGCGTGTTCAGCAGCCGGTTGAAGTTGCGGGGCATGGACGGCCCGTTGAGCGCGCGCATGATGCGGAACACCTGCTCTGTGTCGTTGCCGTTCGCCATCAGCTTGCGAACGGCCTGGAACGCGGCGAAGACATTGTGCTTGTAGGGGTTGGAACCGGTGGTGGTGGCCATGGGCGGGGCTCCGTGGATCAGGCGACCTGCGCCTGGGCCGGCACGGGTACTTGCAGCCGGGCGGCTGCGTCGCGGACGAAATCGACGCTGGTGTCGATAGCGGTCACCGGCAGCATATGCCCGCCGCTGACCAATGTCAGCGTGGCGCCCGGAACCTTGGCGGCGAGCGCTTCGCCATGCTCGGCAAAATCCAGGATGCGGTCTTCGCGGCCGTAGAGGACACTGACCGGCACGCGCAGCGTGCCGTAGCGGTGCAGCAGCGCGGGCAGGCTCTGCGCGGCGCCGATCAGGTCTTCGGACGCGGCCAGGAAGTGGCGGGGCCGCAGCGCCAGCAGCCCGCCTCCGCGCGTCGGGAAGTCGTCCGGCACCGGGTCCGGGCCGAACACGATGTCCATCACGGCTTCGCGGCGCCGTATCGACATCGGCACCACCAGCGTCCATGCCATCAGCCGGCGCAGCCACGCGCTGGGCACGGTCATGGCCTGGAACACCGGCGAGATCGCCTTGGGCGGGTGCGTGAGCGGCGCGATCAGTGCCAGCCCGCCCACGCGCTCGGGGTGGTGGATGGCCAGTGCCAGCGCAATCGCCCCACCCAGCGAATGGCCCACCACCAGCGGACGCTCCAGGCCAAGCTTGTCGCACAGCGCGGCGAGCGCTGCGGCCTGCGCCGGCAGGTCCGCGGCGCTGCCCGGCGTGCGTATGGAGTGGCCCGCGCCGGGGCGGTCGACGGCGATCACGCGGAAGTGCTCGGCAAGCGGCCCGATCATGCCGTAGCCAAAATTCTCTAACTGGCCGGACAGTCCATGCACCAGCAGCACCGCCGGGCCCTGGCCGCGCTCCACCACGTGCAGCCGCGCGCCGGGCACGTCGACAAAGCGGCCGTGCGGCGGCATGGCGGCTTCGATGCGCCGGGCGGTGCGCCACGTGTACAGATAGAGCGACGCGCCCAGCACCAGGATCAGCCCGATCAGCACCGCGAAAACGGTCAGGACGATGGTCATGATTGCACCTCGCTGGCGGCAACGGCCGGCACCGTGTTGTTGTCGGTGGTGTCCTGGCCGTCCCGGTGCGCCCGGTGTGCCAAGGGAGAGGGAGGCGGGACATCGAACTGCAACACGCCGTCTGCGATGCGCCCGTGCCGGATCGTCAGCAGGTCTTTCAGGTAGTTCTGGTGCACGCGCCAGGGCTTGCGATGACCTTGCCGGGGCAGCACGGTGGCGGCACGCTGCACGTAGCCGGAGGTGAAATCCAGGAACGGGGTCGGCTCTACGTCAGCGGGGGCGCGCGGCACGGCAATGCGGTGGCCGTGGCGATCCATATGACGCAGCAGGCGGCAGACGTACTCGGCCGTGAGGTCGGCCTTGAGCGTCCACGAGGCATTGGTGTACCCGAAGGCCAGCACCAGGTTGGGCACATCGCTCAGCATCATCCCCTTGTAGGCAAGGCATTCGGCGGGGCGGCGCGGCTGGCCGTCCACGCTGAGCGCGATGTCGCCCAGCATGTTCAGCTTGAGGCCGGTGGCTACCACCACGACATCCGCAGCCAGCGTCTTGCCGCTGGCCAGCACGATGCCGTCCTCGGTGAACCGGTCGATGGTGTCGGTCACCACCGATGCGTGACCGTCGCGGATCGCGCGGAACAGGTCGCCGTCGGGCACCAGGCACAGGCGCTGGTCCCACGGCCGGTAGCGGGGCGTGAAGTGGGTGCCGACGTCATAGTCTGGCGCCAGTTGCGCTGCCGCCATTCCGATCAGGCGCTGCCTGACGCGATCCGGCCGGCGCCGCGCCAGCTGGAAGAACATCATGCCCAGCAGCACGTTCTTCCAGCGCGTGGCGGCGTAGGCCAGCCGCTCCGGCAGCACGCGGCGCAGCTTGTGGGCGATGGCGTCCTCGCCGGGGCGCGTCACGATATAGGTGGGAGAGCGCTGCAGCATCGTCACGTGCGCGGCGCTTTTCGCCATGGCCGGCACCAGCGTGACCGCCGTGGCGCCGCTGCCGATCACCACCACGCGCTTGCCGGCATAGTCGAGCGATTCGTTCCAGAACTGAGGATGCACCATGCTGCCGCGGAATTGCGCTTCGCCTGCAAATTCGGGCCGGTGGCCCTCGGCATAGCTGTAATAGCCTGCGCACACATAGAGCAAACGTGTGCGCAAGCGCAGACGGCTGTGGTCCGCCATGCGTTCGGCTTCGACCGTCCAGCAGGCTGCGGCGCTGTCCCATGCCGCGCTGACGACCTTGTGGCCGAAGCGGATATGTGACGTGATGCCGGCCTCTTCGGCGGTTTCGCGGATGTAGGCGCGAATCGACGGCCCGTCGGCGATGGCCTTGGCGCCGCGCCAGGGCTTGAAGCGGTAGCCCAGCGTGTACATGTCCGAATCCGAGCGGATGCCGGGGTAGCGGAACAGGTCCCAGGTGCCGCCCATGGCCTCGCGCGCCTCCAGGATGGCGTAGCGCTTGCCGGGGCAGCGCATTTGCAGCTGGCGCGCGGCGCCGATGCCGGACAGGCCGGCGCCTACGATCAGGACATCAAGGACTGCGTCATCGGGACTTGAGGCGGTCATGGGGGGATCCGGGCGAGTGGCGCTTCTGACAACATAGATTGTCAGAAGCGATCCGGCAAGGAATCTGACAATAGGGAATGTCATAATGGCGCGCATGACGACCGAGCTCACCCCCGCGCGCCGCTACCGTGGCGCCGAAGCCGAAGAACGACGTGCGCAACGCCGCGTGCAGCTGATTGCCGCGGCCGTGCAGGTCTACGGCGAGCGCGGCTACCAGAACGCCACCGTCAAGGCCGTGTGCGAGGCCGCGGGCCTGACCGAACGGTATTTCTATGAGTCGTTCGCCAACAGCGAGGCCTTGCTGCTGGCATCGTTTCAAACGGTGACCCACCGCTTGCTGCACACCCTCGCCCTGGCGGGCGAGGGGGCCGGAGGCGATGGTCAGCAACGCGCGCTGGCCATGCTGCGCGCCTATTTCGGGGCGCTGCAGCGCGAGCCGCGTTCAGCGCGGGTGTTCCTGGTGGAAATCCGCGGCGTCAGCAAGCTGGTCGACGGGGCGCTGGCGGATTCGCTGGATGAATTCGGCGGGCTGCTCGCGCAAGCGCTGCTGCCGCCGGGACGCAAGCTCGATCCGTTGCTGACGGCGGGGGTGGCGGGCGGGGTGGTCCACATCGCCCTGCGCTGGATCACGCACGGCTACGCGCCCGAGGTGGAGATGGTCGCGCGCACCGCGCTACAGCTGGCCCTGGTGCTGGCGCACGAGCCGGACTAGGACCCCAGGCCCGGGTTACAGCTGCGGCGCCGGGGTCTTTTCCCTGAACTCGCATAGCGGCTCGATCACGCAGTGCCAGCACTCGGGCTTGCGCGCCTTGCAGACGTAGCGGCCGTGCAGGATCAGCCAGTGGTGGGCATCGTGCAGGAACTCATGCGGCACGCACTTGAGCAGCTTCTGCTCGACGATCTGCACGGTCTTGCCCGGCGCCAGCCCGGTGCGGTTCGCTACCCGGAAGATATGCGTGTCCACCGCGATGGTGGGCTCGCCGAACGCGGTGTTGAGCACCACGTTGGCGGTCTTGCGGCCCACGCCCGGCAGCGCCTCCAGCGCTTCGCGCTCGGGCGGGACCTTGCCGCCGTGGCGCTCGACCAGGATGCGGCAGGTTTCGATCACGTGCTTCGCCTTGGTCTTGTACAGACCGATGGTCTTGATGTACTCGCTGAGGCCGGCTTCGCCCAGGTCCAGCATCTGCCGCGGGGTATGCGCCACCGGGAACAGCCGCCGCGTGGCCTTGTTGACGCCGACGTCGGTCGCCTGCGCCGACAGCAGCACGGCGATCAGCAGCTCGAACGGCGAGCTGTATTCCAGTTCGGTGGCCGGGGCAGGGTTGGTTTCGCGCAGCGTCTCAAAGATGGCACGGCACTTGGCGGCGTTCATTGTTTTTCTTCCGGGTCGGTATTGGCGTTCTGGCCGGGTCCAGGCTTGCTAAGCCCCGCGCGCGCGCGCCGTGCTTCGGCGGCGTCGATCTGGGCCTGCACCGCAGCCGAGACGTTCTCCGTATTGCGCGGCTGCGCGGCCTGCTGCTTCTGACGGGCGCGTTCGATGGCGGCCTGGATGATGGCGCGCTTGCGTTCCTGCGCGGCGCGCTCGGCATCGTTTTCCGGCGCTTCGGCCTGCACCGCGGCCAGCTTGGCGGCGGCCTTGGCGGCCAGGCGCGCGTCGTTTTCCTCGCGCTCGCGCACCAGCCGCGCATTGCGCGCCAGGTAGCGCGCGTGCGCGGCATCGGCCTGCGCCTGCGACCACGCGGCCCAGCCGGTGCGCGCGCCGGTGACCGGGACCATGTCGATGCAGTCGACCGGGCAGGGCGCCACGCACAGGTCGCAGCCGGTGCACCAGTCAGGGATCACCGTATGCATCTGCTTGGCGGCGCCGGCAATCGCATCGACCGGGCAGGCCTGGATGCAAAGCGTGCAGCCGATGCAAAGGCTCTCGTCGATGCGGGCCACCGCGCGCGGCTGTTCGCTGCCGCGTTCCGGGTCCAGCGGCAGCGGTTCGGTGCCCAGCACCGCGGCCAGGCGCACAATCCCTTGCGCGCCGCCTGGCGGGCAGCGGTTGCAGGCGGCTTCGCCGCTGGCCATGGCTTCAGCGTAGGGGCGGCAGCCGTTGAAGCCGCATTTGGTGCACTGGGTCTGGGGCAGCAGCGCTTCGATGCGGTCGGCAAGGGATTTGACGGCGGGATTCACGACTACGGGCAGGAAATCAGGGGACAAAACAGGGACCAAGGCCGGATCAACGGTCAAGACACGAAATTTGCGGGGCACTGTGAGGGTTTGGCGACATAACAGCCGAACCCGGCGGCGGACAATAGGCCAGCGACCCTGCGGCACCGGGATCTCTGTGTACCCCTGCGAGCCATCGCGCCGCAAGGATTATCCCCGATTTCGCCGGCGGGCAGAAACGGCGATGATGCGCGCACCGCCGGATTGCCGCATTCCGGCCTATGCCATAATCCGCGCAACGATCGACCAGCCACCCCATGTCAACTGAGCCCAAGACCAAACGCGACCCGGAAGGGACGCGCCGACGCATCCTCGCTGCGGCCACCGAGGAATTCGCCAAGGGGGGGCTGGCCGGCGCCCGCGTCGACCAGATTGCCCGGCGCGCGGAAACCAATGAACGCATGCTGTACTACTACTACGGCAGCAAGGAAGGCCTGTTCCTGGCGGTGCTTGAGAAGCAATACGCCAATTTCCGCGCCGACGAGGAGCAGCTCCACCTGGTCGACGAAGACCCGGTCCAGGGCGTGCGCACGCTGGCGCGTTTCGTCTGGGACTGGTATTACGAGCACCCGGAGTTCATCCGCCTGGTCAACAGCGAGAACCTGCACGAGGCCCGGCACCTGAAGAAGTCGGCGCAGCTGCAGCAGCTGATCAACCCGGTGGTGGATGTGCTGGCCGACGTGATCCGGCGCGGGCAGGAACAAGGCGTGTTCCGCGACGATATCGACGTGCCGCAGTTCTACCTGACGATTTCCGCGCTGGGCTACTACGTGCTGTCCAACCGCTATACCATCAGCGCCGTGATCGGCCGCGACGTGGCCTCGCAGCAGGAGCATGAGCGCTTTGCCGAGCTGCACTCGGAAATGCTGCTCAGCTACCTGAAGAAGCACTGAGCATCCCGGCCCGGCCCCGCAAGAAGAAACGCCCGCAATCGCGGGCGTTTTCTTACCTGGTGGCCGAGGCCTGGTGGTACTTGCGGATAAAGTCGCGCAGCTGCGGGTAGATCTCTTCGCGCCAGCGCCGGCCCGAGAAGATGCCGTAGTGGCCGCAGTGCGCCGCGTTCAGGTGCTGCTTGCGGGTTTTCGGGATGCCGGCGCACAGGTCGTGCGCCGCGGCGGTCTGGCCCGCGCCCGAGATGTCGTCCAGCTCGCCCTCGACAGTCATCAGCGCGGTGCTCTTGATGTCCTGCGGCCGCACCGGATTGCCGTCGATGGCCCAGGTGCCGTTGGCCAGGCGGAATTCCTGGAACACCTCGCGGATGGTGTCGAGGTAGTACTCGGCGGCCATGTCGAGCACCGCGTTGTATTCATCGTAGAAGCGCACGTGGGCTTCGGCGTCATCCGCATCGCCCTCGACCAGGCTCAGGTAGAAGTCATAGTGCGAGGAAAGGTGCCGGTCCGGGTTCATCGCCACGAAACCGGCATGCTGCAAAAAGCCCGGGTAGACGCGGCGGCCGTGGCCGGGGTAGTTGGCCGGCACGGTGTAGATGACGTTGTTCTCGAACCACTCGAACGACTTGTTGGTCGCCAGCGAGTTGACCGCGGTGGGGCTCTTGCGGGCGTCGATCGGGCCGCCCATCATGGTCATGGTGCGCGGCGTCTTCTCGCCGGCCGAGGCCATCAGCGAGATCGCGGCCAGCACCGGCACGGTGGGCTGGCATACCGAGATCACATGCAGGTTCTCGGCGCCGATATGGCGGATGAATTCCTGGATGTAATAGATGTAGTCCGACAGGTGGAACGCGCCTTCCTCGACCGGCACCATGCGTGCGTCGATCCAGTCGGTGACGTAGACCTTGTGGTCCTGCAGCAGCGTGCGCACCGTGTCGCGCAGCAGCGTGGCATGGTGGCCCGACAGCGGCGCGGCCACCAGCACCACCGGCTCATCCTTGAGCAGCTTGATGGTTTCCGGGTCGTCGGCATAGCGCTTGAAGCGCACCAGCTTGCAGAACGGCTTCTCAAACACGGTCTGCTCGACGATGGGGATGTCGCGCCCGTTGGAGCGCACCGACTTGATGTCGAATGCCGGCTTTTCGTATTCCTTGCCGAGCCGGTACAGCAGTTCATAGCCGGCAGCCAGGCGGGGTGCGCCGGGAACCAGCGAGAGCGGGCTGAGGGGGTTGGTGAAGGTCTTGGCGGTCGCCTGGGCCCACGCGGTCAGCGGGTGCAGGATCGAGCGCTGGAACTCATGCAATTGGTAGAGCATGCCTTTTCTGCCTGGGTCTAGCTATGAGGTACGTACTACCAAGTACTAATGTACTGACAATACACCGGGGGATCGTGGCGCCGATTATGCCTTTAATCGAACGACCGTGCTAACGATCTTGCTCTGCAGCATATACCTTAAAGTACTTCCAATGCTGCGGAAAACAATAAGGCAAAAGGCTGATTTCTTGATGACATTGGGCCGATAAATCGCAAACAAATGCAAAAAGCGGCCGAAGCCGCTTTTTGTGCATTGCTTTGTGACGCTTGCGCCAGTCGCCATCCTGCTGCGGGTGGCGATGCCTGGGGCTCTTACATCACAGCTGCGATCGCATCGACGACGGCGTCGATGTTGCGGCTGTTCAGCGCGGCCACGCAGATGCGGCCGGTGCCGACGGCGTAGATGCCGTGCTCGTTGCGCAGGCGGTCCACCTGGGCCGAGGTCAGGCCCGAGTACGAGAACATGCCGCGCTGTGCCTTGACGAAGGAGAAGTCGCCCGGCACGCCCTTGGCGGCCAGCTTGTCCACCAGCGCATGACGCATCAGCTTGATGCGGTCGCGCATCTCGGCCAGTTCTTCTTCCCACATGGCGCGCAGTTCCGGGCTGTTCAGCACGGTGGCGACCACGGTGCCGCCGTGCGTCGGCGGGTTGGAGTAGTTGGTGCGGATCACGCGCTTGACCTGCGACATCACGCGCTGTGCTTCTTCCTTGCTGGTGGTGACGATCGACAGCGCGCCCACGCGCTCGCCGTACAGCGAGAAGCTCTTCGAGAACGAGCTCGACACGAAGAAGGGCAGGCCGGAGTCCGCGAACAGGCGCACGGCGGCGCCGTCCGGGTCGATGCCGTCGGCAAAGCCCTGGTAGGCCATGTCCAGGAACGGGATCAGGTTGCGTTCCTTGACCAGTTCCACCACCTGCTTCCACTGCTCGGGCGACAGGTCCACGCCGGTCGGGTTGTGGCAGCATGCGTGCAGCACGACGATGGTGTTGGCCGGGAACGACTTCAGCGATTCCACCATGCCGGCAAAGTTCAGGCCGTGGCTGGGGGCGTCGTAGTAGGCATAGTTGACCACCGGGAAGCCGGCGGATTCGAACAGTGCGCGGTGGTTTTCCCAGCTCGGGTCGCTGATGGCGACCTTGGCGTCCGGATACAGGCGCTTCAGGAAGTCGGCGCCGATCTTCAGCGCGCCGGTGCCGCCGAGTGCCTGGGCCGTCACCACGCGGCCTTCCGTGATCAGCGGCGATTCCTTGCCGAACAGCAGCGTCTGCACGGCCTGGTCATAGGCGGCGATGCCTTCGATCGGCAGGTAGCCACGCGGCGTGGCGGTGGTCAGGCGTGCCTTTTCTGCCTCCTGGACGGCGCGCAGCAGGGGGATTTTCCCTTCGTCGGTGAAGTACACGCCAACGCCCAGGTTGACCTTGGTCGGGCGGGTATCGGCATTGAAGGCTTCGTTGAGGCCCAGGATCGGGTCGCGCGGGGCCATCTCGACGGCAGAAAACAAACTCATTTGGAATCTCGTGGTCGGCTATGTAAGAAAACGGGAAGGCGTAGAATGCTTCGGACTGCGCTGGGGGCTGACAGGCCCCCGTGACGCTTCCGGCTTGAAGCGGGGGCTGGCAACCCCAAGATTCTAGCGTATTCGCCCCGTATTCCTGAGGTATTTCCCTAATTCCGCCCGTAAATTCGCCCCCTATGTCGAACCTTGCAGAAGCCGCGCCGGCCCTGGACGAAGACAAATTCGTCACATTCCCCGGCTCCCCGTTCCAGCTCTACCAGCCGTTCCCGCCCGCCGGCGACCAGCCGGAGGCCATCCGGCAACTGGTGGAGGGGGTCGAGGACGGCCTGTCGTTCCAGACGCTGCTGGGGGTGACGGGTTCGGGCAAGACCTTCACCATGGCCAATGTGATCGCCCGGATGGGACGGCCGGCGATCGTGTTCGCGCCCAACAAGACGCTGGCGGCCCAGCTCTACGCCGAGTTCCGCGAGTTCTTCCCGCGTAACGCGGTCGAGTACTTCGTCAGCTACTACGACTACTACCAGCCCGAGGCCTACGTCCCGCAGCGCGACCTGTTTATCGAGAAGGACTCGTCGATCAACGAGCATATCGAGCAGATGCGGCTGTCGGCGACCAAGAGCCTGCTGGAGCGCCGCGACACGATCATCGTGGCGACCGTCTCTGCGATCTATGGTATCGGCAACCCGACCGAATACCACCAGATGATTCTCACACTGCGTGCCGGCGACAAGATCAGCCAGCGTGACGTGATCGCGCGCCTGATCGCGATGCAGTACACCCGCAACGAGACCGACTTCCAGCGCGGCACCTTCCGCGTGCGCGGCGACACCATCGACATCTTCCCGGCAGAACACGCCGAGATGGCGGTGCGGCTGGAGATGTTCGACGACGAGGTGGAGTCGCTGCAGTTCTTCGACCCGCTGACTGGCCGCGTGCGCCAGAAGATCCCGCGCTTCACGGTCTACCCGTCGAGCCACTATGTGACCCCGCGCGAGACCGTGCTGCGCGCGATCGAGGCGATCAAGTCGGAGCTGCGCGAGCGGCTGGAGTTCTTCCACAAGGAAAACCGGCTGGTGGAGGCGCAACGGCTCGAGCAGCGCACCCGCTTCGACCTGGAAATGCTGTCCGAGCTGGGCTTCTGCAAGGGCATCGAAAACTATTCGCGGCACCTGTCCGGTGCACGCCCCGGCGATCCGCCGCCGACGCTGGTCGACTACCTGCCGCCCGACGCGCTGATGTTCCTGGACGAGTCGCACGTGCTGATCGGCCAGCTCAACGGCATGTACAACGGCGACCGCGCGCGCAAGACCACGCTGGTGGAGTACGGCTTCCGGCTGCCCTCGGCGCTGGACAACCGGCCGCTGAAGTTCGACGAGTTCGAGCGCAAGATGCGCCAGGTGATGTTTGTTTCGGCCACGCCGGCGCAGTTCGAGCAGGACAATGCCGGGCAGGTGGTGGAGCAGGTGGTGCGTCCGACCGGGCTGGTCGATCCCATCATCATGGTGCGCCCGGCGACCACGCAGGTGGATGACCTGCTGTCGGAAATCCACGCCCGCGTGGAGGTTGGCGAACGCGTGCTGGTGACCACGCTGACCAAGCGCATGGCCGAGCAGCTGACCGAGTTCCTGTCCGAGAACGGCGTCAAGGTGCGCTACCTGCACTCGGACATCGACACCGTCGAGCGCGTGGAGATCATCCGCGACCTGCGCCTGGGCACCTTCGACGTGCTGGTGGGCATCAACCTGCTGCGCGAAGGCCTGGATATTCCCGAGGTGTCGCTGGTGGCGATCCTCGATGCGGACAAGGAAGGCTTCCTGCGCGCCGAGCGCTCGCTGATCCAGACCATCGGGCGCGCCGCGCGCAACGTCAACGGTACCGCGATCCTGTACGCGGACCGCATGACCGAGTCGATGAAGAAGGCCATTGGCGAGACCGAGCGCCGCCGCGCCAAGCAGATCGCCTTCAACGAGGCCAACGGCATCACGCCGCGCGGCGTGGTCAAGCGCATCAAGGACATCATCGACGGCGTCTACAGCGTCAACGATGCCAGGGCCGAGCTGCTGGCGGCGCAGGAGCAGGCCCGCTACGAGGACATGAGCGAGAAGCAGGTCTCCAAGGAAATCAAGCGTTTGGAGAAGCTCATGCTCGACCACGCCCGCAACCTGGAGTTCGAGCAGGCGGCGCAGGTGCGCGACCAGCTGGCCAAGCTCAAGGCGCAGGTGTTCGGCGCCAGCGGAGAGAGCGCGCTGCCGCCTGCCTGATACGCCGCACCGCCACGCGCGCTTCGCCTATAGTGAAATTCGCGGCGGCGCCGGTCATGAAGGGTGAAAGCGCGAAGGCTGCCGCGAAGGAGGCAAGATGGAACGCCAGTTTGAATACGGCGGCTACGCGGTCGTGGTCAGCGCGGTCCCCAATGCCGCCGGCGGGTTTGCGGCGCAGATGCGCATCGCCGATGCCTTCGGCGAGCCTTCCGGCCCCAGCTACGAGGCGATTGCGGGCGACGCGCCCACGCCCGAAGGGGCCATCGCCCTGGCGGAGGCCGGCGCCATGCGCGCGATCGATGCCGGCGAGGTCAACTAGCCAGGTATCCCCCATTTTCCGTGGAGAACCACAATGACCGATATCGGTGAATGGAAGAAGAAGGTCTATGAAACCCACGAAGTGCAGGTCCAGGTCAAACAGCGCTCACAGAGCGAATGGTCCTACACCGTGCGCGTCTGCCGCCCCGGTACCAATATTCGCGCCGCCGGCACGCTGACCGAGACCTCGCGCATCACCGAGCACTACAAATCGCGCGAGGCCGCGGAAGTGGCCGGGTTTGCGCACGGCGAGCGGCTGGCCAAGCAGCTGGCCTGAAGGGCTGCGGGTAGAATTGCGGCTGTCCGGCCGGCGGCCCTCCCGTGTGCCGCTGCGCCCGCCGTTCCACTCCCGCCTAGCCGTGATCCGATGAAGACATACGCCATCCTGATGTGTTGCATGGGAAACATCTGCCGTTCCCCGACGGCGGAGGGCGTGCTGCGCGCCAAGCTGGCTGCGGCGGGGCTGGACGCGCTGGTGGAACTGGATTCGGCGGGCACGCATGAATACCACCTGGGCCGCGCACCCGATGCCCGCACCCAGCGCCACGCGCTGCAGCGCGGCTATGACCTGTCCGCGCTGCGCGCGCGCAAGGTCGGCCTGCCTGACTTCGACCGCTTCGACCTGATCCTGGCGATGGACCGCGAGAACCTGGCCGGCCTGGCGCGGCTGCGCCCCGATGCTGGCGCCAAGCTGCGCCTGCTGATGAGCTTCGCCACCCGCCACGACGCCGACGAGGTGCCGGACCCCTACTACGGCGAAGGCGATGGCTTCGAGCGCGTGCTCGACTACATCGAAGATGCCTGCGACGGCCTGGTGGCCGAGTTGCGCCAGCGCCTGCAAGGCAACGCCGGCTGATCCCGGCGCCCGCTCCGTCGTCCTTTCTGCGGCCCGCGCCGCGACGCTACCAGCGCCGCGGCCGGCGGCCCGATCCCACGAGAATCCATGCTTCACAAACTGTTCCGCAAATGGCGCGAATCGCGCAATGCCAGCCTGCAGCTCGACGCCATCTTGGCCGCTGCCGATCCTGAGGCGCCGCTGGCCGAGCGCAACGGCTGGCTGATCGAGCTGGGCTTCTGGATCCGCCGCGATGGCGGGCTGGGTGCCGATGCTGACAGCCAGGAACCTGGCACGGACCGCCGCCACCCCGAGCATGTGCGGCTGCGCTACCTGCTGCAGGTGCTGGAGCGGCATCCCGACTGGGCCGGGCGTTTTGCCCTGACGGTGCGCAGCCTGGTGCGCGAGAACGACCCCACCGGACTGTTCTGCGATACCGGCGTGGCCCTGCACCCGGGCTTCGTCAGCGAGATGGTGGGCCGGCTGCAGAACCGCTTCCTGCCGCCGCCGCCCAACCGCAGCGACATGGCGGGGCTGTTTGCGCTGGTGTTCGTCGGGGATGAGGACGCGGAGTGGGTCGAAGCCATCGACGACGGGCTGCTGGCGCGGCTGGCGCGCGTGCTGCAGGCCGGCAGCGCCGGGGGCGAAGCGGCGGGCATGGCGCACTATCGCGATGCGCTGGGCCAGACGCTGGCCACCAGCATCTCGGTGCTGGTCAGTCAGGTGCGCGCCACCGGCCTGAGCCAGGCGATCCGTTCGCGCCTGGCCGGGCGCGTGGCAGAGACACCGTTCTTCCGCCTGGACGAGGCCATCCAGGCCTTGTGTGAAGAGGGCCTGCGCCATGACGACAACAGCTTCGGCCACCGCCTGAACTACTTCCGCGCGCTGCTGGACGGCTGCCATGCCGCGATCCGCCAGGTGTATGAGGACCTGGAAGACAATGGCGTGTCGGTCGAGGTGGTGTTCCAGATCGAGCGCATGAAGGTGCAGCTCAGCCGCATCGAGCTGCTGCTGGCGGCCTGGGTCGAACCCCACCGGCCCGGCATGCATGCGCACCTGGTGGCGGAGCTGATCCGATCGACCCAGGCCCGGCGCAGCATCTCGCACCTGGCCGGCACCTCGTTCGCGCAGCTGGCGCGCAAGGTGGTGGAGCGCTCGGCCGAGACCGGCGAGCACTACATCACGCGCGACCGCAAGGAATACGCCGAGCTGGTGCGCGCCGCGGCCGGCGGCGGCCTGGTCTCGGTCGCCACCGTGTATCTGAAGTTCCTGATCTACGGCCTGCACCTGGACAAGTTCAGTGAGGGGCTGCTGGCCTCGCTCAACTACGCCGGCAGCTTCCTGGCCATCCACTTTGCGCACTTCACGCTGGCGACCAAGCAGCCGGCCATGACCGGTCCGGCGCTGGCGCACCGGCTGGACGGGGCCGGGCGGCCGGAAGGGCGCGAGATATTTGTCGACGACACCATTGCCATGATCCGCTCCAACGCGGCGGCGATCGTCGGCAACCTCGCGGTGGTGTTCCCGGTGGCGCTGGGGATGCAGTGGCTGGCGCACAAGCTGCTGGGCACCAACCTGATCACGCCGGCCAAGGCGATTGCCACCATCGAGTCGTTCTCGATCCTGGGCCCGACGCCGCTCTATGCCGCCTTCACCGGCGTGCTGCTGTGGCTGTCCAGCCTGATTGCCGGCTGGGCCGACAACTGGTTCGCGCTGCATCGCGTGCATGACGTGATGGCCTACAACCGGCGCCTCCAGTACGTGCTGGGTGCGCGCGGCGCCACCCGGCTGGCGGATTTCTGGAAGCGCAACCTGTCGGGCATAGCCGCCAACGTGTCGCTGGGCCTGCTGCTGGGGCTGGGGCCGGAAATCCTGAGCTTCTTCGGGCCCCATACGGAAGTGCGCCATGTGACGCTGTCGACGGGCTCGGTCGGCGCTGCCATCGGCGTGCTGGGGCTGGATGCGCTGCGCATGCCGTCGCTGTGGCTGGCGGTGGCGGGCATTGCGCTGATGGGGATGCTGAACGTGGCAGTGAGCTTCGCGCTGGCGTTCAATATGGCGCTGCGGTCACGCAACCTGCGGCGCGTGGACCGCGCCGAACTGAGCGCGGCCGTGCGGCGGCGCATCCTGAAGCACCCGTTGTCGCTGGTGATGCCGCCGCGCGCGGCAGGCCCGGAGACGGCCGCGCGCGGGCGCGAAGCGTGATCGGGGCGTGATCGGGGCGTGGTGCGCTGCGGCAGGGGTAGTTGACTGAATTAGTCGGGTACCTTTATACTTGACGGAAACGATCAAGTATTAGCTTCACCCCCAGAGCCCTGCACCATGAGACTGACCACCAAAGGCCGCTTCGCGGTCACTGCGATGATCGACCTGGCCATGCGCCAGGACCAGGGACCGGTCACGCTCGCCGGCATCAGCCAGCGGCAAAAGATCTCGTTGTCCTACCTGGAGCAGCTGTTTGGCAAGCTGCGCCGGCACGAGATTGTTGAAAGCGTGCGCGGCCCGGGCGGCGGCTACAGTCTGGCGCGCAAGGCCGAAGACGTCACCGTGGCGGACATCATCATCGCCGTGGACGAGCCCCTGGATGCCACCCAGTGCGGCGGCAAGGGCAATTGTAACGGAGATGACGGCTCCGGGCGCTGCATGACCCACGAACTGTGGGCGACGCTGAACCAGAAGATGGTCGAGTACCTCGACTCCGTTTCCCTCAAGAACCTGGTGGACCAGCAACGCGAGCGCCAGCCTGCCGTGCTGCACGACATGCGCGAAGACGCCGCGCAGCCGGTCGCGGCCGCTGCGCGCGGCAAGGCCGACAAGCAGGAAAAGCCGGTCCGGGCCAGAATGGTGAATTCAGTTTTCAGCCTGGCGCAGTCCTGAGCGCGCCCAGGCAACGACAGCAAAACAGCGATCAGCGGTCCCTAACAAGGCAGTCATAACGATGAGCACCCCACATTTCCCCATCTACATGGATTACTCGGCCACCACGCCGGTGGACCCGCGCGTGGCGGACAAGATGATTCCGTACCTGCGCGAGCAGTTCGGCAACCCCGCCTCGCGCAGCCACGCGTACGGCTGGGAAGCGGAGCGCGCGGTGGAAGAAGCACGTGAGCAGGTGGCCGCACTGGTCGGCGCCGACCCGCGCGAGATCGTGTGGACCTCGGGTGCAACCGAATCGAACAACCTGGCGATCAAGGGCGCCGCGAACTTCTATTCGGGCAAGGGCAAGCACATCATCACCCTGAAGACCGAGCACAAGGCCGTGCTCGACACCACGCGCGAGCTGGAGCGCCAGGGCTTTGAAGTGACCTACCTGGACGTGAAGGAAAACGGCCTGCTCGACATGGAAGTGTTCAAGCAGGCGCTGCGCCCGGACACCATCCTGGTCTCGGTGATGCTGGTCAACAACGAGATCGGCGTGATCCAGGACGTCGCGCAGATCGGCGAGATCTGCCGCGAGAAGGGCATCATCTTCCATTGCGACGCCGCGCAGGCGACCGGCAAGGTGGCGATCGACCTGGGCAAGCTGAAGTGCGACCTGATGTCGTTCTCGGCCCACAAGACCTACGGCCCCAAGGGCATCGGCGCGCTGTACGTGCGCCGCAAGCCGCGCGTGCGCATCGAGGCGCAGATGCACGGCGGCGGCCATGAGCGCGGCATGCGCTCGGGCACGCTGGCCA
Source organism: Cupriavidus sp. CPT47-8839-RL05A (assembly GCF_058792255.1). NCBI lineage: Bacteria > Pseudomonadati > Pseudomonadota > Betaproteobacteria > Burkholderiales > Burkholderiaceae > Cupriavidus > Cupriavidus sp. CPT47-8839-RL05A. Next base: position 52,139 of record NZ_JBYTEG010000024.1, on the reverse strand, counting down.
CGCACCAGATCGTCGGCATGGGCGAAGCCTTCCGCATCGCCCGCGAAGAGATGGCGACCGAGAACGAACGCATCCGCATGCTGCGCGACCGCCTGTGGAACGGCCTGTCGGACATGGAAGAGGTCTACCTGAACGGCGACCTGGAACACCGCGTGCCGCACAACCTGAATGTCAGCTTCAACTTCGTCGAAGGCGAGTCGCTGATCATGGCGATCAAGGACGTGGCGGTGTCGTCGGGTTCGGCCTGCACCTCGGCCTCGCTGGAGCCGTCGTATGTGCTGCGCGCGCTGGGCCGCAACGACGAACTGGCCCACAGCTCGATCCGCTTCACGGTGGGCCGCTTCACCACCGAGCAGGAGATCGACTACACCATCGAACTGCTCAAGAGCAAGATCGGCAAGCTGCGCGACCTGTCGCCGCTGTGGGAAATGTTCAAGGACGGCGTCGATTTGAATTCGATCCAGTGGGCCGCGCACTGACGCGCCCGCACAGATCATCAGAACAAAAAGCAATACCCCCGCAAAGATACGCAAGAGGTAAGCAAAATGTCATACAGCACCAAGGTTCTCGACCACTATGAAAACCCCCGCAACGTCGGTTCGTTCGATAAGAACGACGATGCGGTCGGCACCGGCATGGTCGGTGCGCCGGCCTGCGGCGACGTGATGAAGCTGCAGATCAAGGTCAACGAGGCGGGCGTGATCGAAGACGCCAAGTTCAAGACCTACGGCTGCGGCTCGGCCATTGCCTCGTCCTCGCTCGTGACCGAGTGGGTCAAGGGCAAGACCGTGGACCAGGCGCTGGAGATCAAGAACACCCAGATCGCCGAAGAACTGGCGCTGCCGCCGGTGAAGATCCACTGCTCGATCCTGGCCGAAGACGCGATCAAGGCCGCCGTCGAAGACTACAAGAAGAAGCACGGCGCCGAGCAGAAGGCTGCCTGATTCTGTCGCACTGACCACGGCATCGACGAAGGAAGACGCAACGATGATCACCATGACCGAGAAGGCGGCCAAGCATGTGGCCCGCTACCTGGAGCGCCGCGGCAAGGGCGTGGGCCTGCGCCTGGGCGTGAAGACCACCGGCTGCTCGGGCCTGGCCTACAAGCTGGAATACGTCGACGAGCTGCTGCCGGAAGACGCGGTGTTCGAATCGCACGGCATCAAGGTCATCGTCGACGCCAAGAGCCTGCCGTATATCGACGGCACCGAACTCGACTACGCACGTGAAGGGTTGAACGAAGGTTTTCGCTTCAACAACCCCAACGTCAAGGACGAGTGCGGCTGCGGCGAGTCCTTCACGGTCTGAGGCGCGCCAGCGCAAGCAAGCCCCGGTGGAGCGCAGCATCGTCGGGTTCCGCCGGGACGAGGAAGGCCACTGGGTGGCCGAACTCGAATGCGGGCACGGCCAGCATATGCGGCACGACCCGCCATGGCAGTCGCGGCCATGGACGCAAAGCGAGCAGGGCCGCGCCGGCATGATCGGCATGCGGGTGAACTGCCTGAAGTGCGACCGCAACGAACCGCCGGCCGAGTGGGCACGCAAGCCCGCCTGAGCGGCACCGTGGCGGCAATGGACAAAGGGGCGGCGCGGCCGCTCTTTTTTCTTGGGGAAGCAGTTGAAAGACGATTTTTTTGCGCTGTTCGGCCTGCCGGCGCAGTACGGCGTCGATGAAGCCGCGCTGGATGCGGCGTACCGCACCGTGCAGTCGCAGGCGCATCCGGACCGCTTTGCCAAGGCGGGCGACGCCGAGCGCCGCGTGGCCATGCAATGGGCCGCGCATGCCAATGAAGCCTACCGTACGCTGCGCCAGCCGTTGCGGCGCGCGACCTACCTGCTGAAGCTGCGCGGCGTCGATGTGCAGGCCGAGAACAACACGGCCATGACGCCGGCCTTCCTGATGCAGCAGATGGAATGGCGCGAAGCGCTGCAGGAAGCGGTGGAAGAGCGCGCAGTGGACCGGCTCGATGCGCTGCTGCGCGAGCTGCGCCAGGAAAAGCGCGAGCGCCACGAAGCACTGGGCGCGTTGCTGGATTCCGGCGACAACGAGGCGGCTGGCGGCGCGGTGCGGCAACTGATGTTTATCGAGAAGATTGAGCACGATACCAGCGAGGCCATCGACCGGCTGGAACACTGACCGGCACGTTTGCCGGGGCCGTGACACAATGGCGCCCGGCGCGAAAACCGCTCCCCAATGCCACCCGCATGGCGGTTTCCACTGCCGCACAAGACAGCAAAGAAATACCATGGCACTGCTCCAGATTTCCGAACCCGGCATGTCGCCGGCGCCCCACCAACGCCGCCTGGCCGTCGGCATCGACCTCGGCACCACCAATTCGCTGGTGGCCGCGGTGCGCAGCAGCATTCCCGAGGTGCTTGGCGACGAGCGCGGCCGCGCGCTGCTGCCCTCGGTCGTGCGCTACCTGCCGGACCGTACCGCCCATATCGGCTACCGGGCCCAGGAAGAAGCGGTGCGCGATCCCAAGAACACCATCGTCTCGGTCAAGCGCTTCATGGGCCGCGGCCTGCGCGACGTGGCCAATATCGAGCACAGCCCGTATGACTTTGTCGACGCGCCGGGCATGCTGCAGATCAAGACCGCCGCCGGCGTAAAGAGCCCGGTGGAGATCTCGGCCGAGATCCTGGCCACGCTGCGCCAGCGCGCTGAAGACACGCTGGGCGACGACCTGGTCGGCGCCGTCATCACGGTGCCGGCCTACTTCGATGAGGCCCAGCGCCAGGCGACCAAGGACGCCGCGCGCCTGGCCGGCCTGGAAGTGCTGCGCCTGCTCAACGAGCCCACTGCCGCGGCCATTGCCTACGGCCTGGACAATGCCTCGGAAGGCATCTACGCGGTCTACGACCTGGGCGGCGGCACCTTCGATATCTCGGTGCTCAAGCTGACGCAGGGCGTGTTCGAGGTGCTGGCCACCGGCGGCGACTCGGCCCTCGGCGGCGATGACTTCGACCAGCGCCTGCTGTGCTGGATCGTCGAGCAGGCCAGCCTGCAGCCGCTATCGGCGCAGGACATGCGCCTGCTGATGGTGCGGGCGCGCGCGGCCAAGGAAGCGCTGTCGGAAAGCGACAGCACCGTGATCGACGCCGTGCTGGAGTCCGGCGAGATCGTCCACCTGACGCTGACTGTCGAGATCTTCGACCAGGTCACCGCGCACCTGGTGCAGAAGACCCTGGCGCCGGTGCGCAAGGCGCTGCGCGACGCGGGCGTCGCGCCCGACGAGGTCAAGGGCGTGGTGCTGGTGGGCGGCGCCACGCGCATGCCGTCGATCCGCAAGGCCGTGGGCGACTACTTCGGCCAGACCCCGCTGACCAACCTCGATCCGGACCGCGTGGTGGCGCTGGGCGCCGCGATGCAGGCCAACCTGCTGGCCGGCAACCATGCCCCGGGCGAAGACTGGCTGCTGCTCGACGTGATCCCGCTGTCGCTGGGCGTCGAGACCATGGGCGGCCTGGTCGAGAAGATCATCCCGCGCAACAGCACCATCCCGGTGGCGCGCGCGCAGGAATTCACCACCTTCAAGGATGGCCAGACCGCGATGGCGATCCACGTGCTGCAGGGCGAGCGCGAGCTGGCCAGCGACTGCCGCTCGCTGGCGCGCTTCGAGCTGCGCGGCATCCCGCCGATGGTGGCGGGCGCGGCGCGCATCCGCGTGACCTACCAGGTCGATGCCGACGGGCTGCTGTCGGTGACCGCGCGCGAAACGCATTCGGGCGTGGAAGCCGCGGTCACGGTCAAGCCGTCGTACGGCCTGGCCGACGACGATATCGCGCGCATGCTGCAGGAGAGCTTCCGCGAGGCCGAGCACGACATGAAGAGCCGCGCGCTGGCCGAAGAGCGCGTGGAAGCCGACCGGCTGGTCGAGGCCACGCAGCGCGCGCTGGAAACCGATGGCGACCTGCTGTCGGCGGAAGAGCGCACCGCGGTCGAGGCGCTGATGGCTACGGTGCGCGAGATCGCCACCGGCGAAGACCACCGCGCCATCCACGCCGCGGTGGAGAAGCTGTCGCACGGTACCGACGAATTCGCCGCCCGCCGCATGGACCGTTCGATCAAGAGCGCGCTGGCCGGGCGCAAGGTGCAGGAGCTGGGCTGATCACCGGGCCCGCACCGACATACAGACATCAGGACACCACATGCCACAGATCGTTGTTTTGCCCCACGTTGAATACTGCCCGGAAGGGACGGTGATCGAAGCCGAGAAGGGCGTCAGCGTCTGCGACGCGCTGCTCTCGCACGGCATCGAGATCGAGCATGCGTGCGAGAAGTCGTGCGCCTGCACCACCTGCCACGTGATCGTGCGCGAGGGCTTCAATTCGCTCAACGAGGCCGAGGAGAAGGAAGAAGACCTGCTCGACAAGGCCTGGGGGCTGGAGCCGAATTCGCGGCTGTCGTGCCAGGCCATCGTCGATGATGAAGACCTGACCATCGAGATCCCGAAGTACACCATCAACCACGCCAAGGAAGGCCACTGAGCGGCCGGCAAATCTCAGCGGAGAACAATCCCATGAAGTGGACCGATACCTACGCCATTGCCGAAGCGCTGTATGACAAGTTCCCGGATGTCGATCCGGCGGGCGTGCGCTTCACTGACCTGCGCCGCTGGGTGCTGGAGCTCGACGGCTTTGCCGACGCGCCCGAGCGCTCGGGCGAGAAGATCCTGGAGGCGATCCAGCAGGCCTGGATCCAGGAAGCCGAATAAGCGACGCAGTATCGGGATGACGACAAAAGGCCGGCAAATTGCCGGCCTTTTGCTTTGCCGCTGCGCGGGAGCCGGATCAGCCCCGCATCAGCGCGCCGTTCTCCAGGTGCACGCGCTCGCCTGGCTGCACGGCGGGGTCTTTCTCGTAGGTGAAGGTGCGGTGGCTGCCGTCATCCATGCGCACGCGCACTTCATAGTGCGTGTCCTTGCTGACGGTCTTCTCGATCTGGTTGCCCGCCACGCCGCCACCCACGGCACCCACCACGGTGCCGACGATGCGGCCATTGCCCTTGCCGACCTGGTTGCCCAGCAGCCCACCCACCACCGCGCCGCCGAGCGCGCCCAGGCCGCTGGTGTTGGGCTTCTGGGTCTGGATCGGGGTCACCGAGACGATACGGCCGGCGTAGGGGCTGCCCTTGGCAGCGTGGCGCTCGGTGTCGGCACGCTGGCTGGCGCGCGGCTCGCTGTCGCGCTGCGCGGCCTGGCGTGCCGGGGCGGTGCGTGGCGCGGCTTGCGAGGAACCGGCGGCATCCTGGCCGGCCGGGCGCTGCTGGCCGTCGTTGTAGACCGGCGGCCGGGTGGTGCTGCCCGGGGCGGGCGCTGCCGTGACCGGCAGCGGCCCTTGCGGGTCTGCCTGCGCACCGGCCTGCGCCGGCAGGTCAGGGCTGGCCTTGCCGATCGGCAGCACGCCAGTGACGGCGGCGACCGCGGTCAGGCTGGCGATCACCACGGCGACGGCTGCCGCACCGACGAGCGGATGCAGCCGGCGTTGCGGCGGCAGCGGGGCAGGGGTGTTGTCGTTCGGGGTGGCTTGGCTTTGCATTGCTATGGCTCCGGTGCGGCGAAGGCCGCGTTGGGATGGAACCAGTGTGGCCGAAGCGGGTGGGGTTTTCCGTTTGTTTTTGTAAATATATGTAGGCGGAAAATATCTTTTATATCAATGCCTTATGTTTGGTTGGGGCGCATATCACGGGGCCAGGCTGTAACATTCGGCGGCTTGGCATGACATTGGCGGCGCCCCAAGGAAAAAGCCCCACCGATTCGGTGGGGCTTCATCTTGCCAAAGCGCTTGCTCAATCTTCCCGGCGCAGGTGCGGGAACAGGATGACGTCGCGGATATTCGGGCTATCCGTCAGCAGCATCACCAGGCGGTCGATGCCGATGCCGCAGCCGCCCGTCGGGGGCATGCCGTATTCCAGCGCGCGGATGTAGTCGGCGTCGAAGTACATGGCTTCTTCATCGCCGGCGTCCTTCTGTTCGACCTGCTTGCGGAAGCGGTCGGCCTGGTCCTCGGCATCGTTCAGCTCCGAGAAGCCGTTGGCGATCTCGCGGCCGGTGATGAACAGTTCGAAGCGCTCGGTGATGCCAGGCACCGTGTCCGAGGCGCGTGCCAGCGGCGAGACCTCGACCGGGTAGTCGACGATAAAGGTCGGCTCCCACAGCTGGCTTTCCGCGGTTTCCTCGAACAGCACCAGTTGCAGCGTGCCCAGGCCGGCGTTGAGGAACTGCGGCGCGTTGGTGTTGACACCGAACTTCTTCAGCTCGGTGCGCAGGAACCCGGCATCGGCCAGTTGCGCATCGGTGTACTGCGGCGCGAACTTCTGGATCGCCTGGCAGATGGTCAGGCGGTGGAACGGCTTCGACAGGTCGAGCTCGCGATCCTGGTACGTCAGCACGGCGCTGCCGCGCGCATCGATCGCGGCCTTGCGGATCAGGTCCTCGGTGAAGTCCATCAGCCAGCGGTAGTCCGTGTAGGCCGCGTAGAACTCCATCATGGTGAACTCGGGGTTGTGGCGCGGGCTCACCCCTTCGTTGCGGAAGTTGCGGTTGATCTCGAACACGCGCTCGAAGCCGCCGACGATCAGGCGCTTCAGGTACAGCTCGGGCGCGATGCGCATGAACATCTGCATGTCCAGCGCATTGTGGTGCGTGATAAACGGCTTGGCCGCGGCGCCGCCCGGGATCGGGTGCAGCATCGGCGTTTCCACTTCCATGAAGCCGGCATCGGCCATATGGCGGCGCAGCGACGAGATCGCATTGGTGCGGGCGCGGAAGGTGTTGCGTGTTTCCGGCGACACGATCAGGTCGACATAGCGCTGGCGGTACTTCATTTCCTGGTCGGCCAGGCCGTGGAACTTGTCCGGCAGCGGGCGCAGCGACTTGGACAGCAGGCGCAGTTCGCGCACCTGCACCGACAGCTCGCCCTTGTTGGTGCGGAACAGCTCGCCGCGGGCGCTGATGATGTCGCCCAGGTCCCAGTGCTTGAAGGCCGCGTAGACCTCTTCGCCGACCTTGTCGCGGGTGATGTAGAACTGGATCTGGCCGCTGCCGTCCTGCACCGTGGCAAAGCTGGCCTTGCCCATCACGCGCTTGAGCATCATGCGCCCGGCGATGGCGACCTCGACCGGCGCGGCCTCGAGCGTGGCCTGCTCGGTCTCGGCGTACTGCGCCTGCAGCGCGGCGGCCTGGTGGGTGGGGCGGAAATCGTTGGGGAAGGGCACGCCCTGCTGGCGCAGCGTGGCCAGTTTCTCGCGCCGCTCCGCGATGATCTTGTTCTCGTCGACGGCGGGTGTGTCTGCGGCGGCTGGCTTGGCCTGGGCGCGGTTCGGTTCAGTCATGATGTCTTGTCGGATCGCGCGCGGCGTGCCGCGCGCGGATTCAGATGGCTTGATGGGTGCGGCTTAGTAGTTGCGGAGATCGTCCAGCTCGATGCTGCCGAAATCCGGGCGGTGCAGGTAGGCGACGATGCGGCCGGCGGTTTCCTCGGCCGACGCCAGCTGTTCATTGGCTTTCAGCTCGCGGAAGCGCTGCACCTGGGCGAAGTCGGCATTGCGGATGGTGGCCTGCATGCCGGTGTCGATCACGCCCGGGGCCAGCGCCACTGCGCGCACGGTGCGCGGGGCTTCGGCCTGGGCGTACTCGGCGTTGACCGAGCGCATGAACATGTCCAGCCCGGCCTTGCCGGCGCAGTAGGCGCTCCAGCCTTCGATCGGGCGGCGCGCCGCGCCGGAGGAGATCGCCAGCACCTTGCGCGGGCAGTCGAACTTCTCGGTGCGCTCCAGGAACGCCGCGGTCATCGTCATCGGCGCCGCCAGGTTGGTCAGCAGGTGCGGCACCAGGGTTTTCTCCTGCAGGCGCGTGACCGGGCCGATCGGTTCGACCACGCCCGCGTTCAGGATCAGCGTGGCGCTGGTCGGCGGGAGGTCGAGCGTATCGAGCACGCTGGCGAGCCAGGTTGCGGCGGGGCCGGCCTGCGACAGGTCGTGCAGGTGCCAGGCCACCGGCACGCCGCTCATGGTGGCGATGCGCTCGAGCTCGCTGTTGCGGCTGCGCGCCACGCAGATCAGTCGGTTGCCCGGCACGAGCAGGGCATTGGTCAGTGCCGCGCCCAGCCCGCGCGAGGCGCCGGTGATGATGTAGAGGTGATTGGCTTCGCTCATGGTGCCCCGGTCGGAAAGGCCGCAGCTGCGGCGGTACAGCGATGATCCAGCGATTGCGGTGATGTTGCTGTGCCGCCGCGGGTGCCGCCCCGCGCCGGAGGGCGCGGGGCGGGCGGCCCGATTCGGCCTTACAGTCCCTGCTTGAGGCTGGCCTCGATGAACGGGTCCAGGTCGCCGTCCAGCACCTTCTGGGTGTTGGACATTTCCACGTTGGTGCGCAGGTCCTTGATGCGGCTCTGGTCCAGCACGTAGGAGCGGATCTGGTGGCCCCAGCCCACGTCGGTCTTGCCGGCTTCGAGCTTGTCGGCCTCGGCCTGGCGCTTGCGCATCTCGTGCTCGTACAGGCGCGATTTCAGCATCGACATGGCTTCGGCACGGTTGCGGTGCTGCGAGCGGTCGTTCTGGCACTGCACCACGATACCGGTCGGGATGTGCGTGATCCGCACCGCCGAATCGGTCTTGTTGATGTGCTGGCCGCCCGCCCCCGAGGCGCGGTAGGTGTCCACGCGCAGGTCCGCCGGGTTGACCTCGACCTCGAACGAATCGTCGACCTCGGGGTAGACAAACACCGACGAGAACGAGGTATGGCGCCCGCCCGACGAATCGAACGGCGACTTGCGCACCAGGCGGTGCACGCCCGTTTCAGTACGCAGGTAGCCGAAGGCGTATTCGCCCTCGATCTTGATGGTCGCGCTCTTGATGCCGGCCACGTCGCCTTCGGACTCTTCCAGCACCTCGGCCTTGAAGCCCTTGCGCTCGCAGTACTTCAGGTACTGGCGCAGCAGCATCGAGGCCCAGTCGCACGCTTCGGTGCCGCCGGCGCCGGCCTGGATGTCGATAAAGGCGTTGGCCTGGTCCATCTCGCCCGAGAACATGCGGCGGAATTCCATGCCCGCGACGATCTCCTCGAAGCCCTTGACGTCGGCCTCGATCGCTTCGAGGGTGTCGTCGTCGCCTTCTTCCCTGGCGAGCTCAAACAGCTCTTCGGCGCCGCTGAGGTCGTCGGTGAGCTTGCTGAGCACGCTTACCACGCCCTCGATTGCCTTCTTTTCCTTGCCGAGGTCCTGGGCCCGCTTGGGGTTGTTCCAGACGTCGGGGTCTTCCAGCAAACCGTTGACTTCGTCCAGCCTTCCTACTTTGACATCGTAGTCAAAGATACCCCCGTAGATCTTCCGTTCGCGAACGGAGATCGGAGATGGCACCGGAGATGGCGTTGAGGCGTTCTGCTTCCATGATGTTCCTGCGCTTCGAAAACCTCGAATTATAGCGGATCGGCGCGGCAACCCGGGGCTTCCGGACCGCCTCGGGCGGGCCGCGGACCGAACGGATTGGCCGCGGCGCGGTCTATCCGCCGGTGCCGGGCGATGCACGCGGCGATAATACGGGTCGCAAGCCGCCCCCGGCACGACAAAGAACAGGGACGAATGACGCAAACCAGACATGACATCGAACCAGGCCGGCGCCGCGCGCTGGGCCTGCTGCTGGCCGCCGCGGCCGCGGTCGCGGCCGGCTGCGGCACCACGGGCGGTCCCGTGCCGGACGGCTACTACCGCGTCGAGCGCGGCGACACGCTGTATTCGATCGCGCGCAAGCACCGCCGCAGCGTACGCGACCTGACCCGCTGGAACAGCGACATCACCAGCCCCGGCCAGATCGAGGTGGGCCAGCTGATCCGCGTGCGGCCGCCGGGTGGTGCCTCAGGCAGTGCTTCGGCCGGCCAGGCCGTGACCGATACCCCGCGTGTCGACAGCGGCTCGGCCTCCCGGCCGCCCGCCAGCAGCATCCGCCTGCAATGGCCGGCCGACGGGCGCGTCACCGCCGGCTTCTCGCCGCCGGCCAGCAAGGGCCTGAGCATCGCGGTGCCGGCCAACGGCGCGGTGCGCGCGGCCGCCGCCGGGCGCGCCATCCACGTCGGCAACCTGCGCGGCTACGGCATGCTGGTGATCGTCAAGCACAGCGACGACTGGCTGACCGTCTACGGCAACCTGGACCAGCCGCTGGTCACGGAAGGCGCCCAGGTCTCGGCAGGGCAGGACGTGGGCCGCATGGGTGCGAGCCCGAGCGAGCTGCACTTCGAGGTGCGCGGCAACGGCAAGCCAGTGGATCCCGCTGCATACCTGCCGTCGCGGGGCTGAACGGGGGGCGGAAGCCCCCGGAGCACGCTACTGCGCGTGTTCGATCACCAGCTGCACGCGGGTGACGCCGTTGAAGGTGTTGTTGTCGAGCCGGTAGGCCACCTGTGCGCTGGCGCCGAGCGAGTCGGCATGGTTGAACCAGATCGCGTCGAAGCGCTGGCTGCCGCGCCCGAGCTGCAGCTTCAGGTGCTTGCCCTTGAGCACGCTCTGGCGCAGCACGTCGAACTCGCCGCAGAAGGTCGGCGCCGGGAAGCCCTGGCCCCATACCTGCTGCTCCAGCAGGGTGACGAATTCCGGGCTGAAGCACTGGTCCTCGATATCGCCATCGGTCTCGATCACGCGCGCCAGCTGGTCGTCGGTCAGCCATTCGCGGCCGACCGCCTCGAAGGCCTCCTGGAACTCGGCAAAACGCTCGGCGCGCACGGTCAGCCCGGCCGCCATGGCGTGGCCGCCGAACTTGAGCAGCATGCCGGGATGGCGCTTGGACACCAGGTCAAGCGCATCGCGCAGGTGGAAGCCGGGGATCGAGCGGCCCGAGCCCTTGACGGTGGTCTCGTCGCCGGGGGCGAAGGTGATGGTGGGGCGGTGGAACTTGTCTTTCAGACGCGACGCCACGATGCCGATCACGCCCTGGTGCCAGGTGTCGTTGAACACGCTGACGGTGAAGCGCGCCGACGGGTCCGGGCCGGCCAGCGGCTGCTCCAGGATCTGCAGCGCCTCCTGCTGCATGCCGGCCTCGATGTCGCGCCGCTCGCGGTTCATGCTGTCCAGCTCCTGCGCGATCTCCCAGGCGCGGTTGGCATCTTCGGTCAGCAGGCATTCAATGCCCAGCGACATGTCCGCCAGCCGGCCGGCCGCGTTCAGGCGCGGACCCAGCCCGAAACCCAGGTCGAAGGTATTGGCGCGCGCCGCCTCGCGCCCGGCGGCGCGGAACAGCGCCGCCACGCCCGGCTGCATCCGTCCGGCGCGCATGCGGCGCAGGCCCTGTGCCACCAGGATGCGGTTGTTGGTATCCAGCTTGACCACGTCGGCCACCGTGCCCAGCGCCACCAGGTCCAGCAGCGTCTGCAGCGGCGGCTGCGCGGCCTGGGTATAGACGCCACGCTGGCGCAGTTCGGCGCGCAGCGCGAGCAGCACGTAGAACATCACGCCCACGCCCGCCAGGTTCTTGCTGGGGAATTCGCAGCCCGGCTGGTTCGGGTTGACGATCACCGCGGCCTGCGGCAGCTCTGACCCCGGCAGGTGGTGGTCGGTCACCACCACGTCGATGCCCAGCGCATTGGCCGCGGCCACCCCGTCGACGCTGGCGATGCCGTTGTCGACCGTGACGATCACGTCCGGCTGCTGCCTGGCCGCCAGCGCCACGATCTCCGGGGTCAGGCCGTAGCCGTACTCGAAGCGGTTCGGCACGATGTATTCCACCCGCGCGCCCAGCATGCGCAGCCCGCGCACGCCCACCGCGCAGGCGGTGGCGCCGTCGCAGTCATAGTCGGCCACGATCAGCAGGCGCTTGCCGGCGCCGATGGCGTCGGCCAGGTAGGCCGCGGCGTGGCCGATGCCCTTCATGGCCGCGGGCGGCACCAGCTCGGGCAGGTCGGTGGCCAGTTCGGCGGCGCGGGCCACGCCGCGCGCGGCCAGGATGCGGGCCAGCGTAGGGTGCAGGCCGGCGGCGGCCAGCGAGCTGGCGTGTTCGGGAGAGTACTGGCGGATGGCGATCCGGGTCATGGGCGGGGCGGCAGGTGAGGTTTCGGTCGGGGCGGCGCGTGTCAGGCGGCTTCAGGCAGCTTTATGCGGCATAGGCGAGGTCGGACAGCAGCGCGCGCCAGTCGCCGCGCTGGCCCATGCCGCGCCAGAACTTGCGCAGGTCGGCGCGGCGCACGGTGAACTCGGCAAAGTGGTTCTCGCCGGCCAGCACCAGCGTGATGGCGCCGACCTGGCCGGCCACCAGTGCTTCCAGTGCCGGCGCGAACCAGTCGGCATCCAGCGCATGCATGCGGTCCAGCCAGAGGCCCCAGTCTTCGGCGATATGCGCTTCGGTGGCGCTGTCGAGCATGGCCAGCACCGTGCCCTCCACCCCGCTGGCGCCAGCCAGGCCGGCCGGCACCGGCAGCACGCGGCTGCCCGCGGCCAGGGCCAGCCCGCTCAGGAAGGGATCGTTGCTCAGCACCGTATCGGCCAGCCGCGGCACCGGCTGCAGCGCGCCGCCGCCGTACAGCCAGACCGAATTGACCGGCGCCTCGCCGGCAGCCTCGCGGGCCTGGTTGACGCGGTGGTCATACCAGGTCATCTGGATCTCGTTCTGCAGGCGGCGCCAGTCGCGGGCGCGTTCGCCGGCCTGCATCCAGATATCGATATTGCGGCCCGCGGCGCGCAGCGGCGTGGTCGCCTCCAGCGGGCCGAATACGGCCTCGGGCAGGTACCAGCGCTGCGGGCAGGGCGATTCCAGCGCGATGCCCGATTCCAGCAGCAGTTCGTCGATGGCGGCGCGCAGGGTCGCGGCCTCCTGCGGCCGGATGCCCAGCTGGGCGGGCGGCATCAGCACCAGGTGATCGCGCGCGGCGTGGATGTGCACCGGTTGCAGGCAGGTCCAGGACTGGCCATCGGGGGTGGCGGGGACGGCGCCGCCACTGTCGGCCAGCCGCATATAGGGCGCCAGCGGCACCCGGACCGGGTCCAGCCCCGCCTTGCCGGCCAGCCAGCGCTCCTGCGGCAGGCTGCGCAGGAAGGGGTCGTCATGCCGCTCGCGCGGGCCGGGCTCGGCCCGGGTCAGCAACTTTCCGAGCGCGGGCAGCTCCAACTGCCGCAGCAGCGCGCCGGGAACGACATCGTCCCGGCCGTCGTCGCCGGCGCCCGGCGGGACGGAAAAGGGCACAATCAGGGTCAGGTGCGTCATCATGGTGGCGAGATTGTAAACTCCCGGCTGGCCGGCGCCAGTCTTGCGAGAGGCAGGCGGCGCACCCGACGGCCCGCATGCGTGCCGCCGGCGCCCCTCCACCGGGCACCGGCGCTTTCCCGAAACAACAGGAATCCTCTTGAACTTTCCCTACGAGTGGCAGATCGGCTGGCGATACACCCGCGCAAGCAAGCGCGCCAGCCGCAACACCTTCATTTCGTTCATCTCGATGATCTCGATGTTCGGGATCGCCCTTGGCGTCGCCGCGCTGATCGTGGTGCTGTCGGTGATGAACGGCTTCCAGAAGGAAGTGCGCGACCGCATGCTGTCGGTGCTGGCGCATATCGAAGTGATCGGCCCGTCGGCGCTGCCGGACTGGCAGAAGACCGCGGCCGAAGCCTTGCAGAACAAGGAAGTGACCGGCGCCGCGCCCTATGTCGCGGCCCAGGCCATGCTGACCCGCGACGACGCCGTGCGCGGCGTGCTGCTGCGCGGCGTGGAGCCGTCGCAGGAGCCCAAGGTCTCCGACATCGGCAGCCAGTTCCGGGCCGGCAGCATGACGGCGCTGGAGCCGGGCGGCTTCGGCATCGCGCTGGGCAACGAACTGGCCAACGCCATGGGCGTGCAGGTCGGCGACAAGGTCACGCTGGTGGCGCCGCAGGGCACCATCACGCCGGCGGGCGTGCTGCCGCGGCTCAAGCAGTTCACCGTGGTGGGCGTGTTCTCGTCCGGGCATTTCGAGTTCGACAGCGCGCTGGCGCTGGTCAACATGCATGACGCCGAGACCCTGTTCCGCCTGAGCGGCCCCACCGGCGTGCGCCTGAAGCTGCAGGACATGCAGCGCGCGCCGCAGGTGGCCAACGAGCTGGCCGGCACCATGTCGGGCGAGCTCTACCTGCGCGACTGGTCCAAGCAGAACCGCAACTGGTTTGCCGCGGTGCAGACCGAGAAGCGCATGATGTTCATCATCCTGACGCTGATCATCGCAGTGGCCGCGTTCAACCTGGTGTCGACGCTGGTGATGACCGTCACCGACAAGCAGGCCGATATCGCCATCCTGCGCACCATGGGCGCGCAGCCCGGCTCGATCATGAAGATCTTTATCGTGCAGGGCGTGGCCATCGGCTTTATCGGCACCATCCTGGGCGTGGCCGGCGGCACGCTGATCGCCACCAATATCGACGTGATCGTGCCTTTCATCGAGCGGCTGCTGCACGTGCAGTTCCTGCCGCGCGACATCTATTTCATCAGCGAACTGCCTTCGGATCCCCGCGTGAACGACATCGCCACCATCGGCATCATCTCCTTCGTGCTGGCCACGCTGGCCACGCTCTATCCCAGCTGGCGTGCCGCCCGCGTCAACCCGGCGGAGGCGCTGCGCTATGAGTGAAGCCGTGTTGCACGCCGATACCCCCACGCCCGCCGCGGACCAGCCGCGCACCGGCTCGCCGGTGCTGGTGGCCGAGGGCCTGACCAAGCATTTCCGCCAGGGCGAACTCGACGTGGACGTGCTGCGCGGCGTCGATGTGCGCGTCGATGCCGGCGAGAAGGTTGCCATCGTCGGCGCCTCGGGCTCGGGCAAGAGCACGCTGCTGCATGTGCTGGGCGGGCTGGATGAGCCCGACTCCGGCCGCGTCGCGCTGCTCGGCAAGCCCTTCACGGCGCTGCGCGAGCGCGAGCGCAACGTGGTGCGCAACCGCCAGCTGGGCTTCGTCTACCAGTTCCACCACCTGCTGCCGGAATTCACCGCGCTGGACAACGTGGCCATGCCGATGCGCATCCGCGGCCTGACCCAGCATGACGCGCGCGGCGTGGCGCAGGCCATGCTGGAGCGCGTGGGCCTGGGCGGGCGCGCGAAGCACCGCCCGGGCGAGCTGTCCGGCGGCGAGCGCCAGCGCGTGGCGATCGCGCGCGCGCTGGTGGGGCAGCCGGCCTGCGTGCTGGCCGACGAACCCACCGGCAACCTCGACGACCACACCGCCGGGGGCGTCTATGACCTGATGCTGGAACTGTCGCGCACGCTCGGCACCAGCTTCATCATCGTCACCCACGACCTGGACCTGGCCGGCCGCTGCGACCGCGTGCTGCGGCTGCGCGACGGGCACCTGCACCAGGAACGCTGAGCGGGCCGGCCCATGTGGATCGACACCCACTGCCACCTCGACGCCAGCGAGTTCGACGCTGACCGCCAGCAGGTGGCCGACGCGGCCGAGGCCGCCGGCGTGCGCGGCATCGTGGTGCCGGCGGTGGCAGCGTGGAACTTCGAGGCCGTGCGCGCGCTGGCGCGCCACGATGCGCGCTGCGTCTATGCGCTCGGCATCCATCCGCTGTGCTCGCCCGGTGCCGGCCAGGCCGACCTTGACACGCTGCGGCGCGAGGTGGTGGCGAGCATGGGCGACCCGCGCTTTGTCGGCATCGGCGAGATCGGGCTCGACTTCTTCGTCGCGGGGCTGGATGCGGAGCACCAGACCTGGCTCTACGCGGAGCAGCTGAAGATCGCGCGCGAATTTGACCTGCCGGTGCTGCTGCATGTTCGCAAGTCGCAGGACCAGGTTGGCGCGCAACTGCGCAAGCTGGGCGTGAAGCGCGGCATTGCCCACGCCTTCAACGGCAGCAATGAACAGGCGCGGCGCTTTGTCGAGCAGGGCCTGAAGCTCGGCTTCGGCGGCAACGTCACTTTCAGCCGTGCGCGGCAGATCCGCCGGCTGGCGACGGAGCTGCCGCTGGAGTCGCTGGTGCTGGAAACCGACGCACCCGATATTGCGCCGGCGTGGCTGTCTGACGATCAGTTCGGCGAACAGCACAAGGCGCGCAACACGCCGGCGGAGGTGGCGGGCGTGGCGCGTGTGATGGCTGAATTGCGCGGCATAGATGCGATGACGCTGGCGCAGGCGACGTGGCGCAATGCCGTGGATGCGATGCCGCGGCTGGCAGCGTTTGCAGATAGCATGGCGCCGCGGCCGGGCTGAAGTTAACGGGTCCCGCATTCACATTGCCCGCGGTTTGCTCCCCTCTCCCGCGAGCGGGAGAGGGGCCGGGGGAGGGGGCCGGTGCTGGCAGTACCTCATTACCTCCCAATCCCTGGCATGCATCCACAGATGCCAGTCACATAACTTCACTTCCTCCTGACAGCCTGACAAGGTTCCAGCCCCACTGCGGCGGTACAACCCTCTCTGTGCAAAACACGCAGGAGAGTTGTGGTGCGCTGGTTCGTGGTGGCTTTCGTCGCGGGATGCTGGACGCTGCAGCAGCAGTCAACATTGCCGCCGCAGGATGGCCTGCACCTCGGTGCTGTGGCGCTGGCATTGGTGGCTCTCGGCATTGCCTTGTGGGGCAGGCGCCTGCATGTCGTGCTGCATGGCCTGGCGCTTGCCGGGCTGGCGTTCGGCGCCGCCTTCTGCTGGGCGGCCTGGCGGGCCGAACTGCGCATGCGCGACTGGCTGCCGGCTGCGCTGGAGGCACGCGATCTCGACGTGCGCGGCGTGGTGTCGGGGCTGCCGGCGGATGCCGCCACCGGGACGCGTTTTGCTTTCACTGTTGAGCAGGGTGAAGCGGGCCAGCCTCTGCCTCGCCGCGTGATCCTCAACTGGCGCGGTGCGCCGCAGGACCTGCGTCCCGGGCAGCGCCTCGCGCTGACCCTGCGCCTGCGGCGTCCGCGCGGACTGGCCAATCCTTTCGGCTTCGACTATGCCTACTGGCTGCTGGCGCAAGACTACGGCGCCACCGGCTATGTGCGCAGTGCACGGGGCTCGTCCCAGGATGCATCACGAGAGCGGCTGGCGTGGCAGATAGAAGCCTGGCGCGCCGCCGTGCGCGCTCACCTGCGCGCGGCGCTGCCGGCCGATGCGCGCTTCGGCGCGGTGCTGATCGCGCTGGTCATCGGCGACCAGCGCGGCATCGATGCGGACGACTGGCAACTGTTCCGGCGCACCGGCGTCAGCCATCTGGTCGCGATCTCCGGGCTGCATATCACCATGATCGCCGGCATGGCGGCGTCGCTTGCCCGGCTGCTGTGGCGCCATTCGTTCGGACTCGGCCGCTGGCTGCGCCGGCCGTTACCGCTGCGGCTGCCGGCCCGGCAGGCCGCGCTGGTGGCGGCCGTGGCCAGTGCGCTGGCTTACGGCCTGCTGGCCGGCATGCAGATCCCGGCGCTGCGCACCGTGGCCATGCTCTGCGTGGCGGCCATTGCGGTGTGGGGTGCGCGTGCGCCGCCCGCCTCGGTGGTGCTGGCCTGGGCGGCGCTGGTGGCATTGCTGCTGGATCCGTGGGCGGTGATGTTGCCCGGCTTCTGGCTGTCCTTCGGCGCGGTGGCGGTGATCTTCTTCGCGGCCCGCGTCGGCCGCGATGCTTCGGCGCAAGGGCACTGGCAACGCCTGCGGTCCGCGCTCGCCGCCGCGGTGCGCACGCAGTGGGCCGTGACCATCGGGCTGGTGCCGCTGACGTTGCTGCTGTTCGGCCAGGTATCGGTGGTGTCGCCGTTGGCCAATGCGGTGGCGATCCCGCTCGTCAGCTTGCTGGTGACGCCGCTGGCACTGCTCGGCGCGGCCTTGCCGATGGCGCTGGCCGGGCCGGTGCTGGCGGTGGCCCACCAGGCCATGGTGGCGCTGGCCGCGGTGCTGGGCTGGCTTTCCGCGCTGCCATGGGCGATGTGGGAAGCGGCCAGCGCGGGGCCCCTGGCGCTGGTGCTGGCCGCGCTCGGGGTCGGGTTGCTGGTCGCGCCGGTCGCTTCCGCGCGCGTGCGCCTGCATGGCGGGCTGCTGATGCTGCCGATGCTGCTGGCGCGCGGCCCACCGGTTGCGCACGGCGAGTTCCGCGCCGTGATGCTGGACGTGGGGCAGGGCACGGCGGTGCTGGTGCGGACGCGCGCGCATGCGCTGCTGTATGACGCCGGGCCGGCCTATGGGTCGGGATCCAGCGCCGGTGCGCAGGTGGTGGTGCCATTGCTGCGGGGCGAGGGGATCGGCCGGCTCGACCACCTGATGGTCAGCCATGAAGACACCGATCATGCCGGCGGCGTGGCGGACGTCGCGGCGGCGGTGGCGGTGGCCGCGCGCAGCACCGGCGCGCCTGCCGGTCACGTCCTGCTTGGGTCGGCGGCCAATGACTGGCCGCCATGCGCGGCGGGCCAGCAATGGGAGTGGGACGGCGTGCGCTTTACCGTGCTGCATCCGCTCGCGGAGCAGGCGCAGCAGGCCGCCATTGCCAGCAATGCGCGCAGCTGCGTGCTGCGCGTGGATGCGGCGGCGCACAGCCTGCTCCTGACCGGCGATATCGGCGTGGCGCAGGAGCTTGCGTTGATCGACAGGTTGCCGGCCGAGGCGCTGCGTGCCGACGTGCTGGTGGTGGCCCACCATGGCAGCGGCACCTCGTCCGGCGCAGCCTGGCTGGAGGCGGTGCGCCCGTCGGCGGCGGTGTTCCAGCTGGGTTATGCCAACCGCTATCGCCACCCGAGCGGCGAGGTGTGGGAGCGCTACGGCCGCGCGGGCGTCCTGCGCTACCGGACCGATGAAACCGGCGCGGTGACCATGGACACTGCGCCCGGGGGCTTTGCCTTGTCGATGTTCCGGCAGGCGCAGCCGCGCTACTGGCGGGCGCGACCGCCGGCGCCGCGTTAGAACACTATCGAGTCAGCTGGCCTTGCGGCGGCGCGTGCGGGTGGCGGGCGGCGCGGGCGGGGCTGGCTCGGCCACGACGGGCCTGGCGCGGTTTCGTGCCGGCGGTACTGGCCGGGCCGGCTCGGCACCGGCGATGCGCCGTTCGCGCAGATGCGCCTTGGCGCGCTGCAGGCGCGGCGCGACGGTGTCGGCGCGCGCCAGCGCCACGCCTGCGGCCAGGACGTCGCCCAGCACCAGGTGGCTGATGCGCGAGGTCATCGGCGTGTAGACCTCGCTGTCTTCCTCGACGTCGGAGAACACGCAGACGTCGGCCAGCCGCGCCAGCGGCGAGCCGCTATGGGTGATCGCGAGCACGCTGGCGCCGCTGCTGCGCGCAAGCGTGGCAGCGGTCAGCATGTCCCAGGTGCGGCCGCTGTTGGAGACCAGCACGGCCACGTCGCCACGGGCGAGCAGCGCGGCCGACATGCTGAATACGTGCGGGTCGGAATACGCAACCGTCGGCATGCCCAGGCGGAAGAACTTGTGCTGGATGTCCAGCGCGACGATGCCGGAGTTGCCGCAGCCGTAGAACTCGATACGGCGCGCGCCGGCGAGCAGCTGGATGCCATGCTCGATCTGGTCGGCCGACAGCGCGTTGCGCACGCTCATCAGCGTGGCAATGGTGCGGTCGAAGACCTTGCCGGCGATGTCCGCGGGGCGGTCGTCGGCCGCGACATCCTGGTGCACGAAGGGTGTGCCGCCGCCGACGTTCTGCGCGAACTGCAGCTTGAATTCGCGGAAGCCGTCGTAGCCCAGCGCCGCGCAGAAGCGCGCGATGGTGGGCTGCGACACGCCGGCGCGCTCGGCCAGCTCGGGCATCGACAGCCGGATCACGGCGGCGCCATGCCGGGCGACATAGTCGGCCAGGCGGCGTTCAGAAGGGCGGAGCGTGTCGTAGACGGCTAGGATTCGGTCGCGCATGGCGGCAGGGAGGCAGTGTCTGGGGTTGCGGATATGTAGAGATTCTACATCGGATGGCGCCGCATCTTGCCCGAAATGGTGCGTCGTCCGCCCTCGGGGTTTGCCATGATTCCGGGAATTTCTGCGCAATTGTGATGCATGAGCGGGTCGACGGGGTGCTCGCGCTCGGTATAATGGCG
This sequence comes from Cupriavidus sp. CPT47-8839-RL05A, assembly GCF_058792255.1. Lineage (NCBI taxonomy): Bacteria > Pseudomonadati > Pseudomonadota > Betaproteobacteria > Burkholderiales > Burkholderiaceae > Cupriavidus > Cupriavidus sp. CPT47-8839-RL05A. Next base: position 32,199 of record NZ_JBYTEG010000024.1, on the reverse strand, counting down.
GTGATCTGTAGAAAATCTACAATCGATGGCGCGGTATTGCCGCGCCGCCACCAAGCCCACAAGGAACGTCTCCGCCATGCCTTCTGCCGTCCATGCCGAGCTTCTTGCCGTCACCGAGCGCATCGTTGCGCGCAGCCGCGCCAGCCGCGCCGCCTACCTTGCCCGCTGCGAGCGTGCCCAGGCTGAACTGGGGCCGCTGCGCGGCATGTCCTGCGCCAACCTGGCGCACGGCTTTGCCGCACTGCCGGCCAACGACAAGCTGAAGCTGCGCGTCGACCATGCTCCCAACCTGGGCATCGTCACCGCGTACAACGACATGCTGTCGGCGCACCAGCCGTACGAGCGCTACCCCGCCGTGATCCGCGAGGCCGCGCGCGCGGTGGGCGCGGTGGCGCAGGTGGCGGGCGGCGTGCCGGCGATGTGCGACGGCATCACGCAGGGCAACCCGGGCATGGAGCTGTCGCTGTTCTCGCGCGATGCGATTGCGATGGGCACCGCGGTGGCGCTGTCGCACAACACCTTTGATGCGGCGCTGATGCTGGGCGTGTGCGACAAGATCGTGCCCGGCCTGCTGATGGGCGCGCTGCAGTTCGGCCACCTGCCGATGGTGTTCGTGCCGGCGGGCCCGATGGCCAGCGGGCTGCCCAACAAGGAGAAGGCGCGCGTGCGCCAGCTCTACGCCACCGGCCAGGTCGGGCGCGACGCGCTGCTCGAAGCCGAATGCCAGGCCTACCACGGCGCCGGCACCTGCACCTTCTACGGCACCGCCAACAGCAACCAGTTCCTGATGGAAATCATGGGCCTGCACCTGCCGGGCGCGGCCTTCGTGCACCCGGACAGCGGCCTGCGCGATGCGCTGACCGCGGCGGCCGCGCAACGCGCGATCGCCCTGCGCGCGCGCGGCGACGAATACCTGCCGCTGGCGCGCATTGTTGACGAACGCGCCATTGCCAACGCCATGGTCGGCCTGCTGGCGACCGGCGGCTCCACCAACCACACCATCCACCTGGTGGCGATGGCGCGCGCCGCGGGCATCGTCATCGACTGGAACGATTTCGACCTGCTGTCGCGCATCACGCCGCTGCTGGCGCGCGTCTACCCGAATGGCTCGGCCGATGTGAACCACTTCCATGCCGCGGGCGGCGCCGGTTTCGTCATCCGCGAACTGCTGCAGGCCGGCCTGCTGCACGAGGACGTGCAGACCGTGGCCGGCCCCGGGCTGGCCCGCTATGCGCAGGAACCGGTGATGACCGACGGCGTGCTGCGCTGGCGCGACGGCGCGGCGCACAGCGGCGACGCACAGGTGCTGGCGACGGCCGCGGAGCCTTTCTCGGCCGAGGGCGGGCTGCGGCTGATGCAGGGCAACCTGGGCCGCGGCGTGATCAAGGTCTCGGCGGTGGCGCCGGAGCACCGCGTGGTCGAAGCCCCGGTGCGGGTGTTCGATGCGCAAGAGGCGCTGCAGGCGGCCTTCGATGCGGGCGAGCTGACCGGCGACCTGGTCGCGGTCGTGCGTTTCCAGGGGCCGAATGCCAACGGCATGCCCGAGCTGCACCGCCTGACCCCGGTGCTGGGCGCGCTGCAGGACGCCGGCCACAAGGTGGCGCTGGTGACCGACGGCCGCATGTCCGGCGCGTCGGGCAAGGTGCCGGCGGTGATCCACGTCGGCCCCGAGGCGCTGGCCGGCGGCGCGCTCGCGCGCGTGCGCGACGGCGACCGCATCCGTGTCGATGCCGTTGCCGGCACGCTGCAGTGGCTGGGCGACGAAGGCGAATTCGCGGCGCGCGAGCTGGCCGCGGCGCCGGACGACGATTTCGCGCAATTCAGCCTGGGGCGCGGCCTGTTCGGCCTGTTCCGGCGCCACGCGCGCATCGCGGAAGAGGGCGGCAGCGCACTTGACCTGTCCGAGGCGGATGCCGGGGCCGGCGCAGGCGGGCGCCAACGTACCGCAGCGGCGCAAACCGTCGCACAATAGCCAGGCCTGAGGCCGATTTTCCCCTGAAGTTCCCTGCGGGGCGGCAGCGCCCCCGGGCGTCTTTGCGCCGCCGCAAGGACGTCCAGCTGGACCGACAAGGACAGACAAGGATGGCGACACCATCCGATACCAAGACCGACGGAGCAGACATGATCTATATCCTGATGGGCGTTTCCGGCAGCGGCAAGACCACGGTCGGCCAGTTGCTGGCGCAGCGACTGGGCTGCGGCTTCCATGACGCCGATGCATTCCACAGCGACGCCAACAAGGCCAAGATGCACGCCGGCGTCCCGCTGACCGACGAAGACCGCTGGCCGTGGCTGGCGGCCATGCGCGCAGCCATCGACGCGGCCCGGGCCGAAGGCCGCACCCATGTGTTCACCTGCTCGGCACTGCGCCAGGCCTACCGCGACCGGCTGACCCCGCCCGACGGCGGCGTGACCTTCGTCTTCATGAAGGGCGATGCATCGCTGATCGGCACGCGCCTGTCCGCGCGCACGGAACACTTCTTCAACCCCGACCTGCTGCAAAGCCAGTTCGATACGCTGGAAGAGCCCAGCGACGCGCTGGTGCTCGACATCCGCCAGTCGCCCGAGGCGCTGGTCGCCACCATCCTGCAGGCCACGGTGCCGCAGGGCGCCGCCGCGGCGCGCTGACCTGCTGACCTCGCCGACCGTTCCGGCCGGCCCCGTGCCCGTGCAGCCCGCAAGCGGCCGCCAGCTTGGCTGGCGGCCGTTTTTGCGTGCGCTGGCAGACATCTTGCTAGTTCACTTTCCGTGCCGGCCGGCACCCGCCAGCTTGCGGGTTTCGCCGGTACGGGTATGCTGAAAGGGCCAGTGACTCGACAGTATCGCCGTGAGCGTCCCGAACGGGCAGGCGCGGCGGGCTGGGGACAGGAAAGCCAGGGCAAAACCAGGGCAGCCGGTAGCGACCCCGAAGTCGCAGTGAAGCGGTAGCACCGGAAGCCCGCGACATGGAGGAACGGCCATCATGGCGGGGCGGTATTTCGACGAGATGCTGGACTGGCGCACGGACAGGGCGCAATGGGTTATCCAGGCGGGGCAGGCATTGCCTGAAGGCGCGGTGCGCGCGCATTACCGGCATTTCGCTGACTGGCTGGCGCGGCAGTCTGAAGGCACGATGGGCAACAAGCGCGCCGAGGCCGACCTGATCTTCCGGCGCGTGGGTATTACCTTTGCCGTCTACGGCGACAAGGATGAAGCCAACAGCGGCACCGAACGCACCATTCCGTTCGACGTGATCCCGCGCATCTTCCCGGCCAGCGAATGGGCGCTGCTGGAAAAAGGGCTGCGCCAGCGCGTGGCCGCGCTCAACCGCTTTGTCCACGATATCTACCACGGCCAGGACATCATCCGCGCCGGCGTGATCCCGCCCGACCAGATCTACAACAACGCCCAGTACCGGCCCGAGATGCTAGGCGTCAACGTGCCGCACGACATCTATGCGCACGTGGCCGGCATCGATGTGGTGCGCGCCGGCGAGGGCGAGTTCTACGTGCTGGAAGACAACCTGCGCGTGCCCTCGGGTGTGTCGTACATGCTGGAAAACCGCAAGATGATGATGCGGTTGTTCCCGGACCTGTTCGCGCGCAACCGCGTGGCGCCGGTGGCCCACTATCCTGACCTGTTGCTCGACATGCTGCGCGGGGTGTCGCCGCAGGCCATTGCCGATCCCACCGTGGTGGTGCTGACGCCGGGCATGTACAACTCGGCCTACTTCGAGCATGCCTTCCTGGCGCAGCAGATGGGCGTGGAACTGGTCGAAGGCAGCGATCTCTTCGTCGAGGACGACCACCTGTTCATGCGCACCACGCAGGGCCCGCAGCGCGTCGACGTGATCTACCGCCGCGTCGACGACGACTTCCTCGACCCGCTGGTGTTCCGCCACGACTCCTCGCTGGGCGCGGCCGGCCTGCTGTCGGTCTACCGCGCCGGCAACGTGACCATCTGCAACGCCATCGGCACGGGCGTGGCCGACGACAAGTCGATCTATCCGTACGTGCCCGACATGATCCGCTTCTACCTGGGCGAAGAGGCCATCCTCAGCAACGTGCCGACCTATATGTGCCGGCGCCCGGACGACCTGCAGTACGTGCTGGACCATATGGAAGAACTGGTGGTCAAGGAGACCCACGGCGCCGGCGGCTACGGCATGCTGGTCGGCCCGGCCGCCACGCGGGCCGAGATCGATGCCTTCCGCGAAGTGGTGAAGGCGCGCCCGGAGCAGTACATCGCGCAGCCGACGCTGGCGCTGTCGACCTGCCCGACCTATGTGGAGTCGGGCATCGCGCCGCGCCATATCGACCTGCGCCCGTTCGTGCTGTCGGGCAAGGAGGTGCGCATGGTGCCAGGCGGGCTGACCCGCGTGGCGCTGCGCGAAGGCTCGCTGGTGGTGAATTCCTCGCAAGGGGGCGGCACCAAGGACACCTGGGTGCTGGAACGATGAACGCGAACCACGTGATGACCGCCGCAACGACCGCCATGGCGACCGCCGCCACGCCAGGAGAGCCCACATGCTGAGCCGCACCGCCGACCACCTGTTCTGGATGGCCCGCTACACCGAGCGCGCGGAGAACACTGCGCGCATGCTCGACGTCAACTACCAGACCTCGCTCCTGCCGCAATCGGCCGAGGTGGCCGAGCAGGGCTGGTGGGCCATGCTCGATATCTCCGAGCTGACCGACGTCTTCGACCACAAGTACGGACTGCTGTCGCGCGACGATGTGATCGACTTCATGGTGCGCGACATGACCAACGCCTCGTCCATCATGAGCTGCCTGCGCGCGGCGCGCGAGAACGCGCGCGCGGTGCGCGGCTCGCTGACCACCGAGGTCTGGGAGACCGTCAACACCACCTGGCTGGAGGTGCAGCGCCTGATCGCCGACGGCGTGCTGAAGGAAGACCCGTCGGCGTTCTTTGAATGGGTCAAGTTCCGCTCGCACCTGGCGCGCGGGGTCCAGTTCGGCACCATGCTCAAGGACGATGCCTTCCACTTCATGCGGCTGGGCACATTCCTGGAGCGCGCCGACAACACCGCGCGGATCCTCGACGTCAAGTTCCAGGCATCGGGCAGCGACGAGAGCGATGCCAACCGCGACCAGAACGATTTCTATCACTGGGCCGCGGTGCTGCGCTCGGTATCGGGCTTCGAGGTCTACCGCAAGGTCTATCGCGCGGTCATTACGCCGCAGCGCGTGGCCGAGCTGCTGATCCTGCGGCCCGACATGCCGCGCTCGCTGGTGTCGAGCATGGACGAGGTGGTGGCCATCCTGCATACGGTGCGCAACCAGCAATCAGCGGAAACCGAGCGCCAGGCTGGTAAACTCCACGCCGACCTGAAGTACGCGCGCATCGACGATATTTTCGCGGTCGGCCTGCACGCGTACCTGACCAGCTTCCTGGAGCGCATCGGCGATCTCGGCAATGGCATCAGCCGGGACTTCCTCGTGCCGCTGCTGGCTGCCTGAAATGGGCCGCCGGCAGGCTCCATGTGCCGCCGCCGCGCCCTGATACCGTGAAATACAAGATCCACCACCATACTGTTTACCGCTACGCCGAGCCGGTGCGCCGCAGCGTGCACGAAGTGCGGCTCGAGCCGCGTTCGGGCCCGCTGCAGACGGTGCACCGCTGGCAACTGGTCGCGCCTGGCAATCCGTCGGCGGCGCGCGACGGCTTCGGCAATATCGTGCACAACTTCACGGTGGCCGGACCGACCGGCACCATCTCGATCGAAGCCAGCGGCGAGGTGGAAGTGCTGCCGCCGCATGGCGACCTCGACCGGGACGGCCACCATGCGTTCTGCGACGCTCCGCCCCCCGGCGAATCCCGGGTGTCGCCGCTGTACTTCCTCGGCAGCACGCCACTGACCTCGGCACCGCCGGAGATGCAGGCGTTTGCCGCACCGTTCCTGGCGGCCGGGCACGAGATTCCGGCGCTGCTGGCGCTGGCCCAGGGAATTGCGGAGCGGGTGCGCTACAAGCCCAACACCACCGACGTCGGCACCTCGGCGGCCGAAGCCTTCAGCCTGGGCAGCGGCGTGTGCCAGGACCAGGCGCAGGTGATGGTGGCGGCGTGCCGGGCGCTCGGTATCCCGGCACGCTATGTGAGCGGATACTTCTACGATCCGGCCGCGATCGAGATGGCCAGCCATGCCTGGGCCGACGTATGCCTGGACCCGGCGCGCGAGGTGTGGTGCAGCGTCGACATCACCCACGGCTGCCTGACCGACGAGCGTCATATACGCCTCGCGGTGGGGCGCGATTATGCGTCGGCTGCACCAGTCAGGGGCATCCTGGAAGGGGGTTCCGGCGAGACGCTTGAAGTCAATGTGAGTATCACGCCGCTTTTTACCTGATTAGGTGCCTGATTCCAGACAGGGGGCTGTGCTGCGATACCGGCGCTAGAATCCGGGGTATGCAGGCCATCGGCTGGCCACTTCCGGCCGCCGCAAAGCACACCAAAACAAGACCATGACTTACTGTGTAGCCATGCGGCTGGATGCCGGCCTGGTATTCCTGTCCGATTCCCGCACCAATGCGGGGGTAGATGCCATCTCCACGTCGCGCAAGATGACGGTGTTCGAAGAGCCCGGCGACCGCGTGATGGTGCTGATGACCGCCGGCAACCTGGCGATCAGCCAGTCGGTGCGCCAGATCCTGGCCGAGAACCATGACGAGAAGCGCTCGCTGTGGACCGCGCGCGACATGTTCGAGGCCGCTTCCATCGTCGGCGAGGCGGTGCGCCAGGTGCACAAGCGCGATGCGCATGCGCTGCGCGATGCCGGCATCGAATTCAATGTCAGCCTGATCTTCGGCGGCCAGGTGCGCGGTGAACGCGTGCGGCTGTTCAACATCTACGCGGCCGGCAATTTTGTCGAGGCCACGCCCGAGAACTGCTACTTCCAGATCGGCGAGGCCAAGTACGGCAAGCCCATCGTCGACCGCGTGGTGCACCCGTCGCTGCCGCTGGCCGAGGCGGCCAAATGCGCGCTTATCTCAATGGATTCGACGCTCAAGTCGAATATCTCGGTCGGCCTGCCGCTGGACCTGCTGGTCTATGAGGCCGATACGCTGTGCGTGACGCGCTTCGTCAACATCGACGAGCGCAACGCCTACTTCCGCATGATCCGCGACACCTGGGGGCAGCGCCTGCGCCAGGTCTTTGGCGAGATCCACAATCCCGAGTGGGATCCCGGCGCGCCCGCCGAATTCTCGCTGGCGCGTCCCGGCGAGGCCGACCGCTGGGGCCAGCCGGTGCGCGCCAAGCGCAATCCGTCGCGTACCCAGGACTGAGGGCCGGGCGAGGAAACAAGCGATGCGCGAGATCATTCATTTTTCGCATGCCAACGGCTTTCCGGTGACCACCTACCGCAAGCTGTTCGGCGAACTGGACGGCGACTTCGAATTCCGCGCCGTGGACCGCTACGGGCACAAGCCCGAATTCCCGGTGACGCGCGGCTGGCCGCACCTGGTGGAGGAGCTGCTCGGTGAGATCGACCGCCAGTACCACGAGCCGGTGTGGCTGGTGGGCCATTCGCTGGGCGGCTTCCTGTCGCTGATGGCGGCGCTGCGGCGCCCGGAGCGCGTGCGCGGCGTGGTGATGCTGGATTCGCCGATCATTGCCGGCTGGCGCGCGTCGCTGCTGAAGACCGCCCAGATGTTCGGCATGGACGAAAAGCCCGGCCCGGCGGCGGTGACCAAAAACCGGCGCACCCACTGGCCGGACGCCGAGGCGGTCTGGGAACACTTCCGCGCCAAGCCCAACTTCGCGGTGTGGGACCAGGAGGTGCTGCGCGACTACGCCATCCACGGCACCGAGCCGACCGGCAAGGACAACGAGCGGCGGCTGCGCTTTGACCGCGAGGTCGAATACTGGATCTACCGCACGCTGCCGACCAGCCTGGGGCGCAAGGTGGCGCGCGGCGCTCCGGTGCCGGTCGGCTTTGTCGCCGGCACGCGTTCGCGCGAGGTGCGCCAGTGCGGGCTGGGTGCCACTCGCAAGCTGGTCGGCCCGAACCTGCGCTTTATCGAGGGCGGCCACCTGTACCCGATGGAGCGGCCGCAGGAGACGGCGCAGCTGGTGCGCGACCTGATCGGCGCGATGCGCCGCGAGGGGCGCTGAGGCGGGGTGCGGCGCATGCGCCGCAACGCACCGGGAAAGCCTGTTGCAGCCCCGCCGAGGAGGGGGGCTGTCACAATTTCCGGGTCGGCGGGAATCGGGCTCTCATGTATAATCCCGATTTCCCCGGCAAGCTCGGTTTATGACCAAATTCGTCTTCGTCACCGGTGGCGTCGTCTCTTCTCTCGGCAAGGGCATCGCTGCTGCCTCGCTCGCGGCCATTCTTGAGTCGCGCGGCCTCAAAGTCACCCTCCTCAAGCTAGATCCCTACATCAACGTCGATCCCGGCACGATGAGCCCTTTCCAGCATGGCGAGGTGTTTGTCACGGAAGACGGTGCTGAAACCGACCTGGATCTCGGCCACTACGAGCGTTTCGTCTCGGCCAAGATGCGCAAGTCGAACAACTTCACCACCGGCCAGATCTACGAATCGGTGATCCGCAAGGAGCGCCGCGGCGAATACCTGGGCAAGACCGTGCAGGTGATCCCGCATATCACCAACGAGATCCAGGCTTTCGTCGAGAAGGGCGCCGCGGCGTCGCACGACGGCAAGGCCGACGTGGCGCTGGTCGAAATCGGCGGCACCGTGGGTGACATCGAATCGCTGCCGTTCCTGGAAGCCGCGCGCCAGATGAGCCTGCGCATGGGCCGCAACCACTGCGCCTTCGTGCACCTGACGCTGGTGCCGTTCATTGCCAGCGCCGGCGAGCTCAAGACCAAGCCGACCCAGCACTCGGTGCAGAAGCTGCGCGAAATCGGCATCTCGCCGACCGCGCTGCTGTGCCGCGCCGACCGCCCGATCCCTGACGACGAGCGCGCCAAGATTTCGCTGTTCGCCAATATCCCGCAAGACGCCGTGATTTCGGTGTGGGATGCGGACAGCATCTACAAGATCCCGCAGATGCTCAACGAGCAGGGCCTGGACCGTCTGATCTGCGAGGAGCTGCGCCTGGACCCCAAGCCGGCCGACCTGTCGATGTGGCAGAAGCTGGTCAATGCCCAGGAAAATCCCGAGCACGAGATCACCATCGGCATGGTCGGCAAGTACGTCGACCTGACCGAGTCGTACAAGTCGCTGATCGAGGCGCTGCGCCACGCCGGCATGCACACCGCCACGCGCGTCAACATCGAGTACATCGATTCCGAGGAACTGGAATCGGGCCACCTCGAAGTGCTGGCCCCCCTCGACGCCATCCTGGTGCCGGGCGGCTTCGGCAAGCGCGGCACGGAAGGCAAGATCCGCGCGATCCAGTACGCCCGCGAGAACAAGATCCCGTACCTGGGCATCTGCCTGGGCATGCAGCTGGCCGTGATCGAGTTTGCCCGCCACCTGGCCGGCATGACCGATGCCAACTCGACCGAGTTCAACCTGGAAACCGAACACCCCGTGGTCGCGCTGATCACCGAGTGGGTCGACCGCGAAGGCAAGGTCGAGCAGCGCTCGGCCGATTCCGACCTGGGCGGCACCATGCGCCTGGGCGCCCAGCGCGTGCCGGTCAAGGAAGGCACCAAGGCCGCGACGATCTACGGTGCCGAGGTCAACGAACGCCACCGTCACCGCTACGAGGTCAACAACCACTACGTGCCGACGCTGGAAAAGGCCGGCATGGTGATCTCGGCGCGCACGCCGACCGAGAACCTGCCGGAAATGATGGAGCTGCCCGAGTCGATGCACCCTTGGTTCGTCGGCGTGCAGTTCCACCCGGAATTCACCTCGACGCCGCGCGACGGCCACCCGCTGTTCAAGGCCTACGTCGAAGCCGCGCTGGCCAGCCAGCAGCGCAAGGGCGCGTAAGCCCCGGCGGCAAGCAGGAGAGACAGTCATGAAACTCTGTGGATTCGAGGCCGGCCTCGACCAGCCGTTCTTCCTGATCGCGGGTCCGTGCGTGATCGAGTCGGAGCAGATGGCGCTGGATACGGCCGGCGAGCTCAAGGCGATCACCGCTGAACTGGGCATCCCGTTCATCTACAAGTCGTCGTTCGACAAGGCCAACCGGTCTTCGGGCAAGTCGTTCCGCGGCCTGGGGATGGAGAAGGGCCTGGAGATCCTGGCGACGGTCAAGCGCGAGATCGGCGTGCCGGTGCTGACCGACATCCACGAGATCGACGAGATCAAGCCCGTCGCCGCCGTGGTCGACGTGCTGCAGACGCCGGCCTTCCTGTGCCGCCAGACCGATTTCATCCGTGCCTGCGCCCAGAGCGGCAAGCCGGTGAATATCAAGAAGGGCCAGTTCCTGGCGCCGCACGACATGAAGAACGTGATCGACAAGGCGCGCGACGCCGCGCGCGAAGCCGGTCTGCCTGACGATGTCTTCATGGCCTGCGAGCGTGGTGTCTCGTTCGGCTACAACAATCTTGTGTCCGACATGCGCTCGCTGGCGATCATGCGCGAGACCGGTGCCCCGGTGGTGTTCGACGCCACCCACTCGGTGCAGCTGCCGGGCGGCCAGGGCACCAGCTCGGGCGGCCAGCGCGAGTTCGTGCCGGTGCTGTCGCGCGCCGCCGTCGCCACCGGCATCGCGGGCCTGTTCATGGAAACGCACCCGGACCCGAGCAAGGCCATGTCCGATGGCCCCAACGCGGTGCCGCTGTCGCGCATGAAGGAACTGCTGGCCGTGCTCAAGGACCTGGACACGCTGGTCAAGCGCGCCGGCTTCCTGGAAGACAACTTCGGCTGGCCGGCCTGCGCCTGAGCCGGCCCGGTTTTGTCACCACCGCAATGCCGGTGGTGACAAACCATATCGAAAGACAATACAAAAAATCGGGAGATTCTCCATGGCCGCGGGCTTTATCATCGCCTACGTCGACGTGACCGACCCCCAGCAGTACGAGGAATACAAGGTGCTCTCGAGCAAGGCCATGCAGATCCATGGCGCCGAGGTACTCGTGCGCGGCGGCAAGACCGAGCCGCTGGAAGGCGAGTGGGCGCCGGCCCGCGTCGTGGTGCTGAAATTCCCCAGCTATGAAGCCGCCAAGTCGTTCCACGACGGCGAAGCCTATCGCGCCGCCCGCAAGGCGCGCGAGCACGCGGCAAAGATGAACATGATCGTGGTGGAAGGCGCTGCCTGAGGGTTGTCGGGCAGTTTGACATGCGCCTGACACGGGCACAGGTTGAAGTAATCAGCAGCAGCAAGAATCAACAGTCAGAGAGGAATTCATGAGTGCAATCGTAGATATCATCGGTCGCGAGGTTCTCGACTCGCGCGGCAACCCCACCGTCGAATGCGACGTGCTGCTGGAATCCGGCGTGATGGGCCGTGCGGCAGTGCCGTCGGGCGCGTCGACCGGTTCGCGCGAAGCCATCGAGCTGCGTGACGGCGACAAGAGCCGCTACCTGGGCAAGGGCGTGCTGAAGGCTGTCGAGCACATCAACACCGAAATCTCCGAAGCCATCATGGGCCTAGATGCCTCCGAGCAGGCCTTCCTGGACCGCACCCTGATCGACCTCGACGGCACCGAGAACAAGGGCCGCCTGGGCGCCAACGCCATGCTGGCCGTGTCGATGGCCGTGGCCAAGGCCGCCGCTGAAGAAGCCGGCCTGCCGCTGTACCGCTACTTCGGCGGTTCGGGCGCGATGCAGCTGCCGGTGCCGATGATGAACATCGTCAACGGCGGCGCGCACGCCAACAACAGCCTGGACATCCAGGAATTCATGGTCATGCCGGTGTCGCAGACCAGCTTCCGCGAAGCGCTGCGTTGCGGTGCCGAGATCTTCCACGCGCTGAAGAAGATCCTGGCCGACAAGGGCATGTCCACCGCGGTGGGCGACGAGGGCGGCTTCGCCCCGAACTTCTCGTCCAACGAGGAATGCCTGAACACCATCGTGCAGGCCATCGAGAAGGCCGGCTACCGCGCCGGTGAAGACGTGCTGCTGGCGCTGGACTGCGCCGCCAGCGAGTTCTACCACGAAGGCGAAGGCGTGTACCAGCTGGAGGGCGAAGGCCTGAAGCTGTCGTCGACCCAGTTCGCCGACTACCTGGCCAACCTGTGCGACAAGTTCCCGATCGTGTCGATCGAGGACGGCATGGCCGAAGGCGACTGGGACGGCTGGAAGACGCTGACCGAGAAGCTGGCCAAGCGCGTGCAGCTGGTGGGCGACGACCTGTTCGTCACCAACACCAAGATCCTGAAGGAAGGCATCGAGAAGGGCATCGGCAACTCGATCCTGATCAAGATCAACCAGATCGGCACGCTGACCGAAACCTTTGCTGCCATCGAGATGGCCAAGCGCGCCGGCTACACCGCCGTGATCTCGCACCGCTCGGGCGAAACCGAAGACAGCACCATTGCCGACATCGCCGTGGGCACCAACGCCGGCCAGATCAAGACCGGCTCGCTGTCGCGCTCGGACCGCATGGCCAAGTACAACCAGCTGCTGCGCATCGAGGAAGACCTGGGCGATATCGCCAGCTACCCGGGCAAGGGCGCGTTCTACAACCTGCGCTGACACCTTGCCCCGCCGTTCCCGCTTGCGCGGGAGCGGCAGCAAGCGGATGGAATGGCGGCGGCCAGGGATTCCCTGGCCGCCGCCGTTTTTGTATCGAAATCTGCCTGGCAATTGCCTTCTAGGCTGAGTTCGCAGATCATTGTGCGGAATTTCCTGTCCGCCATCTTTCATGCGCCTGATCTCGCTGCTGTTGTTCGTGCTGTTGCTTGCCATCCAGTACCCACTCTGGCTGGGCAAGGGCGGATGGCTGCGCGTATGGGACCTGAACCGGCAACTGACCGAGCAGGGCACCCGCAACCAGACGCTCAAGCTGCGCAACGCCAAGCTGGAAGGCGAAGTCGCCGACCTGCAGGACGGCACCGGCGCGATCGAGGAACGTGCCCGCTATGAGCTGGGCATGGTGAGGGAAGGCGAGGTCTTCGTGCAGTTTGTCGCGCCGGCGCCCAAGGTCAGCGCCACGCCGCCGTTGCCGCCGCCGGCGAATTCGGTCGCCGGAAGAGGCGGCCACTAAGGGGCGTCTTGCCTCTCGCTGTCGGTGGACTTGGATCCAGCCCGCCGCCTGCCTGTCACCACCAGCCGTACGGATAACCGCCCCAGCCCCAGCCGGGCATGCCGACGCTGACGCCGCCGCCCCAGCGGCCGCCACCCCATCCCCCGTAATACAGGTTCCAGCTGGTGTTCGGATAGCCATAAGCCGCGCGCGCCGCCGCGGCCTGCTGGTCGAGCGCGATCGCGGCGGCCTGCTCGCGCAGAATCTCCTGGTTCAGCGTGTCGAGCTTCTGCTTGTCGTCGGCCGTCAGCGGCGCTGGCGGGATGGCGTTGGGCGCCAGCCGCGCCGTGGGCGGCGAGCCGTTGGCGTCGCGCGGCAGCTCAGCGCAGCCTGTGGCCAGCAGCAGTGCGCCGGTCGCGGCGCAGGCGGCAATGGCGCGCAGCACGGCCGGCACGATGGCAGGGGATTCAGGCAGGGAGGGGGTGGCTCGGGCGGACATGGCTGTACTCAGGCTTGCTTGCGGCAGCTGGATGCTGCCATCGTACAGCCGTTGGACAGGACGGCAAGGCGGTTGTTTCCGCCGTGCCGCCCCGCGCCCGCCGCTCAGTGGTGCTGCTGCGCGCCGGCACCGGCGCCGGTGGCGACATGGGTGGCCGAGAACAGCTGGGCGCAGTCGACCGGATCGAACTCATAGCGCAGGCCGCAGAAGTCGCAGTGGATCTCCACCTGGCCGCGCTCGGCGATGATGCCTTCGATCTCTTCCTGGCCCAGCGACTGCAGCATGCCCGCCACCTTGGGGCGCGAGCAGGAGCAATGGAAATGCGGCGTCAGCGGCTCAAACACGCGCAGGCCGGCGGCCTGCAGGTCTTCCCAGAACAGGCGGCGCAGCAGGGTGTCGGGGGTCTCGGCCAGCAGTTCGTCGGCCTTGAGCGTGGCGCCCAGCTGCACGGCGCGGTCCCAGGTGTCCAGGTCCTGCGCGCGGACATGGCTGGCCAGCGGCGCGCCGGTCTCGCCGACTTCCGCGGTGCCGCCGTAGGCCGGCAGCTTCTGCAGCAGCATGCCGGCGGCGACGTGGTCGTCCGCCGCCAGCCACAGGCGCGTGTCGAGCTGCTCGGACGCCTGCATGTAGTGCTCCAGCACGGCGCTGATCGAGGCCAGCGGGCCGTGCGCGTCGGCCAGCGGCACAATGCCCTGGTACGCCTGCTGGCCCGGCAGCTTGTCCTTCGGGTCCAGCGTGATGGCAAAGCGGCCGTGGCCGTGGGCGTTGACCATCTGCGCCAGCGTGGCGTCGTCGGCGATGTGCGCGTCCTCGGCCAGCTTGGCGGTGGCGCGCATCGACAGGTCGGACAGGCATTCCACCACCAGCATGCGCACCGGGCCGTCGCCGTGCAGCTGCATCACCAGCGCCCCGTTGAACTTCAGGTTGGCCGACAGCAGCGCCGCGGCGGCCATCATCTCGCCCAGCAGCCGGCGCACCGGTGCGGGGTAGCTGTGGCGGCCCAGCACTTCTTGCCAGGTGGCTTCCATGCGCACCAGCTCGCCGCGCACGGGGGCCGCGTCGAACAGGAATTTCTGCAGGGTGTCGGGGGTGGTGGTATCGGTCACAATAATCTGTCGATGATTCGGTAGGTGCCGCCGCGGTCGTCAGCCGATCCGCTTGAGCTGTTGCTTGTACATGGCCTGCCGGGTGGCGTAGGTCTCGGCGTTGCGGTACAGGTTGGCGACGTCGGCGTCGGTCAGCTGGCGCACCACCTTGGCCGGCGCGCCCAGGATCAGAGAGCGGTCCGGGAAGACCTTGCCTTCGGTCACCACGGCACCGGCGCCGACCAGGCATTCCTTGCCGATCACGGCGCGGTTCAGGACCACGGCCTGGATCCCGATGAGCGAGCCTTCGCCCACGGTGCAGCCATGCAGCATGGCCTGGTGGCCGATCGAGACCTTGTCGCCCAGGGTCAGCGGGCAGCCCGGGTCGGTATGCAGCACCGAGCCTTCCTGGATGTTGGTGTCCTCGCCCACCACGATCGGTTCGTTGTCGCCGCGGATCACGACACCGGGCCAGGCGCTGGCGCGGGACTTGAGGGTCACGTTGCCGATGACGGTGGCTTCGGGGGCCACGTAGGCATCGCTGTCGATATTGGGCTTGACGTCGCCGAGCTGGTAAAGCGCCATGAGGTCTCCTGCACGAAAGGCTTTTGTTGAAGTGGGGGTTGCCGCCGGACTTTAAAGGGCCAGGGTGGGGGGCGGGCGCGCGGCGCCACGGCGACTGCGCGGCTTGCCCGGCAGTCGGGCACCGGCCAGGCCCTACAATGGCGGCAGACCCGGATTTTACGCTCATGCCAGAAAAAACACCCGCCGCCGCCTCGCCTGAACCGTCACTTTCGCCGCGCCAGCAGGCGCTGGCGGTGCTGTGCATGACGGATCCCCGGGAAAAGTCCGTGGCGGCGCGGGCACTTTACCGCCATGTGACGACATTGCCGGACGAGGCGCTCGCCGCCGGCGAGGCGATCCAGGCCGGTGCCGGCCAGGCCATCCCCGGCCGCCCCGCGCGGCCGCCGCTGGTGGCGCCGCAGGACGTCGAGCGGCGCCGCTCGCTGCATACCCCGGCCGGGCGCGCGGCGATGATCCATGCGCTGTGCCATATCGAGTTCAATGCCATCAACCTGGCGCTGGACGCGGCCTGGCGCTTCGCCGGCATGCCGCCCGGCTACTACCGCGACTGGCTGCGCGTGGCCGATGAAGAGGCGTACCACTTCACGCTGCTGGCCGACCACCTTGGCACGCTGGGCGCGGCCTATGGCGACTTCCCTGCCCACGACAGCCTGTGGGAGATGACCGACAAGACCGCCGGCGACGTGCTCGCGCGCATGGCGCTGGTGCCGCGCACGCTGGAGGCGCGCGGGCTCGATGCCTCGCCGCCGGTGCGCGCCAGGCTCGCCGGCGCCGGCGACCACGCCGCCGCGGCCATCATCGACATCATCCTGCGCGACGAGGTCGGCCACGTCGCCATCGGCAACCACTGGTACCGCTGGCTGTGCGCGCGGCGCGGCCTGGACCCCGTTGCCACCTACGCGCAGCTGGCCGGGCAGTACCGCGCGCCGAAGCTGCGCGGGCCGTTCAATCTCGAGGCGCGGCGCGCTGCGGGCTTCGATGAAGACGAACTGGCCTGGCTGGAGGCATCGGCCGGTTAGGCTTGCCGTCCCACACCTCAGCCGCGCGCGGGAAAGCCATGCCTGCGCGCCGACCAGACCACCAGCCAGGTTGCGGCGAGCAGGGCAGCCAGCACGGGCGGGAATGCGCCGATGCCGACGCCATCGAGCAGCATCCCGCCGATGACGCCGCCGCCGGCGATGGCAATGTTCCAGGCCGTGACCAGCATCGACTGGGCCACGTCCGCGGATTTGCCGGCGGTCTTCGCCAGCGCCGTCTGGAATAGCGTGGAAACGCCGCCGAAGCCCAGGCCCCAGATCGCGGCCGCGGCATAGACCACGGCCGGGTGCCCGCCTCCGGCCCCAAGCGCCAGCACCGCAAGCCCGAACAGCAGCGTGCTGGCCAGCGTCAGCGCCCGCAGCCACCGGTCGATCAGCACGCCGGTGATCCAGATGCCGGCGAGCGAGGCCAGCCCGAACACGAACAGGACCAGGTCAAGCCGTGCCCCGGCGTTGCCGGCTCGCAGGAACGGCGCGATATAGGTGTAGAGGATGTTGTGCGCCAGCACGAAGGCGAGCGTCACGAACAGCACCGGACGCACGCCCGGCACGGTGAACACGCGCGCGATCGGCAGCCGCTGGCCGGCGGGCTGGCCGGCAAAATCCGGCACGCTGGCCAGCACCCAGGCAATCAGTCCCAGCGTCAGCACGCTGATGATGCCGAAGCACGCGCGCCAGCCCATGAGCGCACCGAGGAAGGTCCCGGATGGCACGCCCAGCGACAAGGCCAGGGGGATGCCAACCATCGCGACAGCAATGGCACGACCCTTGAGGTGATCGGGAACCATGCGCGCGGCATAGCCAGCCAGCAGCGCCCACAGCAGTCCGGCCGAGACCCCCGCAAGGAAGCGCGCCGCCATGGTCAGGACATAGTTGCCGGACCAGGCCGTCACGGCGTTGGCGACGGCAAAGCCCGCGATCGCAAGCAGCAGCAGCGGCCGTCGCCGCAGCCCTTGCGTGGCCGCCGTCAGCGGCATGGCGGCCACCAGTGAACCGAAGGCGTAGATGGTGACGAGCTGGCCGGCAAGCGGCTCGGAGATGGCAAGGCCCGCGCCGATCTGCGGCAGCAGCCCCGCCGGCAAGGCCTCGGTCAGGACGGTGATGAAGCCTGCGACGGCAAGCGCAAGCAGTGCCGGAAGCGGTAGCCGCGCAGGCTGCGCGTCCGGCTGTGCATTGTTCGCAAGCGAGTTGGTGGCTGTGGTCATGTTGGCGCCTGGATAAGGGGGTGATGTGTTGCTTGGATGGTTACGCGGCTGTGGGGGCGACACCGTAGACCGCGTCGCGCAGGTCGGTGACAAAGCGGCCGGACATGCCCTCGTACAGCGTGTTGGTGAACGCCACCACGCTCAGCCCCTGGCTGCGGTCGACGAACCAGGCGTGGCCGTAGGCGCCGCCCCAGCGCCAGGTGCCGGCAGCTTCCGGGGAGCCCGCCCGGCGCGGATCGCGCAGCACCGAGAAGCCCAGCCCGAAGCCGGTTCCCGGCGCATCGGGCAGGTCCAGGCCGCCAGTCTGGTTGCGCGCCATGTCCTCGACCAGGGCGGATGGCAGCAACGCGCCGCCGCCCTGGCGCAAGTTCTCCAGCAGGCGCAGGAAGTCGTGCGCCGTGCCCGCCATGCCCGCCCCGCCGGAGGGGAAGGCCTGCGCATTGAAGATGCGTGCGGGGCTGTAGGGAATGCCAACCGTGCCTTCGAGCACGGGCACGGTTTCGCCTTCGCGCAGGCGGTGCGGGTGCGGGCTGTCATTCACATACGGGGTCGGCACGCGGTGCGCATCGCGTGCCACGAAGCCGGTGTCGGCCATGCCCAGCGGGCCGGTCACCAGCTGGCTCACGGCCATGTCCAGCGGCGTGCCATGGACGCGCTCGATCAGTGCGCCCAGCACGTCGGTCGCGAGCGAGTAGCCCCACGCGGTACCCGGTTCGTACAGCAAGGGCACGCTGGCGATGCGCCGCAGGTTTTCCGCCAGGCTGATGGTGGTGTCGTCCATGCCGTCGGAGATGCCGGCGCGCGCATAGGGTCCGTCTTCATCGGACTCGAAGAAGCGATAGCCCAGCCCCGCGGTATGGCTGAGCAGCTGCCGCGCCGTGATACGTGCCGGTCGGCCATCGGCAAGGCGCGGGTGGAATTCAGGCAGCCAGCGGTCGATACCCTGGTCAAGCTCGAGACGGCCTTGTGCGACCAGCACCAGTGCCGCCACGGAGACGATCGGCTTGCTTACCGAAGCCAGCCGGAAGACCGCATCCATGCGCATCGGCTGTCCGCTTTCCCGATCGGCCAGGCCTGCCGCCTGCTGGTGGACCAGTTCGCCGTCACGGCTGACCAGCACGACGGCGCCGACCAGTCGCCGTTGCTCCAGCGCCTGCCGGACCACGGCGTCGATGCGCGCACTCAGGGGCGCGGGGAATGCAGGGGACACGCCCGGGGGCGGTGCAATCGTGGGGAGGGACACAGCGAATCCTTGTTCAATGAACCACCCGCTCACGATAAGGACCCGGCCATTAAAGAAAAAGTGGGCTACAGTTCCTTTTTCTCCGGAACTTTGTGTCCGCAATCGGGGGCATCATGGACAGCCTCAGTGGCTTCGCAGTGTTTGTGCAGGTGGCCGAGACCCGCAGTTTTGTCGCAGCAGGGCGCTTGCTTGGGGTGTCGGCCTCCGCCGTCGGCAAGAGCGTGGCGCGGCTGGAAGAAAGGCTCGGCGTACGGCTGTTCCACCGCAGCACGCGCAGCGTGACGCTGACCGCCGAAGGCACGCTGTTCCTGGAGCGCAGCCGCCGCGTGCTCGCCGAGATCGAAGCGGCGGAGCTGGAGCTGGCCGAAGCCACCGCGGCGCCGCGCGGCCGCCTGCGGGTGAGCCTGCCGCTGGTCAGTTCACTGGTCTTGCCCGTGCTGGGCGACTTCATGCGCGCGTATCCGGACATCGAGCTGGACCTGGATTTCACCGACCAGCTGGTCGATGTCATCGAGGAGGGCTTCGATGCGGTGGTCCGCACCGGCGAGCCCGCCGACTCGCGCCTGTCGGCGCGCAGGCTGGGTGCGTTCCAGGCGATGCTGGTGGCATCGCCCGGCTACCTCGCGCAGCGTGGCACGCCGAAGCTGCCTGCCGACCTGGCCGGGCATGCCTGCCTGCATTACCGCTTTCCCCACACCGGCAAGCTCGAGGCCTGGCCGCTGCGGCGCGCGCCGGGCGAGGCCGAGCTGGCGCTGCCGACATCGATGATCTGCAACAACATCGAGACGCGCCTGTGTTTTGCGCTGCGCGGCCTGGGTATTGCCTGCCTGCCGGATTTCGCCATCCGCGAGCAGCTCGCCGATGGCAGCCTGTGCCAGGTACTGGCTGGCCATGTGGGGCCGGCCAAGGCCTTTCACGTGCTCTGGCCGGCGAGCAGGCATCCCTCGCCCAAGGTGAGGGCGCTGGTCGATTTCCTCTGCGAGCGGGTCTTTCCTGCCTAGGCGCGCTTGCCCGCGCGCTCTTCCTCCAGCAAGCGCAGCACGCGCCGCTGGATCTTGCCGGTGGTGGTCATCGGCAGCTGGTCGATGAACTCGATCGCCTTCGGGTATTCATACGGCGCCAGCTGGCCGCGCACATGCGCCTGGAGCTCCGTGACCAGCGCCGCGTCGCCGTCGAACGAGCGCGCCACCGACGGCGTCAGCACCACGAAGGCCTTGACCACGGCGCCGCGCTCGGGGTCGGGCGAGGGCACCACGGCGCAGTTGGACACCGCCGGATGCTTGAGCAGGCAGTTCTCGATCTCGCTCGGCCCGATGCGGTAGCCCGAGGACTTGAACACATCGTCGGCACGCCCCTGGTACCACAGGTAGCCATCGGCATCGACGCGCGCCAGGTCGCCGGTGCGGCACCAGCGCAGGCCATCGCGCTCGGCGTACTTGCCCGCGGTGGCGGCCTCGTTCTTCCAGTAGCCGAGGAAGAACACCGGGTCCGGATGCCCGGCGCTGTCGGTGGCGCATACCGCGACCTCGCCGTCCTCGCCCGGCGCGCAGGGCCGGCCTTCGTCGTCGATCACCTGCACGCGGTGGCCCGGATAGGGACGCCCCATCGAGCCCGGCCGTGCCGGCCAGCCCAGCTGCTCGTCGTCGTTCTGCGCGGTGCAGTTGCCGACGATGTAGTTGATCTCGGTCTGGCCGAACATCTCGTTGACGATCACGCCCAGCGCATCGCGGCACCAGCCGAACACGGTCTCGCCCACGGCCTCGCCCGCGCTCATCAGCGCACGCAGCCTGATGTCGTAGCGCTGCCGCGGCTCGGGGCAGGCCTTCATCATCTGCTTGAGCGCGGTCGGGAACAGGAAGGTGTTGGTGACGGCGTAGCGCTCCAGCAGCTCGAAGGCGCGCTCGGCGGAGAAGCGGCCCTGGTAGCCGACGATGGGCTTGCCGAAATACAGCGCCGGCATCAGCGCATCCCACAGGCCGCCGGTCCAGGCCCAGTCGGCCGGGCTCCAGAACACGTCGTCGTCCTGCGGATACCAGTTCTGCGAGCAGACGAAGCCGGTCAGGTTGCCGATCAGCGCGCGGTGTGGAATCAGCGCGCCCTTGGGCGGGCCGGTGGTGCCGCTGGTGTAGATCAGCACCGCGGCCTCGTCGGCCTTGGTCTGCTCGGCGACAAAAGTCGGCAGCTGCGCGGCCAGCAGCACTTCCCAGTCGTGGTCGCCGCGGCCATGCGCGCCGCCGGCGGCAATCACGGTGGCCAGCGTCGGGCATTCCGGGCGCGCGGCCAGCACATTGTCGATGGAAGTCTCGTCGGCAATCGCCACGTTGGCTTCGCTGTGTGCGATACGGTAGGCCAGCGCCTCGGGCCCGAACAGCATCGACAGCGGCATGGCGATTGGCGCCGAGCTGGTAGATCGCCATATGCGCGATCACGGTCTCGATCCGCTGCGGCATCACGATCGCCACGCGGTCGCCGCGTGCCACGCCCAGTGCGCGCAGCGCCGCCGACAGCCGGTTGGCTTCGGCCTGGATATGGGCAAAGGTATGCGCGTTGCGGCGGCCGTCCTCGTGCTCGGTATAGACCGCGATGCGGTCCATCGCGGCCGGGTCGCGCGCCCAGCGCCCGCAGCAGGCCTCGGCGATATTGAAATGCGGGGGGATTTCCCAGCGGAAGGATTCATACAGGGCGCGATAGTCGTCGCGCCGGCTTGCCGGCAAGGCAGCTAAGGCCATCCAAAGTCTCCGGTAGGTCCGGCTCGCGCGGCCACGGCGCCCCCGGGATGGCGGCGACCGCTATAATGCGCACAAGCGAACGATCGTTCTATTTTGTGTGGGCTTCCCTCGCCAGCCCCCGTGGCGCCGCGCCCGGCGGCAGGAAGACCCGCGCGCAAGGGTGGAGACAATGACAATCAAGGAAACCTCGCGGTCTGAATTTATCACGTTGCGCGGGCTGCGCTACCACGTGCGCCACTGGGGCCAGCCCGGCGCGCGCAAGCTGTTCATGCTGCATGGCTGGATGGATGTGGCCGCGTCGTTCCAGTTCCTGGTCGACCACCTGCGCGGCGACTGGCATGTGATTGCGCCTGACTGGCGCGGGTTTGGCGAGACCGACTGGCCCACGCGCTACCCGGGCACGCAGTCGTACTGGTTCGCGGACTATATCGCCGACCTCGAGGCCTTGCTCGACCATTACGAGCCCGACGGCCAGGTCGACCTGGTCGGCCACAGCATGGGCGCCAACGTGATCTGCCTGTATGCCGGCATCCGCCCGCAGCGCGTGCGCCGCGTGGTAGACCTGGAGGGCTTCGGCATGACGGCGACGCGGCCGGTGCATGCACCGAAGCGCTATGCGCGCTGGCTCGACGAACTGCGCACCGGCTCGGCGCTGAAGACGTATGACAGCGTGGACGGCGTCGCTGCCCGGCTGCAGAAGACCAACCCGCGCCTGCCCGACGACCGTGCCGCCTTCCTGGCCGCGCACTGGTCGCGACGCAATGCGGAGGGCCGCTGGGAGATCCTGGGAGATCCGGCGCACAAGCTGGTCAACCCGATGCTGTACCGGCTCGATGAGGTGATGGCGATCTGGGAGCAGGTCAGCGCGCCAGTGCTGCATGTGGAAGCGCGCGATTCTGAAACGCTGCGCAATATCGCCCACAAGCAGGCCATCGACGAATTCAAGGAGCGCTTCCGCGCCTTCCGCGACTTCCGTGAAGCGATGGTCGATGACGCCGGCCACATGCTGCATCACGACCAGCCCGCCGCGGTGGCGGAGCTGGTGGAATCGTTCTGCAGCGCGGTGTGAGCGCTGGCGCCGCCGCTCAGGCGTGCGTCAGCTTTTCCTTCAGCGCGGCGTTGTTGCTGGTGTGCACGTGCACCAGCGCCTTTTCCGGGAAGGCGTAGTGGTAGGCGCGGCGCAATGCCAGCGCGGCCTCGTGGAAGCCTGACAGGATCAGCTTCTGCTTGTTGGTGTAGTAGGCGATATCGCCCGCGGCAAAGATGCCGCGGCGCGAGCTTTCATAAGTGGTGGTGTCGACCAGGATGCGGCCGGCGCGCATGTCCATGTCCCACTGCGCGATCGGGCCCGGCTCGGACACCAGGCCGTACAGCGCCACCAGTTCATCGGTGGGCAGCACCGTGCTGCCGTCGCGGGTGCGCACCTCGACCTCGGTCAGCGGGCCGTCCTGGCCTTCGGTGCGCAGGGCGCCGAGCATGCCGACCACGAAATCCATCTCGCCGGCCGCCACTGCCTCGCGCATTTCCGCGACGGTGCCGTCGGCCGCGCGGAAGCCTTCGCGCCGGTGCACCAGCGCCACGCGCGCGGCCACCTTGCGCAGCGCCAGCGCCCAGTCCAGCGCCGAGTCGCCGCCGCCGGCCACCACCACGCGCTTGCCGGCAAAGCGCGACACATCGCGCACGGCGTAGTGCACGTGGCGGCCTTCCAGTGCCGGCGCTTCCGGCAGCGATACACGCTGCGGCGCAAACGCGCCCGCGCCGGCGCAGATCAGCACCGCGGCGACATCGAAGCGCTTGCCGCCGTCAGTGGTGACCAGCAGGCGCTCATGGGCGGCATGCCCGTCAGGTGCCGGCTGCCGCGGGATTTCGGACAGGCTTTCCGCGCGCTGGCCGAAGTGCATCGGGAAATCGAACGGCGCGCATTGCTCCAGCAGCCGGTCGACCAGGTCCTGCGCCAGGCAGCCCGGCACGGCGGGGATGTCGTAGATCGGTTTTTCAGGATAGAGCTCGGTGCACTGGCCGCCGGCGCGGTCGAGCACATCGATCAGCTCGCATCTGAGGCCGAGCACGCCGGCCTGGAACGCGGCAAAGAGCCCGACCGGGCCGGCGCCCACGATCAGGACATCGGTGGTGGTGACGGGGGCTGGTGCGAGGGGGGTAGCGGTGGACATTGGGCATGGCGGGCACGCCAGGTGCCCGCAAAAATGACAGTGCAAGGCCCGACTATACCCCGCACATCGCCCGTTTCCGCCCACGCCAGCGTTGCCGGCAGGGCTTTGGCATGGCTTTCCAGGGGGCGCCGGCGTCACGCATGGAGGGGGCGACGGGAGTAGAATGGCCCCATGCAAAACGCCCACGCCATCAATGCCGACCTGCATTGCCATTCCACCGTGTCCGACGGCACGCTGGCGCCGCGCGCCATCGCGGAAATCGCCCGCGACGCGGGGGTCGCGTTCTGGGCCCTGACCGACCACGACGAACTGGGCGGGCAGGCCGAGGCGCGTGCCGCGGCCGAGGAATTCGGCATGTGCTATGTGCCGGGCGTGGAGATCTCGGTGACCTGGGCCGGGCAGACCGTGCACATCGTCGGCCTGCAGATCGACCCGCACTGCCCGGAACTGATCGACGGCCTGACCGATACCCGTTCGGGCCGCGCGCGTCGCGCGCGCGATATTGCCGACGCGCTGGCAAAAGTGGGCATCACCGGCGCCTATGAAGGGGCGCTGCAGCACGTGGGCAACCCGGACCTGATCTCGCGCACGCACTTTGCGCGCTGGCTGGTCGACCAGGGCCGTTGCGCCACCGTGGGCGAGGTCTTCAGCGAGTACCTGTCGGAAGGCCGCCCCGGCTATGTCGGCCACCGCTGGGCCAGCCTGGCCGACGCAGTCGGCTGGATCCGCGCCGCCGGCGGCATCGCCGTGATGGCGCACCCGGGCCGCTACAATTACACCGATACCCAGCACGACGCGCTGTTCGATGAATTCACCGCCCTGGGCGGTGGCGCCGTCGAGGTCGTGACTGGCAGCCACACGCCCGACCAGTACCGCCGCTATGCCGCGGTGGCCCGCCACTACGGGCTGCTGGCCTCGCGCGGCTCGGATTTCCACGGCCCCGGCGAAGGGCGCGTCGAGCTGGGCAAGCTGCCGCCGCTGCCGCCGACGGTGACGCCGGTCTGGCACGACTGGTAGGCGCAAGCCCGGCCTGGCCGGGGTACCCCCCAGATTCCGCTCCGATCTGTCTGAATCCGCCACCCTGGTCCATGTCACAGTACTTCGAGATCCATCCGCTCAATCCGCAGTCGCGCCTGGTCAAGCAGGCCGCCCAGATCCTGCAGAAGGGCGGCCTGATTGCGCTGCCGACCGATTCCAGCTATGCGCTGGCCTGCCGGCTCGACGACAAGGCCGCCGTCGAGCGCCTGCGCCGGCTGCGCGGTATCGATGACCGCCACCACCTGACGCTGATGTGCCGCGACCTGTCCGAGCTCGGCAACTTTGCCCGCGTCGACAACCGGCAGTACCGCTGGCTCAAGGGCGCCACGCCGGGCCCGTACGTGTTCATCCTGGAAGCGACCAAGGAGGTGCCGCGGCGGCTGTCGCACCCGGCGCGCAAGACCATCGGCGTGCGCGTGCCTGAACACGCGATTCCGCTGGCGTTGCTGGGCGAGACCGGCGAGCCGCTGATCTCGGCCACGCTGCAGATGCCGGGCGACGAAGAGCCGCTCAACGACCCGGCGGAAATCCGCGCGCGGCTGGAGAAGCAGCTTGACCTGGTGGTGTGCGGCGGCCCGGCGCCGGCGCAGCCGACCACGGTGATCGACCTGACCAGCGGCGAGCCCGAACTGATCCGCGCGGGCCGCGGCGACGTCGAGCGCTTCGGGCTCTGAGTTCCCCGGGCGCTGCCACCCCGCCTGGCGGGTGCACGAGCGTGCGCCTGGGCGGCGCCGGGCCGTTACAATAGGGACCATGGATTCCTCCCTTATCCAGACCTTCGCGGTCTATGCCCTGCCGGTGCTGTTCGCCATCACGCTGCATGAGGCCTCGCACGGCTACGTGGCCAAGCTTTTCGGCGACGACACGGCCTATGCGCTCGGGCGCGTCAGCCTGAACCCGATCCGCCATATCGATCCGATCGGCACCATCGCGGTGCCGCTGCTGCTCTATATCATGACCAGCGGCCAGTTCGTGTTCGGCTATGCCAAGCCGGTGCCGGTGGCGTTCGAGCGCCTGCGTAACCCGCGCTGGCACGGCATGTGGGTGGCGCTGGCCGGGCCGGCCAGCAATGTGGTGCAGGCCTTCGTCTGGGTGCTGCTGGCCATCGGCCTGACCTGGGGCGGCGTGCGCGAGCCGTTTTTCGGCGAGATGGCGCTGGCGGGCGTGCGCGTCAACCTGGTGGTGGCGGCCTTCAACCTGTTCCCGGTGCCGCCGCTGGACGGCGGCCGCGTGCTGACCGCGCTGCTGCCGCAGGGCATTGCCCGCGCGGTGTCGCGCATCGAGCCGTACGGCATCTTCGTGGTGCTGGCGCTGGTGGCCGCTGGCGTGATCACCACGATCTGGATGACGCCGGTGGTCAATGTGCTGATGTCGCTGATCGAGCTAATGCTGCGCCCGATCGTGATGCTGCTGCAGTGACGTGCCGGGGAACGCCATGACGCTATCGCATGCCGGGCTTTCGGCCCCCTCCCCCTGGGTTGCCCGCTGGGCCCACCTGCTGCGCCCCGGCGCGCGGGTGCTGGACCTGGCCTGCGGCAGCGGCCGCCATGCCGCCTGGCTGGCGGCGCGCGGCCACACGGTGCTGGCCGTCGACCGCGACGCCGAGGCCATCGCCGGCCTGCCGGCCGGCGTGACCGGCCGGGTGGCCGACCTGGAGCAGGGCGCCTGGCCGCTGGCCGGCGAGGCGCCGTTCGACGCCATCGTCGTCACCAATTACCTGCACCGGCCGCTGTGGCCGCACTTGGCGGCGGCGCTGGCGCCCGGCGGCATGTGGATTTATGAAACCTTTGCCGCGGGCAATGAAACCGTCGGCAAGCCGTCGCGGCCGGATTTCCTGCTGCGGCCGGGCGAATTGCTCGAAGTGGCGCGCCAGCATGGCCTGCGCGTGGTCGCCTATGAGGATGGCCTGGTCGAAGTGCCGAAAACAGCCTTCGTGCAGCGGATATGTGCGGTGCGCGAGGCGGCTGCCGGCGCCGATGCGCCCGCGCCGGCACGCTACCGGCTCGACGTCTGAGCCAGGCACGGCGCTGTCGGCGAGAATGCCGCTGCACACGTTGAAACAGTTGGTATCAACCCCTGTCCGGGCGGCGGTCGAAGCGGCCTGCGGTTCCGGTACAATCCCGTTATTCGCATCCCGAATTCCTTAACGTTATGACACAGATTACCGGCAGCATTGTCGCCATCGTTACCCCGATGCATGAAGACGGCAGCCTGGACTTCCCGGCCCTGCGCGCACTGGTCGACTGGCACGTGGCCGAAGGCACCGACGGCATCGTGATCGTGGGCACCACCGGCGAGTCCCCGACAGTTTCCGTCGAGGAGCACTGCGAACTGATCCGCGTTGCCGTGGAACAGGCCGGCAAGCGCATCCCGATCATCGCGGGCACCGGCGGCAACTCCACCAAGGAGGCCATCGAGCTGACCGCCTTCGCCAAGAAGGTGGGCGCCGATGCGTCGCTGCAGGTCGTGCCGTACTACAACAAGCCGACCCAGGAAGGCATGTACCGGCATTTCCGCACCATCGCCGAAGCGGTGGAGCTGCCGGTGCTGCTGTACAACGTGCCGGGCCGTACGGTCGCGGACATGAACAACGAGACCATCCTGCGCCTGGCGCAGGTGCCGGGCATCGTCGGCGTCAAGGAAGCGACGGGCAATATCGACCGCGCCGCGCAGCTGATCAAGGACGCGCCGGAAGGCTTTGCCATCTACAGCGGCGACGACCCCACCGCGGTTGCGCTGATCCTGCTGGGCGGCCACGGTAATATCTCGGTCACCGCCAACGTGGCACCGCGCAAGATGCACGAGATGTGCGTTGCGGCGCTCAAGGGCGACGTCGTCACCGCGCGCCGCCTGCACATGGAGCTGATCGGGCTGAACAAGGCCATGTTCATCGAGGCCAACCCGATCCCGGTCAAGTGGGCGCTCCAGCAGATGGGCAGGATGGAAGGCGGTATCCGCCTGCCGCTGACCCCTCTGTCCGAGGCCAACCACGACTATGTACGCAAGGCACTGGCCGCCGCCGGCCTGCTGGCCTGATCTTTCGCGGCGTCCTGCTGTCGCACCACCTACTAGGATTGCGTGTCAATGAAACTGAAGCTTAACCGCCGCGGCGCGACGCAAGTCCGCCGCGCCGCCCTGGTTGTGCCCGTGCTCGCCGCTGGCGTGATCACCGGCTGCAGCAGCATCAACGAAGCGATGCAGCCGGACAAGATCGACTACAAGTCGTCGGCCTCGAAGCGCACGCCTACGCTGGATATCCCGCCCGACCTGACCAAGCTGGAGGGCGATCGCCGCTATTCGGTGCCCGATGCGAACGGCACCTCGACGCTGTCGACGTACAGCCAGGCCACCAAGGTGCGCGAGCAATCCCCGAGCGAGAACGTGCTGCCCTCCGCCCAGGGCATCCGCATGGAGCGCGACGGCAACCAGCGCTGGCTGGTGATCAGCAACGGCATGCGCG
The DNA here is from genome assembly GCF_058792255.1 of Cupriavidus sp. CPT47-8839-RL05A. Classification (NCBI taxonomy): domain Bacteria; kingdom Pseudomonadati; phylum Pseudomonadota; class Betaproteobacteria; order Burkholderiales; family Burkholderiaceae; genus Cupriavidus; species Cupriavidus sp. CPT47-8839-RL05A. The sequence goes on along the minus strand of NZ_JBYTEG010000024.1, from coordinate 4,101 downwards.
GCGACCAGCTGTGGCAGCAGCTGCGCGGCTTCTGGCAGGAAAGCGGTTTCCTGCTGGTGCAGGACTCGCCCGAGACCGGCATCATGGAAACCGACTGGGCCGAGAACCGCGCCAAGATCCCGCAGGACATCATCCGCAACACCATCGGCAAGGTCTTCGACGGCCTGTACTCGACCTCGGAGCGCGACAAGTTCCGCACCCGCGTCGAGCGTTCGCAGAACGGCACGCTGGAGGTCTTCATCAGCCACCGCGGTGCGCAGGAGCAGCTGACCGGCATCGACAAGTCGAGCACGGTCTGGACTCCGCGTCCGGCCGATCCAGAGCTGGAAGCCGAATTCCTGTCGCGCCTGGCCCAGCGGCTGGGCGTGCAGAAGGAACAGGCCGACCGCATGGCCAAGAACCCGGCGGCGGCGGGCAATACCGCAGCCGCTTCGGGCACGGCCGCCGCTGCCGGCACCGCGGCCGCCGCTGGTGCCGATGGCGCCGCGCCGGCCAAGTCGTACCTGGCCCAGGTCAACGGCGCCCCGGCGCTGCAGCTGCCCGAGCCGTTCGACCGCGCCTGGCGCTCGGTCGGCCTGTCGCTGGACCGCGTGAACTTCACGGTTGAAGACCGCGACCGCGGCCAGGGCCTGTACTACGTGCGCTATGTCGACCCGCGCACCGTTGCCGACAGCCGTGGCTTCTTCTCCAAGCTGTTCACCAAGCCGGAAGATTCCAAGACCGCCAAGAAGTATCGCGTGTCGCTCAAGGGCACGGGCAGCGGCACGCTGGTGACGGTGCTCAACGATGCCGGCCAGCCTGAGAACGGCGAAATCGGCAAGCGCATCCTGTCGCTGATCGACGAGCAACTGCACTGAGCCGGCGCATGACTGCTGGCATGCCAGCCGGCCGTCCTGGCCGGTGCCTGGCGGGGAGGGCGCGGCCATGATGCGCTTCGCCTTCCTCGGCAGCGGCAGCGAGGGCAACTCGCTGCTGATCGAATCCCGCGAAGGCACCACCACCACGCGCGTGCTGCTCGACTGCGGCTTCGGCATCCGCGAGACCGCCCGGCGCCTGGAGCGCCTGGGCGTCGCGCCGGACCAGCTCGACGCCGTGCTGGTGACGCACGAGCATGGCGACCACGTCGGCTCGGCCTACGCCTTTGCTGCCCGCCACCGCCTGGCGGTGTACACCAGCCACGGCACCTGGCTGGCGACCTCGCACCTGCGCGGCGCCGATGCGGCCGACGTGCGCGTCTGCGGCGCCGACCATGCCTTTGCCATCGCCGGACTGCAGGTGCTGCCGTACACCGTGCCGCACGATGCGCGCGAGCCGCTGCAGTTCGTCTTGTCGGACGGGCAGGCAAGGCTAGGCGTGTTGACCGATGCAGGCATGGAGACGCCTTACGTGACGGCGCGCCTGGCAGGCGTGGATGCGCTGGTGCTGGAATGCAACCATGACCGCGAGATGCTGCGCAATTCGGTCTATCCGGCTTCGCTGAAGCGGCGCATCGGCGGGGACTTCGGCCACCTGGCCAATGAAGTGGCGGCCAGTATCCTGGCGCAAGTTGCCCATACCGGCCTGAACCGCGTGGTCGCGGCCCACCTCAGCAAGCAGAACAATACGCGTGACCTGGCAACGGGGGCGCTGGCAATGGCATTGGGTGCGTTGCCGTCCGAGGTGCTGGTGGCAGACCAGGACGAGGGCCTGGACTGGCAGGCGGTGCGCGCCTGAGGGATGCGTGGATTCAGCAGGGCGCAGTGCGGTAGCGGCGCCCAAATAAAAAAACCGGCCCGAAGGCCGGTTTTTTCATCGGTCAGGAAACGATTACTGCTTGGCAGCCGGAGCCGAAGCGTCAGCAGCCGGAGCCGAAGCGTCAGCAGCCGGAGCGGCAGCAGCCGGAGCGGCCGGGGCTTCAGCAGCGGGAGCCGAAGCTTCAGCAGCCGGAGCGGCAGCGGCCGGAGCAGCCGTGTCAGCGGCCGGAGCGGCAGCTTCTTCCTTCTTGCCGCAAGCGGCGAGAGCAACAGCGGCCAGCAGCGATGCGATCAGGAGAGACTTCTTCATTTTTCGTCCTTTAACTTGTAATAACGGAAAACAGGCGATGAATAATTACCGGTAATTATCGCTCTTGAACTGCAAAATAGAGGCCCTCCCGGGTCCCGACATATGCAATGGTCCACAGTACTAGCCAGCCAACGATTATATCCGCGTTTTCCCGGCTTGTGTAGCGCCGAAATTTACTGATTCGCAATGTTACGCATTATTACAGCCGCGGACCCAATTGCAGCCATCCTTCCAGCGTCCAGTGATGGAAAGTTTCCATCAGATCGGGTAGGCCCGCGCAAGCCGCAACATCTTCGCTACTAAGCTGCCGATAATCGGCCAACTTTTTCAGCCACTGCATCAGTTCGGCCGGCGGCTCGTAGGCTTCTCCATTGAGGAAGAAATTCGCGCGGTCGTAAAGCGCAATCGATGCCGATGGCAGTACTACACCATGGCGGGCCGCCAGTGTCGCATAACGGCGCAACGGCATGTCAGGTATCTCTGCAAATTCAACGCCAGGTTTGGGTTCGGACAGATGGCTGCCGAGGAATTCAGACACCATCTGGCTATTCCATTGCAACGCCTTGAGCCGCTCGGCGACTGCCTTGGTCATGCCGGCCGGCAACTGCGCGGGCCGCGTGGCGGCGCGCTCGCCGGCGTCGGCATAACGGCCGCCGAGGTCTTCGTTGTCTTCAACCGTTTCAGACAGCCAGGCCAGGAAATGCCCGGCCAGCTCGCGGTAGGCCGGCGCGCGGAAGCCGATCGAGCAGGTCATGCATTCACCCTCGGCAATGCCATCGTGCGCATATTGCGGCGGCAGGTAGAGCATGTCGCCGGGTTCGAGCACCCATTCCTGTTCCGCGTTGAAGTCGGCGAGGATCTTCAGCGGCATGTCCGGGATCAGCTCAAGGCTGGTCTGCGACGAAATGCGCCAGCGGCGCCGGCCCGAGACTTGCAGCAGGAACACATCGTAGGAGTCGAAATGCGGGCCCACGCCGCCGCCGTCGGTGGCGTAGCTGATCATCAGGTCGTCCAGGCGCGCGTCGGGCACGAAACGGAAGCGGCCCATCAGTTCCGCCGCGGCGGCGTCGTGCAGATTTACCCCTTGCACCAGCAGGGTCCACTGGCGGGCCTTGACGCCGGGCAGGTTTTCGCGCGCAAATGGGCCATGCGCGAGTTTCCAGCGGTTACGGAAGTGCGTCACCAGGCGCGATTCGACGTCATCGCTGTCGGCCAGGTCGAAAAGAGCCTCGCGCGACACAGGCGGCACGATTCCGGGTACTGCCTGTCGAATCAGCAGGGGCTTGCGATGCCAGATATCCCGCATGAATGCAGCAGGCGTCATGCCACCAAGCAGGTCGAGCGGAGTGTCTGGATCGACGGGGCCAGGGGGCAGGGCCTGCGCGTATAATGCGGAATCGTTCATGGAGTCAAGAATTGAAAATCGCTAAGAATACTGTGGTGTCCGTGATGTACAAGCTGTCGGACGCGCAAGGCAATCTGATCGAGGAGTCAGATGAAGCCATGGTTTATTTGCACGGCGGGTATGATGGCACGTTCCCCAAGATCGAGGAAGCGCTCGACGGTCATGACGCGGGCTTCGAGACCCAGCTGCAGCTGGAGCCGGAAGACGCGTTCGGCGACTATGACGCCGATATGGTGAAGGTCGAGCCGCGCAACCGCTTCCCCGAGCCGCTGGAAGTCGGCATGCAGTTCGAAGGCATGCCCGAAGATGGCGACGAAGAGGACTCCGTCATCTACACCGTGACCGACGTGGCCGAGGACAAGGTCGTGCTGGATGGCAACCATCCGCTGGCCGGCATGGCGCTGCGCTTCTGGCTGAAGGTCTCCGAAGTCCGCGAGGCCACCGCCGAGGAAATCGAGCACGGCCACGCCCATGGCGCCTCGGGCGTTGAAGTCGTCGATGAGGACGAGGACGACGACACGCCGCGCACGCTGCACTGATCGTATTTCCGCACCCGAAGAAAAAGCCGGCCGCAGCCGTAATGCCGTTCAGTTAAGACTGAACGGCATTTTTCATTGTTAGCCGCCGAAGCAGTTGTAAACCGCAAGCCGCAA